>NYUB01000030.1 GCA_002683785.1 Deltaproteobacteria bacterium
TTCATTATGCGTTGCTGGCTGATTGCTCATTCATTTCTACGAAAAACATCTCACAACATTTTGCTATAACATAGCCAAAAAGGTTCAAAGATTTGTTCGAGATTTTCCTTGGAAATTCCTTCCCCGTTGTCTTCGATGTTGACCACGAAAACCCCTGCACCCGCCTCAGGTTGTTTCAACTCACCCGTTCTGACTGCTTCAAGTCGGGTACTGACAAGGATCTTCCCCTTGACAGGAATTGCTTCCACTGCATTGTTGAAAATATTGAATAATGCCTGCTGAAGCAGTCCCCGGTCCGCATGGAGCAGAGGCAGGTCATCTGCCAGATCAAAATCGACCTTTGCCTGACGTTCCAGAAAGGCATGATTCAGCACCCTCAGTACTTCCCGAATCAACTCATTGAGATCCATTGCCTCCTTACTGGGTTCCATCCGGCTGGAAAAATACAAAAGCCTGTGGGTTATGCTTCTGCAACGAACGACAGCATTAACGATCTCATCGGTAAGCCGGTAAATCTTACAGTCTGGACTCCTGGTGATGTCAGTAATACTTTCTGAAATCCCTTTAAGCTCTGTCCCGTCACTGGAACACTCAATGAGATCCCGGATCAGGCCAACCTTCTGGTTGATGATGGCAAGAGGATTATTAATCTCATGGGCCACACCTGCCGCAAGGCGGCCGATTGAAGAAAGTTTGTGGCTGTGTTCGAGTTCTCGGAAGGCAAGGTCTTTTTTTTCATCCGCATGCTGGATCCTTTGGATCATGGCACCAGCCAACCGGTTTGAGAGAAAGTAAATCAAACCCCCGGACACCAGCAGAATCAGTAGGAGTTCCTTACTGAAGAGTGACCATGCCGTCTTTTCCTCTAAAGGGGATCGAACCGTTAGCAGAACGTAGTCAAATTCACGGAACCGGGAATAACCTATCTGTACCTTCTCTCCATGAATATCAACGGTTTCAATCGGACCAGGCTTTTCGGATTTGTTTTCAAAATGAAAAGGAAGCTTATTTAAAATCGGCCCGAAACGAATTGAAGGGGTCTGAAGAATCCCACTACGATTGGTGAGTAGAACTTCCATTCCAGTATCCAGTCCGGGAGGACTGGCCAGAGTTGCCATTACCTCAGGTAAAATCGCAGCCCTGACAAACCATGGTTGTCCTTTTGCAGAAATCGTCCTCACCGAGAGGATGAATAAAGGCTGTGCTGCATGACTGGCCCGAACACAACAGGTCTGCTCACGACTGATTTTCTGGAACCACTTGCTGTTTGAAAAATCCCTGTCTTCCAGTGAATAGGGCCCCGCATAGCCTCTCATCAGGCCTCTGTGATCTAAAACCCCAAGATCCTCGAAACCTTTGAACTCCTCTTTTAGAATCTGCAGTCTTTCTGCAAGAAAACCTGAGTCACTGAGTTGTTCGAATCCATAAAAAGCCGCAAGGGAGCGAAGTCCTGAGAGTCTTTCCTGCAGAAACAGTTCATAATCCTGCCTGATTCTTTCTGCCTCAACGCTGATGCCGGAATGTTCGGAATGCCTGACAGGGGACTCGTACTGAAAATAAAAGAGCAATTCGACGAATAGCAGGGGGATCATCGCGGAACAAAACATCAGCAGCGTGATATTTCTCTGCAGCCTTAGGTACTTCTTCCTGTCGGAAAATACTGCGGGGTCCGCAGAACTGAATCCATTCAGTCTGTCAAGGAATTTAAGGGGTTTCCGGATACTTTCCTGCACCGTTATGCCTGTGGAATCCATGAGGATTTGGAGAAATCCATTAAGTGAGTTGCTATTCAATTACTCCTGAAAACCTCGCTTTTCGGATTAAAAA
Source organism: Deltaproteobacteria bacterium (assembly GCA_002683785.1). GTDB lineage: Bacteria > SAR324 > SAR324 > SAR324 > NAC60-12 > UBA1014. The sequence continues at coordinate 1,828 of NYUB01000030.1, forward strand.
AGTTTCTTCCCATTCATCATCAATAGTAGGGTGAACCGCATTTAAGGACTGAGCCAAAAACGCTAAACATTAAAAGTTCTAGAGCCGGTAAACCATGGGCCTTTCCTCAGGACTGATTTCAATCCCGATCATATCTTTTGTTTTGAACCCCAGTTTTCTAAATTGGTTTACTACTGCATCATGATGTTCAGGCGTCCAGTGAATGAACCAAAGCGGATTGCGGACACTGTCTACACCATATGCGGCATGGGTGCATAGATTCAGGTGAAGTCGGTCCTTGGCCAGAATCGTATCGGCTTCCGAAAGGAAATAATCGATCTGGTACTGATTTTCCAGGAGGACCTGGGTCAACCGGGCTTGATAATCAGGCAGTTCATTGAGGCAGTGACTGGCTTTGTGGAAAAGTTCATCGGGAATACGTATTTTGAGACCCAACACCGCATAGTACTGGTATTTCAATGAAAACTGTTCGAGTTCCTGTTCATACTCTTCAATCACTTTCAGGATTTTCCCGAACTTCTCTTCAACCCTCTCCTGTTCCCTCAATAACTCCGAACTCATTGCCATTATTCGTTCGTAGATGGATGGATTATCCATCGTGTAGATCACCCGTTCCCGATAGTTGTTCCGTTTTCTTAAACGGCGGATTCCGTCAAGTCTCAGGGTTTGCTCAAAACGGTTTTGTTCAAGAAGGTCGATGAGAGAAATATCACGGGCCTGCACCACATGTATGACACCGCTGTAATCAAGGATGTATTCGATTTCACAGCGGAAGCCGAGATGCCTTTGGATCGTGTCTGAAAGTTCAAGTAAACGTTCATCCGGAGGCCTGCGGGTGATGTAGGATTCAACCGGGACCTTTTCCTTGGCAAATCCCGATATTCCAAATTCCCATTGATCTCCCAACTGTTTGGCCATCACCTGCAGTCCTTCGATGTACTGCATGACCATTATCCCCATCTGGTCGATATCGATTTGTGGAGCACCATTAAATCTCTGCTGGCGCAGAATGTTTAGGCGTTTAGCATGGCGGGCGAGTTTGGTGATCCGGTTTCGGGCATATTGAACACCCGTAATGTCACAGTTGGTCTCCAGTGAGTCAAAGGTTCCTCCTTTGAAACGATCTTCTTGTGGATGTGCACTTCTCACTATCACTTTGAAACTCGTACAGGAACGATTTAGAAATTCCTGAAGTTCCAAGAAGTTTCCTTCGTCAAAATCCTCTCCACTTATGAAATAAAAATCCGGGACATTGAATCCGTCATCTTTGAGAATCTTGAGCAGTCTTGGTTTTTCAGGAATTCTGTTCATCTTCTTGATCAAAAGGCTGTTGATTTATTTTGTAAAAAAATATTGAAGATCACTGCAGAAACCCGATTTTGTTTTCTTATGTCTTTGAACCATTTTCCTGATTGAAAAAACAAGTCCCCCTTTTCTAAATATCATCCCCAAACTGTCAGGAAAATGGGTAAAATTACGTGGTGGGCTCCATCTAAACTACTCAAATAACTTCAAGCGTTCTGATTTCTTGAACATCAAGTCCCAAAGGCTAAACCTTCAGAAGATAAACTGTGCAACAAAAACACTTTGTTTGAAAATTATTTTAAGCTTAAAATAATCTTGGCATTCATGATGATTTTTTTTAGGTTCTCATTTAAAAAAGCCTGATTTATTGGAGGGAAGGAAAAATGAAAGCAGTCTGTATCGGTGGAGGTCCAGGTGGACTCTATTTTGGCATCAGCATGAAGTTAAGGAATCCGGAACATCAAATTATTGTCCTGGAACGGAACCGTGCAAACGACACCTTTGGCTGGGGGGTGGTTTTTTCTGACCAGACCATGGAACGTTTACAGGAAAATGATCCACAAAGCGCGGATTGGGTCCTCGATCAATTTGCACATTGGGATGACATAGACGTTCACTACCAAGGCAGAGTCATCCGTTCCGGAGGACATGGTTTTTGCGGGTTGGGACGTCAGCGGCTATTGAATTTGCTCCAGAAACGTGCCGTCGAACTTGGAGTTGAGCTTCGATTCGAACAAGAAGCCAGCGACATCGACCGCTTTTCGGATGCGGACCTGATCGTTGCCTGCGATGGCATCAACAGTGCCATTCGCGATCTTTATGCCGAGCATTTCCGTCCTGATATCGATGTCCGGGCCAACCGTTTTGTCTGGCTTGGTACGCACAAGGTTTTCGAAGCCTTCACCTTCATTTTTAAAAAAACCGTGCACGGATGGATTTGGGCTCATGCCTACCGCTTTGACCGTGAGACCAGCACTTTCATCATTGAGTGCACCGAAGAAACTTGGAAGGGTTCGGGCTTTGACCAAATGAGCCAGGAAGATTCCATTACTGCCTGTGAAAACCTTTTTTCGGAATATCTGGACGGGCACCGATTGATGAGTAACGCCAGGCATCTCCGTGGTTCTGCAATGTGGCTCAATTTCCGGAGGATCAGCTGTGAAAGGTGGTCACACGGTAAGGTGGTACTTCTTGGAGATGCCGCACATACAGCACATTTTTCGATTGGTTCTGGAACCAAGTTGGCCTTTGAAGATGCCATCGACCTCGCCGATGAACTTCACCGTGGCAAACCTCTTGATCAAGCACTCCTCGACTATGAGGAGTTGCGTCGAATTGAAGTCTTGAGACTTCAGAGTACCGCCCGGAACAGTACCGAGTGGTTCGAGAATGTAGAACGTTATCTGGATTTGGAACCGATCCAGTTTGCCTACAGTCTGCTCACACGCAGTCAGCGTGTGAGCCATGAAAACCTCAGACTTCGTGACAGGAACTGGCTGGAAGGAGTGGAAAAATGGTTTGCCGACAGAACAAATCACGGGAAGGGCCAAAAATCAACTCCACCAATGTTTGTTCCCTATCAAATCCGTGAACTGGAACTCTCCAACCGGGTCGTGGTCTCACCCATGTCGATGTACAGTTCCGAGGAAGGCATGCCCGGAGATTTTCACCTCGTTCATTATGGTTCCCGAGCTCAGGGCGGTGCAGGCCTGCTCTTCACCGAAATGACGGACATCTCTCCGGAAGGTCGAATCACGCCTGGTTGCGCAGGAATCTACAATGACAAACAGGTTGTTGCATGGAAACGGATCGTGGATTTCGTCCACGAAAACACTCCTGCAAAAATGGCGATCCAGGTAGGCCATGCGGGCCCCAAAGGGTCGACCAAAAAAATGTGGGAAGGCCTTGATCAGCCCCTGGAAAGCGGCAACTGGCCTCTCATGGGACCTTCTCCGGTACCGTATTCACCAGAGAATCAGGTCCCCCGGGAAATGTCCCTGGAAGACATGCAGCAGATCAAAGAGGAATTCGTCAGGGCAGCTGGAAGATCGGATGAGGCCGGATTTGATTGGCTGGAACTTCATTGCGCTCATGGCTATTTGCTGTCGATGTTCCTGACACCCCTCAACAATATACGAACAGACGAATATGGTGGCAGCCTTGAAAATCGCTTACGTTTCCCACTAGAAGTATTCCGGGCCATGCGCAAAGTGTGGCCTGAGCACAAGCCAATGTCCATCAGGCTTTCGGCCAGTGACTGGATGCCTGGAGGGGTTGATATTCATGAAAGTGTGAAGATGGCTAAAGCCTTCCATGAAGCAGGCTGTGACATGATCGATGTTTCCAGCGGGCAAACCCATCCGGATGCCAATCCAATCTACGGAAGAATGTATCAAACCCCTTTTGCGGATCATATCCGAAATGAGGAAAGAATCCCGGTGATGGCAGTCGGCAACATCTATGAACCTGACCACTTGAATTCGATTCTTGCTGCAGGTAGGGCTGACCTCTGCTGCCTGGCCAGACCCCATCTGAGCGACCCCTTCTGGACACTTCATGCAGCAGCGGAACAGGGATATGCAGAACAACCCTGGCCGGTTCAATACCTCTCTGGAAAACAGCAATTGGAACGTAATCTGGAACGGGCAGCTCAGTCAGGGCCCATCTAAAAAAAATGTGAGGATGTGTTCTTTGAGTCAGAAACCCTTGAAAGCTGGAAAGTCTTTTTGAAGAATTCAGAAGACAAAAGACCATTGCGCCTATGGCTCCGCTGGCTTCATTGTTCCACCATGATAGAGAACGAAGTTCGCCGCAGGCTTCGTGAAAGGTTTCAAATTACTCTCCCACAGTTTGACCTGTTATCCGCATTGGAACGTGTAGACCGCCCTATGACCATGTCTGAACTTTCGGAATACCTGCTTGTTTCCAACGGTAATGTAACAGGGGTAGTACGGCGTCTTACTGAAAAGGGATGGCTGAATCTGAAACATCAACCTGAAGATCGCCGGAAACAAACCGTATGCCTGAGTGAAAGAGGGAGACACACCTTCCTTGAAATGGCCCATGAACATAGGGATTGGATATCGACACTAATGTCCGGAATCCGTGGTCAGGAAGATGATTTTGGAGAATACTTGAAGAAAATCAGGTCCAGCCTTGAAAAACAATGATCCTGTATCATTCTTAAGAAAGGAGTAACCATGACTGCACACCACGATCTTTTCGTTCAACAGTTCCTCCCACAGAAGACCGAACTGCCTGATCTGATCAACCTGGAAACCTTCGGTTATCCTGAAATCCTCAACTGTGCAGAACCTTTACTGGATGATGCAATCAAAGAAGGAAATGGGATCAAAATAGCGGTGATTATGGATGAGGGTGAATGGAGTTATGCTGATTTGCAAAAAGACTCGAATCAAATTGCACGGGTTCTGGTAGAAGACCTGAATATGATCCCAGGGAATCGTGTCCTCCTTCGAGCTCCGAACAGTTATTCCATGCTAGCCGCATGGTTTGGAGTGATAAAAGCAGGTGGAGTTGCAGTTTCCACTATGCCGTTGCTGCGTTCCGTCGAACTCCAAACAATCATCAACAAGGCCCGTGTTTCCATTGCTTTTTGCGACAGCCGCCTCATGGAAGAACTGAAAAAAATCAAAAGCGGGAGTTGTCTGGAACAATTGGTCAGTTTCCGGGATGGGGAACTTGATGAACGGAAAAAAGGAAAACCCGTCGATTTTGAAAATCTTGCCACTTTCAAAGAGGACCCCTGCCTGATCGCTTTCACTTCTGGAACAACAGGAAAACCTAAAGCTGCAGTTCATTCACATCAGGACATGCTGACCATGTGTCACGCCTACAGTCGTCAATGCCTTCAGCCGAATTCCGAAGACCGCTTCATCGGCAGTCCTCCGCTGGCATTCACGTTTGGCCTAGGTGGAATAGGTCTTTTTCCCCTCGACGTCAGGGCTTCCACCATTCTGGTGGAACAACCTGCACCTGACAAATTGCTCGAAGCTGCTTCACGACACAAAGCAACAGTGATGGTGACTTCCCCCACAGCATACCGTTTCATGCTCGGGAACATGGCAGACAAGATTCCGGACACTTTAGGTAAATGTGTTTCTGCAGGGGAAACTTTACCCCGGCCAACGTTTGTAGAATGGAAGGAAAAAACGGGCATCGAGATTCTGGACGGCATCGGCTCCACCGAAATGCTTCACATTTTCATTTCTTCACGCAAAGATGCCCTCAAGCCCGGTTCAACAGGAGTTCCCGTTCCTGGGTACGAAGCAATGGTCGTTGATGAAACCATGAATCCTGTTCCCTCTGGGACCACAGGACAGCTTGCCGTGAGAGGCCCAACAGGCTGTACCTACCTGGATGATCAACGTCAGCAGAAATATGTCCGTAACGGCTGGAACCTTACCGGAGATGCCTACCAGATGGATGAGGATGGCTATTTCTGGTTTCAGGCACGCAGTGACGACATGATCATTTCAGGAGGCTACAACATTGCAGGTCCTGAGGTGGAAGCTGCCATGATGGGCCACACTTCCGTAGCCGAATGTGCGGTTGTCGGAATTCCGGATGATCAACGGGGAAGCCTGGTTAAAGCTTTTGTGGTGCTACGTTCAGGATTCGATGGAAGTGAAGAAATGACCCAAACCCTGCAGGATTTTGTCAAACAGACCATTGCTCCTTATAAATACCCCCGCAGCATCGAATATCGGGAAAGCCTTCCAAAAACCGAAACCGGTAAGATCCAGCGATTCAGGCTACGTCAAGAATAAGATCATGATGCAAATTCTCAATCCTCCTCATTGGCCCAGACCTAAAGGTTATTCCAATGGAATCGCCGCAAATGGACGTTTGGTATTTGTTGCGGGTCAGATCGGGTGGACTCCGGAAGGAATTTTTGAATCCGATGTTTTTTGGGAACAAGCCCGACAAACATTTTCCAACACGATTGCCGTACTTTCAGAAGCTGGAGCAAATCCAGAGCATATCGTGCGGATGACCTGGTTCGTGACATCCAGGCAGGAATACCTTGAGCAACAAAAGGAAATTGGTAAGGCCTACCGTGAAATCATCGGCAAGCATTATCCGGTCATGAGTGTCGTCGCTGTATCAGAACTGATCGAAGCACGGGCAAAGGTGGAAATTGAAACTACTGCAGTCATTCCTGAAAATTTTCTTCCAACAGCAAATGGAGAAATGTATCCCCAAAAAGACCATGAATAACCGAAGTATTCAGACACCTCAGCATTTCCAGTGGGAGCACTTGGATGGCCTGGGAGTCATCACCCTGAATCNCCCGGAACGTAAAAACCCGTTGACTTTCGATTCCTATGCCGAACTGCGTGACACGTTCCGGGACCTCTGTTACTCCGATGAAATCAAATCGGTCATNATCAACGGTTCCGGTGGAAATTTCTGCTCGGGTGGAGATGTTCATGAGATCATCGGTCCATTGACACAAATGAACATGAAGGAATTGCTGGAGTTCACACGGATGACCGGAGATGTGGTTAAAGCCATCCGAGCCTGTCCACAACCTGTGTTGGCAGCCATCGATGGCATCTGTGCCGGAGCAGGTGCCGCCATTGCCATGGCATGCGACCTTCGTTTTGGAACTCCTGAAGCCAAAGTCGCTTTCCTCTTCACCCGTGTCGGACTTGCCGGATGTGATATGGGTGCCTGCTCGATGCTGCCAAGGTTGATTGGGCAGGGCCGTGCTTCAGAACTGCTATTCAGCGGAAGAAGCATGAGCTCTGAAGAAGGAGCTGCATGGGGGTTTTTCAATCAAATCTTTGCCCCTGAAACATTGCTCGAACATGCCTCTGAATCTGCAAGAAAACTCATTGCCGGACCAANTTTTGCGCATTCCATGACCAAGACGATGCTCAATCAGGAATGGAACATGAGTTTGGAGCAGTCCATTGAAGCAGAAGCTCAAGCCCAGGCGTTATGTATGCAGACTAGAGATTTCAAGCGTGCCTTTGAGGCTTATGTGGCCAAGGAAAAACCTATCTTTGAAGGAAAATGATGCCGGATCGGAGTTATCTGGAATTGCCTTTTTTTGAGAAACGCCATCGGCAACTTGCAGATGAGCTCGATGAATGGTGCAGGCATACCGAGTGGCCGGATCATGGTGGCACAGTCGAAGACACCGATGAAGGATGCCGTCAACGGGTTCAGATNCTGGCAGAGGGGGGCTGGCTCAAGTGGTGTGTTCCCCAAGCCTTTGGCGGACGGACGGAAAAACTCGACGTCCGCTCCCTCTGTTTGATCCGCGAGACCCTGGCACGTTATGACGCACTTGCGGATTTTTCATTTGCCATGCAGGGACTTGGCAGTGGTGCTGTCTCCATTTTGGGAAATCCCGAACAACAGCAAAATATCCTGAATGCTGTTTCGGAAGGCAGGAAGATTGCGGGATTCGCCCTCAGTGAACCTGAAGCCGGCTCCGATGTGGCCTCCATGAAGGCTCGCGCTATACCAACTCAGAATGGTTGGAAATTGAACGGTGAAAAATCCTGGATTTCCAATGGTGGAATTGCTGACTTTTATACCCTATTTGCTAGGACTGGTGATCAGTCAGGTACATCTGGAATTAGCGCATTCCTGCTCCAGGCAGACAATCCTGGACTCTCCATTGCGGAAAGACAAGAAGTGATGGCTCCTCATCCTCTGGCCAGGTTGGAACTGAATGATGTCTTCCTCCACCAAAACACCCTGCTTGGCGAAGAAGGGAAGGGATTCGCCACCGCCATGGCCACTCTGGACATCTTTCGTCCCACCGTCGGTGCCGCAGCACTCGGTTTTGCCAGAAGAGCTCTNGANGAAGCACTCCGATACAGTGGCNCCCGGNAAATGTATGGNCAGTCGATGCAGAAAATGCCTGTCATCCGAACCCGGCTCGGAGAGATGGACTTGAAGGTCGATTCGTCCGCCTTGCTCGTCTATCGTGCAGCCTGGGCTCATGATCAGGGAACAGGACGGGCTACCCGAGAATCNTCGATGGCGAAACTTTACGCCACCGAAAGTGCACAGCAGGTGATTGATGCGGCAGTTCAGCTTTTTGGGGCACGAGGGGTAGAAAAAGGAAATGCCGTGGAATCACTCTATCGTGAAATCCGTGCATTACGGATCTACGAAGGTGCCTCGGAAGTGCATCAGCAGATCCTCGGAGACCGGGCCATTCGCTCCTTCAATGAAGGTCTGGATGCCCGCGAGGCTAAAAAAAGTCAACCCCTTCACCCTGAACCGGCATGACCCAGATCATTGATTCCATAGAAGCTGACGCTCCCTTATTCGATCCTAACAGCTGGAAACTTTCCAACTTCCAGACAGAACTTTGTGAAAAAGCACGCAAAATGGGTAGTGAATCCTTTGCTCCCAGAGCCGAAAAATGGGATCGTGAAGCCTCATTTCCTGTAGAAAATTATGAGGATTTGAAGAAAGAGGGAATGCTTGGGATCTGTATTCCTTCTTCNGAAGGTGGTATAGGAGCTGATTTCAAGTCCTANATGCTNGCTGCCGCAGAAATAGGGCGCTATTGCGGAACGACTGCTCTNACCTTTAACATGCACGTTTGTTCTTGCCTTTGGACAGGAGAACTGGCCGATTCCCTNGATCTCGATCAGCAGAAACTTGCTCAGCTTCATCAAGGCCGCTCTCTGCACTACCAGAGAATCCTGGAACATGGGGCTGTTTATTCACAGCCATTTTCTGAAGGAAATGCGGCAGCTGCGGGAAAAANACCTTTTGGAACACGAGCGACCAAAACTGACAATGGCTGGGTCATCAACGGGAAAAAAGTATTTGCTTCTCTCTCGGGCAACGCCGATTACTACGGAATTCTGGCCACGGAAGATAAACCCCGGTTGAGCCGAAAGGATACCCTATACATCGCTGTGCCCGCCAATCAGGAAGGTGTAGAAGTCACCGGAGATTGGGATCCACTCGGAATGCGNGGTACGGTTTCGAGAACTCTTCTGTTGAACAACGTAGAAGTTCCTGATGACGCTCAGCTCATGCCCTGCGGTCTATATCACGAAGCCGTGATGCGCTGGCCTCACATGTTCATGAGCCTGACTCCCACTTATCTTGGCATCATGCAGGGTGCTTTCGACTTCACCATCCGATATCTGCGTGGAGAAATTCCTGGCATGACCATCATCAGGCGCATGCATCCCGTCAAACAACATAGTCTGTCCCAGATGCGCATCATGCTGGAGCAATCTAAATCCCTTTGGTTTCAGGTCATATCTGAAGCTGGCCCGGACCCTTCGAAGGAAGAACGACTCAGGGCCTATGCCGCTCAATACACCGTAATGGAAAATGCCAACAACATGTGTCAGATGGCCATTCGAAGCTGCGGGGGACATTCCATGCTTAAATCCCTCCCTCTGGAGAGAATGTACCGGGACAGCCGCTGCGGNTCACTGATGCTTCCCTGGACGGCAGAAATATGCCTGGAACGTCTGGGTAAGGAATCTCTCTACGAACCTGGAGAACAAGACCCTCTTTCGAACTAAGCCTTNCTTTACTTTTCTTACAGTTTTTCCTAAGGTTTCCGCGAATGCATGAATAAGGTAGGAACCTGCTTTCAATTCAAGTTTTTAAAGCATGCTTAACGACCGGATCGAGGCGAAATGGATCAAGGCTTTCGCACGAGTCTTTGAACTTTGCGGAGCCTCTTCAGATCAGCCAGTGGCGTTGGTTTCAGAAACCCAATCCCGTGAACTGAATGTTCATTTGGCGGAACTCGCCCTCTTGAACCTTGGAACCCAGCCCTTCTTCCTCAAACTTCCGACCCCTCCACAAACAGTTCCGGTTCCGGTCAGATCCACCGGGGCCTCGTTGGTGCTCGCAAATCAGACGAACCTGTTGAGGCTTCTGAAAGACACTCCGCTGATTGTGGACTGTACTCTGGAAGGTTTACTCCATGCCCAGGAACTTCCGGAAATCCTCTCGGGTGGCGCGAGGGTTATGATGGTCAGTAATGAACATCCTGATGCTTTAGAGCGTTGCATGCCCCAACCCGGACTCGAGGAGAAGGTCAGGATGGGTGTAAAAAAAGCCCGTCAATGTAGCTTGATGACGGTTACTTCGGAGGCAGGAACGGATCTCCGGATCGATCTCAACGATACTCCTGCCCTAGGCAACTGGGGTTTTACCACAAAACCTGGAACCGTGGCCCACTGGCCTGGAGGAATTGTGGTCAGTTTCCCACGCAAAAACACGGTCAATGGCCTACTGGTAATGGATTCTGGAGACATCAACCTGACCTTCAAACGGTACCTGGAAAAACCTGTCATTTTAAAAATTGAAAATGATTATGTGGTTTCCATTGAAGGAGAAGGAACCGATGCAGAACTCTTTCGGCGTTATTTTNCNGCATGGTCCGATCCTGAGGCTTATGCGGTCTCCCACGTTGGCTGGGGCATGAATCCAGGAGCACGTTATGAATCCCTGACGATGTATGACCAGCGTGACACGAACGGGACCGAACTTCGTGCTTTTGCAGGCAATTTCCTGTATTCCACCGGAGCCAACGAATTTGCAGGCCGCTACACCCAGGGGCATTTCGNCCTTCCACTCAAGGGTTGTACGATCAGGCTTGATGATGAAGTGATCGTCCGTCAGGGGGAACTTCAGGGAGAACTAGCATGAGGTTGCCCTGCGGAGCAGAGTGCCTGGTAAAGGGAGAAACAAGAAATCCGGCATTGATTTTTCTCCATGGAGTCGGGTCGGNTGCTTCTTCATGGGAATTCCAACTTGAGGAATTTTCAACTCGCTACCTGACGGTGGCCTGGAATGCTCCAGGTTATGGAGGTTCGGTACCGTCAGAAATCTTCACCTTTCCCTCCTTGCTCGATGTCCTTCAGGCATCGTTGGAGGAACTTGAAATCGAAAGCGCCCATTTCGTTGGACATTCCTTTGGGGGAATGCTGCTTCAGGAATTGGTGCAAAAAACTCCTGAAAGAGTGAAAAGCATGGTGCTCTACGCTACGAGCCCGGCATTCGGGAAAACAGACGCCAATTGGCAAAAGGACTATCTGCAAAATAGACTGGAGCCCTTGCAAAACGGAAAAACGCTAGTAGAACTTGCACCAGATATCATCCGTTCGATGACCGGGGTTGATCCAGACCCAATCGGGATGGAACTTGCCATGAAAAGTGTGGAAGGTGTCTCCACTGAAGCCTACATCCAGGCATTGAAGTGTATCATGGGGTTCGACCGCAGGGACAATCTTCCTAAACTGAATCAACCTGTGTTGGTTGTTGCGGCTGAGAAAGACCCCAATGCAAAACCAATGATGATGGAACGGATGGCATCAAAAATTCCTGAAGCACGGTTTGCCTGCATACCCAAAGTGGGGCATCTGGCGCATTTGGAAAACCAAGAGTCCTTCCATCAGGTGTTGAACGAATTTTTCATGTCCATTGAGAAATGAACGTTTCCAACTGGCTGGAAAAGCATGCCGATTTTCAGCCTGAAAAAATAGCCCTGAGAATCTTCAAGGACCCTCAATCTGAGGAGACCTGGAACTATTCCTTTCTCTGTGAGAGAAGCCGTAGCTGGGCAAAGGGACTTAAACACATCAGTGGAGTGGGCAGAGGGGATCGTGTGGCCTTTTTAGGTTACAACCATCCCGATATGCTTGCTCTGATGTTTGCCTGTGCCAGACTTGGAGCTATCCTGGTCCCTCTGAACTGGAGGCTTGCTCCTCCGGAACATGCCTTCATTTCCAAAAATGCCGAAATACATGTCTTGATTGTGGAAAAAGATTTCATCGTTCATGCTCAGGCCATCAAGGATAGCGTTCCGGAATGTGATTTGGTTTCGTTGGATTTCTTTAGTAACGGGTGGATATCCCATACTGATCTTATGGAATCAGAGGGGCTGGATGATTCCAACCCGAATGTAGGGCATGAAAGCCCTTGGATGATCGTCTACACTTCAGGTACCACGGGTCATCCAAAAGGGGCTGTTTTAACCCAGGAGGCACTTTTCTGGAATGCCTTGAACAGCATACATCTTCACGAATTGCGACACACCGATCGGATCCTTTCGGTGCTCCCTTTTTTCCACGTTGGTCCACTCAACATCCAAACCACCCCCGCATTGTATGTTGGAGCAGAAGTGGTAATGTGCCCTCGTTTCGATCCTGAACTGACTTTGAATCTGATCGACTCGACCCGCCCGGACCTTCTGCTTCTGGTTCCAGTGACGATGCAGGCCTTATTACGAAATCCTATGTGGGAGCAAACCGATTTTTCCTGCCTGAGACTCGTAGTGACGGGTTCATCAGTGGTTCCCCAAAACCTGATTGAGGGTTTTCATCAACGTGGAGTTCCGGTGGGACAGGTTTATGGATCCACAGAAACAACTCCGATAGCTGCAGTCTTAAGAAAAGAGGATGCCTATTCCAAAGCCGGTTCCACCGGTAAACCCGCCCTCCACTGCGATGTGAAAATCGTTGATGATTCGGGGATGGAACTCCCTCCTCATGAATCTGGAGAACTCTGGGTTAAAGGCCCAAACCTGATGTTTGAATACTGGGGCGATCCAAAGGCTACTTCCGAAGCTTTTCGTGAAGGCTGGTTCCAGAGCGGTGATATCGGATTTCGTGATGAAGAAGGCTTCATCACCATCAATGACCGTAAAAAAGACATCATCATTTCAGGAGGAGAAAACATCTATCCTGCAGAAGTGGAATCGATTCTGAGAAAACTCGATGCCGTTGCAGATGTTGCCGTCGTCGGACGAAAGGACCCCGATTGGGGTGAAGTGCCCTTTGCCTACATCGAACTCAAATCAGGGATGACCTTCGATGAAATGGAAACCAGGAAAATTTGCAGTGAACAACTGGCACGGTTCAAAAACCCAAAATCCTACATCGTCCTCGAACAATTGCCACGTAACACCATGGGCAAGGTTTTGAAATACCAACTTCGAGAAAATGCCAAAACCCTGAATTGATTTCCTTTACGCTTGTTATCTTTAAATTTTATATGCAATCCATTCTGATAGTTTAAATCTAAATTATTTCGTTGTCATGAGTTGGTTAAGTGGTGCTGAAGCCATAGTAAAATCTTTGGAGTTGCATGGAGTAGATACCATATTCGGTCTACCTGGAGGTCAGTTGGATCATCTTTTTGATGCAGTTTACAAAACAGACGGAAAGATACGTTTAATTCACTCAAGGCATGAACAAGGTTCAGCATACATGGCTTATGGCTATGCGAGATCAACAGGAAAAGTTGGGAGCTACTCTGTAGTACCCGGGCCTGGAGTTTTAAATACAACTGCAGCACTCTGCACTGCATACGCCTGTAACTCGCCTGTTCTGTGTATCACTGGCCAGATTCCATCTCACGGAATAGGATCTGGAAGGGGATATCTTCATGAAATTCCAGACCAACTTGGAATCATGAAGAAACTTACAAAATGGGCTAGCCGCATCGAACAACCAGATCAGGCCCCAAAATTGGTTCAAGAAGCATTCAGACAATTACAAAATGGCCGTCCAAGACCGGTAGAACTTGAAATGGCAATGGATGTCATGGCTCTAGAGCAGGAAGTTGAATTACTCAAACCTGAAAAAATATCTGTACCAGATCCTGATCTTGATTTAATTGAAGAGGCTTCAAAAATTCTTGGAAAAGCTGAAACCCCCCTGATTGTTGTCGGAGGTGGGGCACAAGAAGCATCTGAGGAGGTGATGCAACTTGCAGAACTTGTGCAGGCTCCTGTCACTTTTTTCAGAAACGGTAAGGGAGTATTGGATGATAGACATTACCTTAGCCAATCGTTTCCGCAAGGCCACCGATTATGGAGAGATGCAGATGTAGTCCTGGCTATTGGTACAAGACTGAAATACCAACAAATGTATTGGGGTCTTGATTCTGAACTTACGATTTTGAGGATAGACATTGATCCTGAAGAAATCGACAGAATTGCTTCCCCCAAAATAGGTATTGTAGGAGATGCAAAAAAAGCTCTTATTAAGTTGATACCTGCTACGGAACGGAATAACCGAAAAAGAGTGAGTCGACGCGATGAACTCATTAATTTAAAGCAAGGTTTTTCACGTTCATATCAAGAACAAATTGGGCCGCAGTACGAATACCTTAAAGTCATTCGTCAGGAACTTCCTGAAGATGGTTTTTTTGTTGATGAAGTAACCCAGGTGGGATTTGCATCCTGGTATGCTTTCCCGGCTTTTAAAAGCAGGCATTTTGTCTCTGCAGGATATCAGGGGACTTTGGGTTACGGATTCGCTACTTCTTTGGGGGTGCAAGCAGCAAATCCTGGGAAAAAAGTAATTTCTATTTCTGGAGATGGTGGATTTCTTTTTAACCTTCAGGAACTCTCAACTGCAGTTCAATATCATCTCAATGTCGTCGTGATTGTTTTTAACGATGGAAAATTCACTAATGTTCAACGACAGCAGAAAGAATGGTTTGAAGGGCACATCATTGCTTCAGATTTGTTCAATCCTGATTTTGTGAAATTGGCAGAAAGCTTTGGCATTTACTCAAAAAGGGTGAACTCCCCAAAGGAACTCCAACCCGTGCTTCAGAGGGCTTTAAGCATTGACCAACCAGCTTTGATTGAAGTTAAATTGAGAGAAGAACTTCCAACTCCTTGGCCATTCATCCTCTCTCCTAGATCACGGAAAAGTTGACTTCAAAACAGTACTGAAGATGAATAATCTTGAGGACTTCTCTAAACAAACGACCACATTCCTCGAACAACCCCGCCCAATTTTAGTTGGTGGTGAGTGGATTTGTCCATCTCACCTGAAATGGTTGCAAACCATTAATCCTGCAGATGGTGAAGTAGTCGGAGAATATTGTGTCTCAGGTCAAAAAGAAATCGACCGAGCAGTATGTTCTGCTAGAGAAGCTTTTAAGCATGGCGAATGGTCCACCATAAAACCTGCTCAACGTTCAAAACTCCTTTGGAAAGTCGCTGAACTGATTGATCGTCATGCTCAGGAATTAGCCATTTTGGAAACATTAGATTCTGGGAAACTTTATCGATCTGCACTAGAAGGTGAAGTGCCTGCAGCCGCAGAAGCGTTCCGATACTTTTCAGGTTGGTGTTCAAAAATGGAGGGAAAAACTCTTCAAACTTCCATTCCAAACATTGATTTTCATGCATACACCAAGTATGAGCCGGTTGGGGTTGTCGGTCTGTTGGTTCCCTGGAATGGCCCTCTGGTGATGGCAGCCTGGAAACTTGCCCCTGCACTTGCTGCAGGTTGTACCTGTATTCTTAAACCTGCTCAACAAACTCCATTGAGTACATTGAAACTAGGTGAGTTTTTTGAAATGGCAGGATTTCCTCCAGGTGTCGTCAACATCGTGACTGGAGATGCTGAAACTGGAACCTCCATTGTGGATCATCCAGGAATAGATAAAATTGCATTTACAGGCTCATCAACTACAGCAAAAAAAATTATTGCTGCTTCTTCTGGAAACTTGAAAAAGGTTTCCTTGGAATTAGATGGAAAATCTCCTGTTATCGTCTTTGATGATGCTGACACAGCCCAAGTCATAATAGGAGCATCAGAAGCAATCTTTTCAAATTCAGGTCAGGTGTGTGTTGCAGGTTCTCGATTATTCATACAAAAGACTAAATATGAGGAAATACTGGAAGGTATCCTCAAAAAAGCAACATCTTTAAAACTAGGTTCAGGATTTGATCCTGAAACTGAAATGGGGCCTTTGATTTCCGAAAATCATAGGGTCTATGTCGACAATTTGGTCCGGGCGTCTATCAGTGAAGGTGCTGAAGTAATATGCGGGGGTGAAGAAGTCTCGGTAATGGGATTTTTTTATGAACCGACTATCATGGCAAAGATAAAGAATGACATGACAGTGTACCGGAATGAGGTTTTCGGACCTGTTTTGACTGTAATGCCTTTTGAAGATGAGGATGAAGCCGTTGAATTAGCAAATGACACCCATTTTGGGCTTGCTGGAAGCATTTGGACATCTGACATAGCAAGAGCCCACCGTATGGCATCTTCTATTCGGGCTGGATTGATATGGATTAACTCTCATGGAATTCCTGATCTTTCAGTCCCTTTTGGAGGATATAAGCAATCAGGATGGGGAAGAGAAAATGGCTGGAATTCCATGGAAAATTTTACTGAATTAAAATCCGTCATGGTCAAGCTATAGGGTTGCCTCAATGAATCAAAAGCTGCCACAACCACGGACATCGATACTCTCATTACCTGAATATGTCCCAGGTGAACGTCAATTGGATGGGATCCTTGAACCAATCAAGCTTTCAAGTAATGAATCCAATCTAGGACCTAGCCCAAATTCCCTCAAGGCCTATTCAGACGCCCTCACAAACATTCACCGCTATCCTGACCCGGATCAGCATCAAATCCGTGAAATAATTGCGGATCATCATGAATTATCAGTAGAAAATATCGTATGTGGTAATGGATCTGCAGAAATGATTCAGATGCTGATTCAAACCTATGTTGATGATGGAGATGAGGTGCTTCTCAGTGAATTTGGTTTCCCGCTTTACCAAATATTTGCTTTGAGCCAGGGCGCCAAAGTTGTTTTTGCACCTGAAATGAATTGTGTCACTCAAATTGATGCATTATTGAAGCGAGTGAATTCCAAAACAAAATTGATCGCTCTAGCCAACCCAAATAATCCCACTGGAACCTACCTGAAAAAAGATGAGATTAAGAAATTACACTTGGCTTTACCAGATCAAGTACTGCTTTTACTTGATGAAGCTTATGCGGAATATGTGACTGCTAATGATTACGAGTCTGGACTTCAATGGGCAGTTAATTCAAAGAATGTTGTTGTTACCAGGACTTTTTCCAAATTCTACGGGCTTGCCGGTCTTCGCCTTGGTTGGATGTACGGACCATTGGAGATCATTGCAAGTGTGCAGCGTATTCGTATTACCTTTAATGTCAACGGTCCCTCTATGGCTGCCGCCATAGCGGCTCTTCAGGATAAGGAATATGCAGATAAAGTTAAAAAACATAATGCTTATTGGAGAGAACGGATGACAAGGGAACTTGAAAATGTAGGTCTTCAGGTCATTCATAGTATGGCAAATTTCATACTTATCCATTTTGGAGATGAAGAAGGACGGACAAATGTTGATGCTGATAATGCACTAAAAAGTCGTGGCATCCTTCCCAGACCATTAAGCGGAGGCAGTCCTCAGAATTGCCTTCGAATTACAATCGGCAAAAAAGATGAAAATGAAGCTGTATTGGAAACCATGAAAAACTTTATGCAAAATCAATAATGGCAACATATGACGTTGTAATCGCAGGAGGAGGGCACAATGCTCTGGCCTGTGGGGCAGTATTGGCCAGGGCAGGTTTAAGTGTAGTGGTAGCTGAAAGAAATCCATGGGTGGGGGGGGGAGTGATCACCAGGGAAGTCACCCTTCCAGGCTTTAAACATGATCTTTATGGCTCATCCCATGTATGGATTCATGCCAATGAAGCTTTCAATGAAATGAAGCCTGAACTGGAACAGCATGGTCTGAAGTATATATGGGCAGAGGATCAAATCACGGGACACCCGAATCATGATGGGCCTGGAATCGTAGTCTACAAAAGCATTGAAAAAACGGTAGAAAGTATCTCCAACTATTCAATTAATGATGCTCAGCGTTATCGAGAAATTTATGATGAATTCGTTCATATCAAGGATGGTTTCATCAAAGGTATGTTTTCACCTCCCAGTCCTCCAAGCTATCTCCCTGCAGCCATGGAAAACAGTCGTGAAGGACTTCGTAGATTGAGGAGTTATAACCAAAGTGCAAAAGCCTTTGTAAAGGAGAATTTCGAAAATCCTCATGTCCAAGCATTCATTCTGGGCTGGGCCCTTGCTCCTCAGATCCTTCCGGATCAGCAAGGTATCGGACAAACCTTCTACATTATGATTCCGGCAATTCATTATTATGGTGAATCCATTCCGGAAGGGGGTTCAATGATGCTATCAAAAGCTTTGGCCAGTTTGATTGAATCCCGTGGTGGGAAAATCATGACCAATGCCTCTGTAAAAAAATTCATCATTGACTCCAACAAGAATTGTTATGGGATTATTCTGGAGGATGGGACTGAAATTGAGAGTAAAATGGCCGTGCTAAGCAGTTTGGATCCTCAACAGACGTTTCTGAGTTTGATCGACTCTGAGCATCTCAGTGAAGACCTGACCCGAATGGCAAGGAATTTCTCTTTTGGTTCCGTCAGCATCTGTAGGGTCCATTATGCTTTGAATGAACCGCCAAAATATAGAAACGGTGGTGATATGGACAAAACAGCCTTTCAAAGAATTTTTGGATCAGTAGAAGACTTAGACCTTCAATATAGGGAAATACGCGCAGGCGAGTCTCCGTCAAATCCTTTTCTTTGGGTAGCCTGTTGGACCACCAAGGATCCTTCCCGTGCTCCAGAAGGAAAGCACACCTTGATTATGGATACTTTTGTTCCCAACCGTCTTTCCAATGGAAATTCTTGGGAAGAAATCGGGCCTGAATATGTTGATCAAATACTCCTGCCCAAACTTCAGGAATACACGTTCAACATGTCTGAAAACAACATTCTTGGAAAATATATTGACACAGCAGACAGTCTGGCACGTGACAATCTATCATTAGTCAATGGGACTACTACCGGTGGAGAAAGACTCCTTTCCCAAAGCGGATATTTAAGACCATTTCCAGGTTATGCTAATTACCGTTCACCGATTCGAAATCTTTATCTGACAGGGCCTTCTTGTCATCCCGGAGGTGGTATCTCTGCAATGGGAACCATTACTGCAGGGGTGATGCTCGAAGATTTTGGAATGAAATCCAAAAACAACTAATCTCAAAAAACCATGTCAGAAAAAATTGAAAAATATACCGGTATGGTTATTCAACCTGCTGTAACGGTTGCTAAATCTCGTAAGGACATCCGTAATAATCTAGAACGAGTCTGTAAGCTGATCGATTTTGGAGTGGGATATTTCTGGGAACGGCCCGTCCGTCTTGTTGTACTTCCCGAATATTTCCTTCAAGGAGTCACCACCCCGGGAAAAGGGGAAGCAGGATTGAAAGCTTTTATGGACATGGCCATTACTATTCCGGGTCCAGAGCTGGATGTGTTGTCCTCCAAAGCAAAAGACTACAATCTCTTTATTTCAGGAGGTGGTGTTATCGAACAAATACCAGAATTTCCTGATCGATGGTTCAATACGGCCTTTATCATTGGACCTTCCGGTGATGTGATCCTGAAATACCATAAATGGCATATTCCAGCCTCTATTGGATTGGGAACAAGTCCACATGACATGCTGGATGACTACACGAGGGTTTTTGGAAACAATATCCGTCAACGTTTTCCAGTCGTGGACACTGAAATTGGGAAACTTGGAACGATGACATGTCATGATGGAGCAACACCAGAAGTTTCCCGAGCACTTGGATACAATGGTGTTGAAGTGATATGTCATCCAACAGCCATGCAGGAAGTGGAAGGAACCAGTCCCCCTTGGGATTTCTGGACCTTTACCCGTAGAACAAGGGCTCATGATAATATGTGCTATATCCTTGGATCTAATTGGGGAACGGTAAAACATGAATATTATCCAAAAGGATTTTGCCCAGGTCATTCTCTGATAGTTGACTATACTGGCATGCTGTTGCGTCAGGCCCCCTATCCTGAGGAACAAGTAATCACTGCGACCATCGATATTGAATCGCTTCGAGAGCATCGAACCATCATCAATCATAACATGTGGATTGACATCAGAACGGAAGGCTTCCGTGAGATTTATGAAAATCCTATTTATCCACCTAATCGTTTTCCTTCAGGACATCCCCCAAAAAATCAGGCCGAAAAGGTTGAAACCACTAAAACTGTTCTGAATACCCTTTACCAAAGGGGACAATTTGTCCCCCCCCATGGGATGAACCCTGATGAGATGCCAGGAGTCTTGGATCAAAGAATACAACGGGCCCAGTCTCAAGGAACCCTTCTAAAAGATGATGAGTGAAAAATGAAGGTAGTAAGTAAACTGGTTGACCTGGAACTTCACATTGGCCATATCAAGAAAAATGGAGATCATCTTCTAGTATACAGCGATCCCGAAAGATCAATGCCCACAACGATCCATATTGATGCGCAAGATGTCTTCTCTATCATCAAGGTGCTAATTAGCAGTGTTGGATTCTGGAAATTTCTTATTTCCATCCCCTGGTTGCTTATCGGTTTTGAAAAAAAACAAAGAAAATCGAGTAAGATAGGAACAAAAACAAATGATCCTACAACTGATAAAAAATGGGATCCTTGGGAATGACAAATAATCAAGGCAGGTTTTGCTTTCCATTTTTTTCTTCTTGAACGATCCTTGCGGCAAAGTTGAATTTAAACGATCAATTCTTGATAGGATTATTAGTCTAATCACATTCCAATTCAAGGAGGCTTTATGTAAAAAAAATTATCTAGCATTTCAAATAAGGAATAATCTATAAATCTTAAAAATGTTGAAATTTCTGAACAGAATTCAAATGGAGAAGTATGAATACTAAAATAGTCTCAAGCATCAAAATAAATTTAATCATCTTTCTTGTATCTACATTAATGGTTTCTGCAGGGAATCTTTTTGCTGCAGATGATGTTGTTCATTGGTGGGTTGGTGATGCTGAATCCAAAGCATTGAAAGTGATTGTTGATGAATTTGAAAATAGTGGTGGCAAATGGGTAGACACTCCACACAATGATTCTGAGGCAGCTCATGCTTCAGTCAAGTCCCGAGTAATTGGAGGCAATCCTCCTGCGGCAGTTTTGATGGTTGTGGGCGCTTCAACTCAGGAATGGTCAGAAGGTGGACTTCTGAATGATATCAATTCAATAGCTATTCGGGAGAATTGGGATTCCTTGCTTCCTGATGGAGTTGCTAAAGCATCCAAGCAAGATGGAAAATACGTTGCTGCTCCAGTTTTTTTGAGCACTGTTAACTGGCGCTACACAAACAAGGAAGTCCTCAAATCTTCAGGCGTGGATGAACCTATGAGTTGGGGAGCTTTTATGACAAGCCTTCCCCGGATCAAGCAGGCTGGATTCATACCATTGGCTGTAGGAGGTCAAGATTGGCAGGAAACCCTACTTTTCGATCATGTTGCACTCGGAGTGGCTGGACCACAGTATTTCAGTGAATTGTTGGATGGAAATAAGAAAACCATTGACAGTGACGACACGACAAGGGTTTTTGCCGGGATGCGTGCTTTGGAACCCTATACCGACTTAGGAAAGGCAGGTAGAGGTTGGGGGGATACCAACAACCTTGTTATTACAGGAAAAGCTGCATTTTTCTTTATGGGAGATTGGGCTAAAGGAGGTTTTCTTCAAGCACAAAAAAAACCTGGTGTTGATTTTTCCTGTCAGATATCACCTGGTTCAAGGATGGTTTTAACCGCAGTAGACGGGTTTGCCTTTCCAAAATCTTCTTCTAGCTCAGAAAGGGCCAACCAAAGCAGTCTGGCTTCGGCGATGATGAATAGAGATGTGCAGACAAAAGCAGCATTGATCAAGGGAGCATTGCCAGCTAGGAAGGATGCTTCCACTGAGGGATTCGATCACTGTTCCCAAAATGCTCTTGCATTGCTCTCTGGAGGAAGCGCAGCACTCCACTGGAATGTTCGTGAATCAGGATTCAAGGGTGTGCTCAAGGAAGTGGTAAGCCAGTTCTGGAATTCCGATATGTCCCCAGATCAGGCACGCAAGGCTCTTGTTGATGGTTTGAATCAACTCTGATGCTATTCCAATCTTGAAAAAAGGCGGTATATATTTGTACCGCCTTCACCTTCCTTCCTTGGTAATGTGGAATCGTTCCTACCTACTGACATCACAATTGGTCCTGTTACCAACCTTGATCATCGTTGTTTACTTTCTCTGGGGATTCACCATTTACACAGGTTTTCTATCCTTCACAGATTCAAAATTTCTACCAAACCATAATTGGGTTGGTCTAAAACAATATTATCTTCTTTGGTCCAATGCCAGATGGTTGACCGCATATGGGAATCTCTTCATCTTTGGAGGACTCTATCTGCTGATCTGTGTTCTTCTCGGAGGTTTGCTGGCCGTTCTGATGGACCAAGAGGTTCTTTTTGAAAATCTTTTCCGCACTGTTTACCTCTATCCTATGTCTCTATCACTTGTCGTGACGGGACTCTCGTGGCAATGGCTTCTCAACCCTACCCTGGGACTCCAGAAGATACTGAATGATTTTGGATTTCATGGATTTGCACTGGACTGGATCGTCTCTTCCCAATATTCAATTTATGCGGTTGTCTTAGCAGCGGTTTGGCATGGTTCAGGCCTGATCATGATTCTGTTTCTTGCTGGATTAAGGGCAGTTGATGAAGATATCTGGAAATCCATCAATGTTGAAGGAGTCCCTGCCTGGAAAGCTTATCTCTGGATTATCCTACCACAATTACGTCCCATCCTATTAGCTGCGATACTCCTTCTAACTTTCAATGTGGTTCGGAGCTTCGATCTTGTGGTAGCAATGACCTCAGGCGGTCCTGGGTTTTCTTCAGATGTTCCTGCCAAATACATCTACGATTATTTTTTTTCAAGGTCAAATATTGCACGAGGAGCTGCTGCTGCAGTCTGCACGGTTTTGACGGTCCTGTTCATCATCTCTCCATATCTTTATTTTGAATTACGGAAAAGAAATGATTAACCCTCATCTTTCGATGAACTGGCAAAGAGTGACGATCTACATATGCTTGAGTTTTTTTCTCATCTTCTTTTTGGCACCCTTGTACGTAATGTTGGTCACTTCCTTTAAATCACTTGAAGAAATCAGGGAATCCAGCCTCATGCTTCTTCCATCAGAATGGATTTTTGATGGGTGGATGAAAGCCTGGGATCATGCCTGTGTGGGGCTTAGTTGCAATGGTGTTAAACCTCATTTTATGGCTACTTTCTCCATCACTATTCCTGCCTTGCTGCTCGCTGTCTTTCTTGGAGCTATCAATGGGTATGCTTTGACTCAATGGAAGTTCAAGGGATCAGACCTACTTCTCGCAGGACTGATGATGGGATGTTTTATGCCTTTTCAACTCTATCTGATCCCGATTGCTGTGACCTTGAGGGAAATGGGTATCTTTGGAACTGCTTTGGGACTGATCCTTCTGCATACAGTATATGGAGTACCTCTGACAACCTTGTTGTTCCGTAATTATTATGTTTCTTTGCCTAAGGAATTGATCAAGGCCGCATTAATCGATGGTGCGGGGTTTTTTAGAATTTTTTTCCAGGTGGTCCTACCTTTATCTCCATCCATCGTCATGGTTTCAGTGATTTTGATTTTCACAGGCATTTACAATGATTTTATTTTTGCTCTGACATTTGGTGAAGTCGGCAAACAACCTGTGATGGCAGCTCTGAACAACATCGTCAACTCAACTTATGGAGTCAAGGAACACAACGTAAACATGGCTGCCACCCTTCTAACTGCTCTTCCAACCCTTCTGATTTACCTGGTGGCAGGCAAGTTTTTTATTCGTGGTTTAACTTCAGGTGCCATCAAAGGTTGAGCTTTCAAAATGTCACTCTCAATAAATAACCTGAATAAAACATTCAGCAAATCCCTGGTTCTGAAGGACATCAATCTTGAGATCGAGAAGGGTGAGTTTGTTGTGTTGCTCGGGCCTTCTGGTTGTGGAAAGTCAACTCTGCTGAACTGCGTTGCAGGTCTTGAAAATGTTGATTTTGGAGGAAAGATTCTAATCAACAAAAAAGAGGTAACTCATTTAGCTCCTAAAGAACGTAACATCTCGATGGTCTTTCAGTCTTATGCTCTCTACCCGACGATGAACGTAAGGCAGAACATCACCTTCGGGATGAAATGCCGGGGAGTTCCCCGTCCTGAGATGGAGGAGACACTCAAAAAAACCGCAGATCTTCTGCAAATAGGCGATTTACTGGATCGTAAACCCGCATCGCTTTCTGGTGGACAACGCCAACGCGTGGCAATGGGAAGAGCTTTGGTCCATAAACCGGATATCTTCCTGCTTGATGAACCGATGAGTAATCTTGACGCGAAACTCAGAACAGAGATGCGTGTTGAACTAAAAAATCTGCATCGGGACCTAAATACCACCATCGTTTTTGTCACTCATGATCAGGTGGAAGCCATGTCTCTAGCAAATAGGATTGCCGTTCTTAATCATGGGATTTTACAGCAGATGGGCACACCTGATGAAATCTACCAGACTCCTAAAAACCTTTTTGTTGCAGAGTTTATTGGTTCTCCTAAAATGAATTTTTTGCCTGGAGTGTTGGAGGTATCAAATGAAGAGGCCTCTGTCGTAACAGAATTCGTTCGATTTCCTGTTGGACACTATTCCTTTAACGAAACACCAGAAACAGGTAGAGCAGTCACCATAGGAATCAGACCGGAATATATCTTCAATCATGAATCTAATCCTAAATCGAAAAGTTCTGTATGCTTTGAGGTTGTAATTAGAAATGTGGAAAATTTAGGACCTGATTTATCGGTTTTTTGTCAGTTAGGAAAGATTCAACTCGCATTTAAAATTCCAAATTCCGGTAACAAACCAAAATACAACGATACCGTCAAAGTTTGGACTGAACTTTCTGAATGCTCGATTTTTTGCCTCAAAAAAGGGACCAGGTTGTAATGACCTGCCTCCTTAATTTGATCCAGGCAATAAATTGGTATTTTATAATTTAGGACAAAAGAGGACACAAATTCTTTCAGTCAAAATCGATGCGGAATTTTTCAGGAATAATCGAGCTAGGACGCTAAGAACGAATCAAGGATACGGCCATAAATTATTCCTTCGAAAATGAGTGTTTGATTGCAGACTTAATTTTCCCACTAACTTCACCAAATCCAACCCGATAGTTCTCTCCTTGGCACCATCCTGTCATAGCTACAGTATCTCCATCTTCAATGAAAATACGTTTCTCTCCACTGTCCAAAGTTAAGGGATTTTTCCCATTCCATGTAAGTTCAAGCATACTGCCATAGGAATCGCTATTAGAGCCACTGATCGTTCCCGAACCCAACAGATCACCGCACCGCATTCTACAACCACAAACAGCATGGTGAGCTAACTGCTGCGGGCTAGACCAATACATGTATTTAAAATTGGTTTTTGAAATGATTGTGCGGGTATTCGCAGTTTCGGGTTTCAGGGAAACGCTTAGATTGAGGTCATAATTGTAATGACCTTCTTGTTTCAGGTAGGGAAGCGGTTGTGGATCTTGTTCGGGACCTTGGACACGAAAGGGTTCCAATGCATCCCGAGTCACAATCCAAGGTGAGATGGACGTTGCAAATGCCTTGGCCTGAAAAGGTCCCAGAGGTTGGTACTCCCAAACCTGGATGTCCCTCGCACTCCAGTCGTTGAGTATCACATAGCCAAAGATCATCTCGTTGGCCTGTTCAACATGGATCGGTTGGCCCATTTTACTTGAGGCCCCAACAAT
Organism: Deltaproteobacteria bacterium; assembly: GCA_002683785.1. Classification (GTDB taxonomy): domain Bacteria; phylum SAR324; class SAR324; order SAR324; family NAC60-12; genus UBA1014. The sequence goes on from NYUB01000030.1 coordinate 27,666, forward strand.
TGTTCCGATTTCGAGTTCCATATCCAGTTTTTTACTGGCTCCAAGGATTGGCCTGTCTTGATCAGGTAGTTTGATTTGTCCAAGAGGCCGATGGATATCTGTTTTGCTCACCACCACCGTACTGGCACGACCATTATACGCAACCGGGATATGGAGCCAGTTAGGCATCAATGCATTCTTGGGATCCCGAAACATCGATCCTACATTGGTCGCGTGCTCTCTGGATGAATAAAAATCCGTGTATTCACTTATTTCAATCGGAAGATGCATTGAAGCATCCTCCAAATGAACCAGGGCTTGATCCAACAGGACCGCATGGTCATGAATTTTTCTGTTTTCTTGAACCAGAATGCTGCTGATCGCATTTCGGGTTTCTTTCCATACGGAAGCTCCCAGTGCCATAAAAGCATTGACCGATGGTTGATTGAATGTCCCTTCAGCGACGGGCAATAAATGGGTTTTTTCAATGAGCGAAAGATCCAATATTTTTTCTCCGATGGCAACACCAACACGTTTAGATGAATTCTTCTTGTCTGAAAAAACGCCATAAGGAAGGTTTTGGACAGAAAAATGACAATCATACTGATTGGCACTTTCAATCCAGCTCTTAAGTGAAGGGTCGTTTGGATTATTGGTTCCCAAAATCTGAATCTCAGCAAAGATGAATCATGAGTTGTTCTGTTTCCCCGTGGTTCGAACAATCAACTAGGATCGATGACACCACGTTTTAGCTGATCACGTTCCATGGACTCAAACAATGCTTTGAAATTTCCCTCACCAAATCCATTGTCTTTTTTGCGCTGGATGAATTCAAAAAACACTGGCCCGATCAATGATTCAGAGAATATCTGAAGCAGCAGTCTAGGATCACTGTTTTCGGTTGAACCATCCAAAAGAATCCCTCGTGTCCTCAAGTCTTCTACAGGTTCCCCATGCCCTGGAAGGCGTTCTTCCAGCATCTCATAATAGGTGTCTGGCGGTGCGGTCATGAAAGGGACTCCGTTTTTCTTAAGCAAGTCCCAACTTGAAATCAGGTCGTTCGTTTCAAGTGCTATATGCTGAATGCCTTCTCCATTGTAGGCCATCAGAAATTCTTCTATTTGTCCTGTCCCTTCGGATGCCTCTTCATTGAGCGGGATGCGTATACGTCCATCTGGAGCAGTCATGGCCTTGGATTTAAGACCCGTATATTCACCTTTGATGTCAAAATAACGAATCTCTTTAAAATTAAAGAGCTTTTCATAGTACTCTGCCCAATACCCCATACGGCCCCGATAGACGTTATGAGTCATGTGGTCAATCACATTAAAACCACATCCAAAGGGATGAGGATCATAATTTTCAATGAAATTGAAATCGATGTCGTAGATCGTTTTGCCTTCCTGATAACGGTCAATCAGGTATAAAGGAGCACCACCGATGCCTTTGATGGCAGGAAGACGTAACTCCATCGGGCCTGTTGGAACTTCAATGGGTTGCGCCCCAAGTTGAAGAGCCCGTTCATAGGCTTTAGGAGCATCCTTTACTCTGAAGGCCAAACCACAAGCACAAGGCCCATGTTCTTCTGAAAAAAAAGCTGCATTGCTGTTGGTTTCCTTATTGATAATGAAATTGATCTCTCCCTGGCGATAGAGAACGACATCCTTTGAACGATGGTAGGCAATGATTTCAAATCCCAGCATCTTGAAAACCTTTTCAAGAATTCCAGATTTTGGAGATGCAAACTCAACAAACTCAAAACCATCTAGACCCATTGGGTTTTCAAATAGAACCTTTGCGTTATTTGACGATTTTTTTACCATTTGTGGATTTTAAAATTGATTCATGAATGATGCTTCGAGGCATTTGTGGATTGACCAAACACTTCCCAATTTGATTAAACCGAATCGTGCATCCAACGGGCATGAGCCGGAGCAATTTTTGTTTGATCCCATTCCTCAAGCATCTCCCATTTAACCTGATCAAGTTTGGAGTCCATTTCCGGGGTATTTGTGTTGACTGCAAGTTCAAGACGATGCCCGCTGGGGTCAAAAAAATAGATGGACTGGAAAATAGTGTGATTAGTAGGGCCAACCACATCAATCCCATCTGCTTCCAACTTGGCTTTGATTTCTCTCAGTTCTTCCATGGAACCTATTTCAAAAGCCAGATGTTGAACCCAGTCCGGGGTGTTGGGGTCGCTGCCCATTTCTGGAGAATTGGGGAGTTCAAAAAATGCCAAAATATTCCCTGCTCCTGCATCCAAAAAAATGTGCATATAGGGATCCGGAGCTTTAGTCGAAGGGACCTGATTTTCTGCAATGGCCAAGACAAAGTCCATGTTCAAATAATTCTTGTACCATTCCACAGTCTCTTTAGAGTTTTTACATCGATAAGCGGCATGATGGATTTTCTTGATTTTCATTTTTTATCTTTTTGATTCATAAAAAATATTATTGTTTCAGAGATGCATGGGCGTCAAATCTATGGATTCCAGACCATAACCTTAACGAACAAAAAGAGTCTAGATATATAGGTTTTGACCAAGGTGGTGCATCCCTTCAATCCACGCATTTAGGTATTTCGAATGTTCCTAAGTCTGAGGACTGAAATTCCCAGATTGTCATTGATCAGTATTTGTATTCTGTAAAAACCTTTTTCGTGATGAGCCATGAAACAATTCTCCAAGAATTTTGAAGAAGTTTGCTGCAAATGAGCCAACCAGGTTGAATTCAGGATGTGAAAAGATGAATATATGTATCTTAATGGTTAAGGTTTGAAACAGTGACAACTCGAGGTATCAAGGGATCATGGCGATAAAAGCACTTGGGTATCTTGGCATTCGTTCGGACAAACTCGAAGACTGGTCTTCCTTTGCAACCCAATTGCTTGGCATGCAGATGATTGATCAAGCCAGGAAAGATCTTTCCTTCCGAATGGATGACCGTCAGCAAAGGTTTTCTGTTACTAACGAGCCCGGTGAATCACTGGCCTACATGGGATGGGAAGTCACATCAAAAAACGATTTGGACCTCTATGCATCACGTTTAGAGGACGCAGGTCATGATGTAAAACAAGGGAACAGGAGTCTTGTGGAAAAACGTTTTGTCGAAGACCTGATCGTTTCCAAAGATCCAGGTGGGAACAGAATAGAGCTTTTCTGGAACCCTTTAGAATCATCGGAAAACTTTGTTCCAGGCCGACCTATTTCAGGTTTCAAAACTGGACCTCTAGGAATGGGGCATGCTGTGCTTGAAGTAAAGGATATCGAGATTTTGAAACGGTTTTATTGTGATATCCTTGATTTCCAAATCAGTGATTACGGATTAAACCCCTATCCGATGTATTTTTTCCACGTGAACGGGCGACATCACAGTTTTGCGATGGTTGGAACCGGTAAAATTGGATTTCACCATTTCATGATAGAATTTCTTCATTTGGATGATGTCGGACAGGGCTTTGACCTGGCCCAGCTTGAAGAGAATCGGATTGCCTACACATTAGGACGTCACACGAATGATTATATGATCTCCTATTATGTAAATTCTCCTTCAGGGTTCTTTGTCGAAAACGGTTGGGGTGGCCGTGTCATTGATCCTGAACAATGGCAGGCTCATGAAACATTTGATGGACCAAGCTTCTGGGGTCACGAACGCCTTTACCTCCCTGAGATCCCAAGAAAACGTCTCAGGAACATGCGCTTGGATGCAGCAGCGAATGGCAAAAGAGCCCCAAAGTTTGCTGAATGTCCTTGGCTATTCAGTCAACTCAGACAGGATTCATAACATCACCCCTCAGCGTCTTGCCGTGTTGGATTTAAGATCCAAACCATGTGGAGAACATGATGATTCATAAAGCAAATTCATCTTTGTACGATTGCATCATCATTGGATATGGCCCGACTGGAGCGACACTGGCCAACCTGCTGGGCTTATGCGGCCTCAAAGTCATGGTACTTGAGCGTGAGGCGCAAGCGTACCATTTGCCCCGTGCAGTTCACTTTGATGATGAAACCATGAGGGTGTTCCAAACCGTTGGAATTGCAGAAGAGCTTTCAAAAAAAATAAGAGTTAATATAGGAATGCGGTTTGTCGATCCAGAAGGGACATTACTTTTGGATTGGCCCCGTCCCCAGGAAATTGGACCCCATGGGTGGTATGCCAGTTATCGTTTTCATCAGCCTGACCTGGAGCATATTTTAAGAAAGGCCCTTGGCCGTTATGAAAATGTTGAAACTCGATCAAATTCTGAAGTTTTCTCTGTAAAGGACCAAGATGACAACTCCATTGTTTATTTCAAAGATTTGACAACAGGAAAGAAGGATTCAGTAAACACAAAATATGTTGTTGGATGCGATGGGGCCCGTTCGTTTTTAAGGTATTGCATGGAAACAGAAATGGAGAATTTAGGTTTTAATGAACGCTGGCTCGTCATCGATGCATTACTCAAAAAACCAATGCCAGAGCTTGGAGACCACACGGTTCAATTCTGCAATCCCAAGAGACCCGCAACGTATTGTCGTAGTCCAGGAGACAGACGACGTTGGGAAATCAAACTTCAGGATCATGAAGATGAAAACGAAATCACCAACTTGGAAAATGTGTGGGAGTTGCTTAAAACTTGGATCACTTCCAACGATGCTGAAATCGAAAGAAAAGCTGTCTACACATTCTCTTCTTCCATTGCCAAAAAATGGAAATTGGGAAGGTTACTTCTGGCAGGTGATGCAGCACATTTGACTCCACCTTTCATGGGGCAGGGGATGTGTGCCGGGATTCGAGATGTGGCCAACCTTGCCTGGAAAATTGCATTATGTTCTAAAGATGCAAAAGACGATTCACTGCTCCATTCTTATCAGTCCGAGCGTAGTCCCCATGTGAAGGCCTACATTGAAACTGCTATCCACCTTGGTGGTTTAATCAATCGCGCTGACAATACTAAGGCATTAAAAGCTGCACTTCCAAATCAAGACGGTAGCGCACGTATGAAGAGTATCGCACCCAAAATTGGAGAAAGTCTAAAAGCCGGGTCTTCTGAACATCGTGGCAAGCTTTTCCCACAACTCAGGTTGTCGGATTCAAGACTTATGGATGATGCCTCTGGTTACTCTCCTGTTTTACTCATCAAAGAAGACATCAACTCCTACAACCTCAATCTTCCTACAGGATTGATTGTGATTTCATCCGAGTCCGAAAAAGAAGTCACGGCGTGCCTGCAGAATATGGGAACCGATGCTGTGCTCATTCGTCCTGACCGTTACATCCTGGGAACAGCAAAAACAAAAGAAGAACTCAACGATCTATTATCTTTTCCTATGCCATCTCCGCTTCACAGAAAATGAACCGTCAAAAAAATAGTCCAAACTTTTTTTTGTAAGAATAACTGTTTTAAATTTTGATGAAAGTACCTTCAAATTCCCCTTCATTCCTTCCTCGAAAAATATTGTATTGATCAATCCCCATTCAATGGTAGTTTACTTGCACTTTATATTTAGTATCCTGAATAATGGTTTTTTTGATTTAACAGACTATGAGGAATCAGATTACTTCTATCAGGATTAGGAAGGCATCAATATTAAGTTTAAATTAAAGATGGAGAAAGGTCATGCATTTGATAAGAAAAATTAAATTTTTGATTGTCTGCGGATTATCAATCAGTTCAATCGCATTTTCCGCAATGGCGGCAGATGTCACCCTCATCATTTCAAGCTGGGCTCCTCCTAGCCATGGGATGAACGCCTCCATGTTTCCAAAACTCATCAAGATGATGGAAGAAGCAACAGAGGGTCGTGTAACCGCCAAAATAAAATATAAGTTAGGTTCCCCTCCCGCACAGTTTGATCTGATTCAAGACGGGGTTGCAGACATCACCTGGATTTTCCATGGTTACAATCCAGGCCGTTATGTGGCGACCAAAGTCGTCGAACTTCCCGGTTATGCCGGCAGTGCGAAGGCTGCATCAATCGCCTACTGGAAAGCCCATCAAAAATTCTTTGCCTCTGCCAATGAACATAAAGGGGTGAAGCTGATTGGATTAATGACCCACGGTCCTGGTCAACTCCATTCTGCCAGAAAAGTTACAAGCCTGAGTGAGATCCAAGGCATGAAACTTCGTCTAGGAGGTGGCGTTTCCGGTGATGTTGGGGATGCCCTGGGCGCGACAGGGATTCGGGTCCCAGCTCCGAAGGTTTATGAAACTCTTGCTTCAAAAGCAGCCGATGGAGTGATGATGCCCATGGAATCAAAGAAAGGCTTCAAGCTTACTGAAGTAGCTCAAAACACTTATATAATGCCTGGTGGATTTTACAGGGGTTCCTTTGCTGTTATCATGAATCAAGAAAAATTCAACAGCCTTTCAGCAAAAGACCAAAATGCCCTTAACGGTGTTTTTGGACTGCCTTTGTCCACTATGGCTGGTCGGGTCTGGGATAGTATTGATGGTGCTGGATTTGGTGTGACAAAAGCCGCTTCGGATAACTCCATCAATCATGCATCAAGCATCGATCAGGCTGAATTTACAAAGATGTCAAAAAAGATTGTTTCAAAGGTACTGAAAGAAGTCTCAGCCAAAGGTGTTGATGGTAAGGCCGCTCAAGCGTTCATTGCTGCAGAAATGGCAAAATTCTGATTGTCTATGTCGTCATCTGCAGACGATCTAAATATCTCATGGGTCAGGTCCCTGCTGGCCCATGGTCCCTCCATTCTTGCTTCCTTAGCTTTGTTCTTTTTAATGGCAATGACCTTTGCCGATGTAGTTCTTCGGAGTGTATTCAATGATCCTATTGAATCAGCTACGGAGCTTACTCGCCTGCTGATGGCAATCATTGTCTTCTCTTCTCTACCAATTGTCAGTTGGCAAGGTAAGCATATTGTGATTGACCTGTTGGATCATTATTTCAGTAAAGCAATGTCCCGCATCCGTAATTTTTTTGCAGATGGTATCTGCGGAATCGTTCTTGTCTGGCCAAGTTATCGCGTATGGGAACTAGCAGAACGTGCCAAATCTTATGGTGATACCACAGAATATCTCCAAATACCTCAATTCTATGTGGCTTATTTCATTGCTATCGCAACCATGATCACTTCTGTAGTTCTGGTTGTTAGATCGGTTTTATGGATTTTCTCTCCTGCAAAACTTGAAGTTCAAAATCTTCAAGCCATGTCCTGATGGGCTCCAATAAATGATCACCTCTACAATTGGATTTATCGTTGTTCTAGTCCTGGTACTGCTTCGTATGCCCATAGCAATTGCCATGGGGGTAGTAGGAATTATTGGGTATGGCCAAGAAACAACACTTAAAGCATCCATTTCAATGGCAGGCCGGCTGATCATCGATACTGCACAGGATTATGGCCTTTCAGTCGTCCCTTTGTTTATTCTGATGGGTCTTTTTGTCAACAAAGGAGGATTATCCAGGGAACTCTACAGGGTTTCTTATGTTTTCCTGGGCCATTTTAGGGGGGGACTTGCAATGGCCACAATCATGGCCTGCGGGGGTTTCGCAGCGATATGCGGATCCTCTCTCGCCACTGCTGCTACGATGTCCAAGGTGGCTTTGCCTGAAATGCGGAAATATGGTTATTCGGATGAACTTTCTACAGCTTCGATTGCAGCAGGCGGTACACTTGGAATTCTCATTCCTCCCAGTGTCATCCTGGTGATCTATGGACTTCTTACAGAAACATCGATTGGCAAACTCTTCATCGCAGGTGTGATACCGGGCATTATAGGCATTTTATTCTATCTTGCAGCAGTACGTTTTATTGTCATGCGTAATTCTGCAGCAGGGCCTGCAGGAGAAGTATCCAGTTGGAAAGAACGTTTCGAGGCTTTCAAAGATGTCTGGGCCGTATCCGCCCTTTTTATTCTGGTCATAGGAGGACTCTATGGGCTGTTCAATTTCTGGCCGATTCATCTGACTTTCTCTCCAACAGAAGCTGCTGGCATGGGAGCAGCGGGTGCTTTTTTTATTGCATTATCCCGTGGTCAACTCTCTTTCAATGATATCAAAACAGTCCTTATAGAAACTTCTCATACCACTGCCATCCTGTTCTCGGTCATGATTGGGGCATCTATGTTCTCTAATTTTGTGAATCTGGCAGGACTGCCAGAAGGTTTGCTTTCTTTAGTAAACCAGTCTGGGGTAAGTCCAATGACAGTGATGTTCTCAATCATCATCATCTATATTTTGCTAGGCTGTGTTTTTGAAAGCCTGTCAATGTTGTTATTGACGGTCCCTATATTTTTTCCATTGGTGACCAGTCTGGGGTTTAATCCTGTCTGGTTTGGTATCGTGGTTGTGGTGGTCACTGAAATCTCGTTGATCACTCCCCCTGTCGGCCTTAATGTTTTTGTACTCAAGGGGGTGGTGGGAGATGTATCCACAGGCACTATTTTCCGTGGAGTAACTCCCTTTTGGGTCGTCGATATTTTGCGTCTTGCCTTGATCGTACTCGTTCCATGGCTTGTGTTGGCACTTCCTAATTCGATGCTTTGATTAAAATCATTCTTTTTGATTCTATCAGTGAAGCATGCCCCTTAGCTTAGTCCCTTCTAGGAGTAACGTGCACAGAAGTTAGTTCTTTTTGTTTTTTTTAAACCTTCCCACTTTGGAGCATAGTTCCGGATTTTTCAGAAGCACGCATTTCCTGGATGAAACTCGAATGAATTATCCTTTGTTATTTTGTTACAACTAAAGAAAATGGGAATTGAATGGAAGTGGATATGATGGACAGGATCAGCATCAATCTCTACAGTGATACCCAGACCCGTCCTTCTTCGGGCATGCTCCAGGCAATGACCGAAGCCGAAGTTGGCGACGATCAGCATCGAAGGGATCCCAGTGTCAACCAACTATGCCGCAAGACCGCAGACTTGCTCGGCAAGCAAGACGCCGTATTTCTTCCTTCCGGAACAATGTGCAATCAAATTGCACTTTTGGTCCATTGTTCTCCAGGAGATGAGATCATTGCCGACAAAACGGCCCATATCCTGAACTCCGAATCCGGAGGCCCCGCTGCCCTGGCAGGAGCATTGATTCGTCCACTGGAAGGTGAAAACGGAATTTTTAATGCCACTCAGGTTCATGAATCCGTTCGGGGATCCTCTCTTCACGAACCGCGAAGCCGCCTGGTGGTGGTGGAACAGACTTCGAACCGCGGTGGAGGCAGCATCTGGCCCCTGGGCCGACTAAAGGAAGTTCGAGAAGCTACCCGGGAACACGGACTCATGCTTCACATGGACGGAGCTCGGTTGATGAACGCTTCGGTAGCTTCCGGGGTTGCCGCTTCAGACTATGCAGACAACGTCGATTCAGTCTGGCTCGATCTGACCAAAGGGTTAGGTTGCCCGGTTGGAGCTGTGCTTGCGGGAACTGAGGATTTTATTGGAGAAGCATGGCGCTGGAAACACCGACTGGGAGGAGCCTTGCGCCAGGCAGGAGTGATTGCTGCAGCAGGCATCTGGGCCCTGGAAAACAATGTCAACCGTCTGGCTGAGGATCATGAANATGCAAAGATCCTGGGCCGGCGGATTTCAGATATCCCAGGAATGAAAGTCGAACCCTTTCCTGTTCAGAGCAATCTCGTGTTTTTTGATGTTTCAGCAACTGGTAGAGATGCCCGGGAACTTTCCAAGGAACTCAGGAAACAGGAAATCTGGATCGGGGCTGTTTCCCAGAATATCATGCGGGCTGTAACCCACCTCGACGTCAGCCTGCCACAGATTCACCAGGCCATGGATGCCCTGAAGGCCCTGGTGCGCTGACTGTTTCAAAGAAGGATGTTGAATACAGACGATTACCTTCTCTAAATCCTTCACTGAAGTAGATCAGGAAATTCAGGCTGGAGGAGCGACCGACAAACGCCCCGTAACCCCATGTTTCTCGATCAACTCAGCAACTAATCCGGAAGCTTTGGCTTCTTCCACAAATTCTCTTAAAAAAAATGCTCCAGATTCCCTCTTCTTGGCACAGCCAATCGACTGTTGCACCGCTGTGAATTGGCCTGGAAGAATCCTGGCTCCCTCCAGTTTTTCCACTTCCTGCATCAGCTTGGGCCTTAAACCCGCAAGGGCATCCAGCTTTTTCGAAACGAATAACTCATACGATGCATCCAACCCCTGAGCCCGGACCAGTTCCGCTTCACGAATGTTTCGATCCAGCCAAAGGTCATAGGCACTCCTTGCAGAAACGGCGATTCGGATTCCAGGTCGGTCTACCTGATCGATTGATTCCAAAGAAGAATCTGCTGAAACCAGATAAGTCGCCTGGATTTCACAATATGCACTGGTGAAATCGATCTTTTCTGCGCGCTGTGGTTCTGAACCAATGTTGGCAATGTCCCATGCGTTGTTTCCCGCATCATCTGCAATTTCCCCTGGAGTCTTGTATTCGACCATTTTGAGTTCCACCCCCAGTCTCCTTGCCACTTCTTGAGCCATGTCGGGAGACACCCCTGCCGGTTCTCCTTCATCGTTTCGGCCTGTGACCAGCAGAAAATTGGAAAGGTTGATAGCAGCACGCAAAACCCCTGTAGGAGCAAGATCTTCAACAATTTTAGGAGACATGATGGTTTTGCCGATTGAAATGGAAATGAACGATTCGTTTGAATTATGGATGAGAATTAGATTAACTCATCTCAGGAAATATTTGAACCTAGACGATAGTGTTAGGAAAGTTTTTCAATGAATTCATATTTACAAGAGGCACATTAATGAATAATTCGATGACCGAACTGATGAAAAAACACCGAAGCATAAGAAATTTCGAGGATCGATCATTACCCGATGGACTGGTGGAAAAGCTGGTTTCCTGCGGACAGCGTGCCAGTACCTCAAGCAACCTCCAGGCCTATAGTATCATTGAGGTTTCTGATCCTGAACGGAAAAAGGAACTCACAAAACTGTGTGCAGACCAACTCCAGATCTATCAATCCTCGACTTTCCTTGTTTTTTGTGCGGACCTGTACCGTGATCATCTTGCAGGAAAAATACACGGAGCAGAAAATTTTGATGCAGATTACGTTGAGGCTCTTTTGATCGCCACTGTGGATGCATCACTCGTACTCCAGAACGTTGCCCTGGCTGCAGAATCTCATGGTTTGGGAATCTGTATGATCGGTGCGATCCGAAATCAACCCAAAGCTGTTGGGAGACTATTAAGGCTTCCCTCCTATGTTTATGCAGTGGCGGGGCTTTGTATCGGATATCCGGCAAAAGAACAGCAATGCAAACCTCGACTTCCGCTCGAAACCATCCTCCACCATGAATATTATCCTGAAGACGCACATCAACAGACGTATATGAAGGATTATGACCAGACGATGATCGAATTTTACGACTCTCAACAAATGCATGACCGGGATCCTCGATGGACGAGAGTGATGGCGGCAAGGACTGCAAAATTTCATCAACGGAAGGAATTGGATCACTACCTCACAGAACAGGGATTTCGCCTAAGAACACCTGAATCAAATGATTCATGATCTTCAATCATGAAGGATCATAAAAAAAACTTCATGAAGCTGTAATAGACGTTTCTGAGGGTTCTTCTTTCACACAATCAGCGTTTCCATGGAACCATGCTGACCATTGATGACAAGATCCATGAGCTTTAACGACCAGGCTTTCGAATTTCATTCGAAGCTCGAATTGAATGAAAAACGGGTTATGGTGACTGAGGAGGATGCGAAGCATATTGTCCAGGACATTTTCCATCGACTTGGATGTCCTTCGAAAACTGCAACCATGGTGGCTGAGCATCTGACTGATAGCAATCTGTGCGGGATGGAATCTCATGGTTTGATGAGAACCCTGCAATATGCCGAACAATTCCAGAATGGTTACCTGATTCCCGAAGCAGAGCCATGTTTTAGAAAAACTGAAAGAGGAACATACGAAATTGATGGAGGAGGAGGGATTGGCATACCCGCAATGCACCTAGCCTATGAACAAGGCATGTCAGAGGCAAGGAAAGATGGGGTGACTGCGTTGGCCATCCGAAACGTCGGCCATACTGGTCGCTTGGGTGCCTTTGCGGATCATGCGGCAGAACAGGGATACCTAACCATCATCTTCGGTGGAGGAAACCGTGAAAAATGGCGTCAGGTGGCTCCACATGGAGGAGCCAAGGCCATGCTTCCAACCAATCCGTATTGCCTTGGCATCCCTGGAGGAAATCAGGGACCGGTGGTGATCGATATTGCCACTTCGAGTATTGCTGGAGGCTGGATTTATGCTGCGGAAAGTGCTGGTGCATTGATACCGGAGGGTTGTCTCATCGATCGGGAAGGAAATCCTTCCCGTAATCCCAGGCATTATTTCGAAGGAGGCGCCATCCTTCCTGCAGGAAAGCAGAAGGGCTACGCTTTGGCACTGGTTGCTGAAATCATGGCAGAAGCCCTGTTGGGCCCCTCAACGACTGAAGCCAACTGGCTTCTACTTGTGATCGATTGTTCCCGCTATCGTGGATCCGACTCAATGCAGCATGCAGCAGAAAACGTTCTCGACGAAATACGAAACTGCCCTCCTGCACCTGGATTCGAAAGAGTTGAAATTCCAGGGGAGCGTGAAAGGAATTGTCGAAAAGCATCCCAGGGGAAGATTCATGTCCCTTCAAAAACATGGAAGCAGATCCTCGATTTGAAAGAGCAATTAAAAAAACCTTGAACGCTTAAAATCCGTCTCATCTCACCTAGAAATCATCATCATGACCCAACCATCCATTCATCCCACAAAAAAATACACGAAGTCTTCACTTCATACGAAGGTCTTGACCTGTGGCGAAGCAACAATGCGGCTTTTAGCACGTTACGGTGTGGATACCGTTTTCGGCATTCCCGGAGTCCATACCCTTGATTTTTGCCGTGGGCTGAATGAAGGCCCGATCCGTCACATCCAGGCACGTAACGAACAGGGCGCAGGCTTCATGGCAGATGGATATGCGCGCATCAGCGGCCGTCCCGGGGTCGCTCTTGTGATTTCAGGTCCAGGAGTGACCAATGCCCTGACGGCGGTCGGACAATCCTGGGCGGATTCCGTGCCGATGCTTCTGCTCTCTTCTGAAACAGACAGCCGAACCCATGGCAAAGGGTGGGGAGCACTGCATGAAATTCCAGACCAACGCTCTGTCACCGCTCCCATGACGGCACTCTCGATGCGGGCCTACTCTCCAAAGGATGTCCCTGAAATGTTGGCTCAGACCTTCATGATCTTCAATGCCAGCAGACCGCGTCCGGTTCATCTTTCGATCCCTATCGATGTACTTGCCATGCCAGTGGATGAGGAATGGCAGCCTGTCTCAATGCCTGCCCCTCCCATGCCCCGAAACAGCCATATCCAGCAGGCAGTTGAAATGCTGCGAAAGGCGCAACTTCCCCTGATCATGACGGGCGGAGGTGCCGTCAATGCATCAGATTCGCTCAGGATCCTGGTCGATCAGTTGAATGCCCCGGTGGTTTCAAGCACGGCAGGAAAGGGGATTGTTCCAGATGATCATCCCCTCAGCCTCAATGCATCGACCGTACGCCATGAAGTTCAAGAGTATCTTTCAAACGCAGATGTGATCCTGGCAGTCGGCACTGAACTCGCTGAAACCGACAGTTTCGTCGACCTTCTTGATCTGAAGGGGGTGCTGATCCGCATCGACCTCGATCCGAAGAAGATCAACGACCAGTACCCCGCAACCCTGGGCATCATTGCGGATGCAGGGGACACCCTTGATATGATCGTTGCACAAGGGGACTTTGAGGCTTCACGCAGTCGAGATGAAGTGGAGTTGGAACTTCAAAACGTACGAGAGCGGATCGCGCAAAACCTCACGGTTTCAGAAAGGAAACACAAAAAACTTTTGAAAACCCTGGAATCCTCTCTTCCGGAAAACACCTTTTATGCTGGTGACATCTGCCAACTGGTCTACACCGGAGCCTTTGGAATTCACATGAAACACCCACGCAGTTGGAGCTATCCTGCAGGATACTGCACCCTCGGATGCGGGCTTCCCAACGCCATCGGAGCCAAGATGGCCGATCCGGAACGCCCCGTGGTCTGCCTGTCCGGAGACGGTGGGTTCATGTTCACCGTCCAGGAATTGATGGTTGCATCTGAACTGAATCTGGGGTTGCCCATCATCCTTTGGGAAAATGGTGGTTTGAAACAAATCCAGGATGATATGCGGGCACGTGACATCCCCCTGGTTGGAGTGGAGGGCCCCAATCCCGATTTCCTCAAACTCGCGGAGGCCATGTACTGTGATGCCATCGAGGCAGAAAGCCTGGAACATGCTGCTTCGTGTATCAAACAAGGCTTTGAAAAAAAACGACCCACTTTGATTGTGGTACGGGAGAACTCACCCTGGCTGGATCGTTGAAATCCAAAAATATGAATTCTGGTCTATTATTGATGCGAAACTGATCTTAGTGAAAACGTAAAAGAATTGGAGCGAGAAACGGGATTCGAACCCGCGACCTCGACCTTGGCAAGGTCGCGCTCTACCAACTGAGCTATTCTCGCAGAGGGAGTTATCATTAAAAAAACTTTTCGTAATTCTGTCAATCCAATAATTCCCTGCCATCGATTGTCCCATTTGACATCGACGGGAGAGTGCATGATCTTTGCAATACATAAATGATGGATTCAGGTCAGGATTTAGACTTGCAGCTCAACATCTATCAGCGAAGATTAAAACTCGCATTTACTTCCAGCAATTGATTCCAGCACATTGGTCATGGTGAGACGCATCATACGCGGTTCAGGTTGTCTAATTTTTTACTTCTGGGGATTCTTTTCTTGGAACCTGCTTCTTGCAGATGCTCTCCGACCAGCCCCTCCCAAACCCCTGCCCCTGGTCATGGAAACCTCCGATGGAGGTTTCCGCAAGACCACCCTTTGGAAAGGTGGCAAACAACGACTTGGAAATCGCGATATTCTTGGACCAAAGACGGTTTACCGGAAAAACCTCTGGTGGTTCAACGGTATTGCCTACGACATTCCTGTTATCAAGCATGCACTCGTTGATCGAGCGCTACGGAAACTGATCGTCAACAAGCGTTCCCAGAGCATTACCGGCATCAAACGTTCCGGTCGTTACATGCCCATGATTCGAAGAATGCTCAAAGAAGAGGGGCTTCCACTGGATCTGGTCTACATGGTCGCTCAGGAGAGCAACTTCAATGAAATGGCTCGCTCACGAATGAATGCGGTTGGTTTATGGCAATTCATCGCCACCTCTGGAAGGAGATTTGGGCTGAGCATCAACCGCTGGATCGATGAACGTCGAGATCCGATGCTTTCCACCCAGGCGGCGATACGCTATTTAAAACATCTTTACGGTATTTTTGAAAACTGGCCGTTGGCCATGGCTGCCTACAACTGTGGTGAACGCAGAGTCCAGGAAGCGATGAACACTGCCCGTGAGAAAGGACTCCGCCCTCATTTCTGGAATCTCAAACTCCCGAAGGAGACGGAGCATTATGTTCCATCGATCATGGCCCAGGCGATATTATACAACCAGCGTGAACGCTTCCGGTTCTCTCATCTTAAAACGGCAAAACCGATGGATGAGACACGGGTCCAACTCCCCGTTGCCTTTTCAATTGAAGAAGTGGCACGCAGAGCAAAAACCTCTTTTCAGGGGCTTTTGAAGCTCAATTCGGCTTTATATCGTGGCTTTCCTCCTATGAATGAGGAGCATTACACGCTTTATCTGCCGAAAACCAGCCATGCCGTCCTGCTCGGTTCTTTGGAAAGGAATCCTCAGCCAGAAAGGACCTGGGACCGCAATTACACCCAACTGGTAAAGGATTCGCCGCACATGACTCGAGTGCTGGAACACTATGGAGCACCGGTTTATTTCCGTGTTAAACGTGGAGACAATCTTTGGGACCTTGCGAAGAAACATCGTACTAGCGTGGCCCGCCTCAAAAGGTGGAACAAATTGAAATCGAATCCTGTCCTGCGTGTCAATCAGCGCCTGAAATTGTATGTGCCGACCTGGCAGGTTTTCCGCGAAATCGCGAAACTTCCAGCGATTAAAAAAACATCGAAACTCATTGCAAAACGGGTTCGTGTGAATCGCGGTGCAACGCTCTCTTTATTGGCGGAACGACATAAAACCAGTGTGAGCAAACTACTTCGCTGGAACAAACTCAGAAGTGCCAAATCCCTTCGAGCCGGGCAGAAACTGATCGTCGGATACCGGAGAGTGCCTGCAGACGCCACCATACAGCGAAGCTACAAGTGGATCAAAGTTTCCCGTCATGCAACCCTTTCCCACCTTGCAATGCGCCATAGAACCAGTGTGCACCAGTTAATGCGCTGGAACGGACTGCGCAGCGCCAAATCACTTAAAGCGGGACAGAATCTGATAGTCGGATATTCAAATAAGGCCTTTAGACCCATTTCAAGTGTCAGAAGCATCCTTGTCAAGAAAAATACCACCTTGTCCCATTTGTCAATACGCTACAAAAGCAGTGTCTCTCAACTGATGCGCTGGAATGGATTGAAAAAGGCAACCGACCTGCGTGCGGGGATGAAACTTATTGTGTCAAAACCCTCAAACTTCAAGGATTCGACGCACCATGTGATCCGTGTCCGTTCAGGAGATACGCTTTCCAAAATCGCACATCGTTACCGGACTTCGGTGCAGACTCTGGTCGCACTCAACGATTTAAAATCTAAAAACCTGCTCCGTTTGAACCAGCGGCTGCTGGTGCCCGCCTCGTCTACCAACGAAACCTGACGTGGTATCCTCTGCTGTTAAGAAGGACCTGCTGATCGAGGCCCTTTCCTACATCAAACGTTTCCGTGACCGTATCATCGTGATCAAGTATGGCGGTGCGGCCATGATTGAGAAAACGCTCAAACAAAGTTTCGCCGAAGACATCGTCCTGCTTCATTCATTGG
This sequence comes from Deltaproteobacteria bacterium, assembly GCA_002683785.1. Lineage (GTDB taxonomy): Bacteria > SAR324 > SAR324 > SAR324 > NAC60-12 > UBA1014. Next base: position 44,544 of record NYUB01000030.1, read on the forward strand.
GGATGAAACCGGTGATCGTCCATGGAGGAGGTCCTGAAGTTTCACGTGCTATGGAACAGCTCGGACAGGAAGTCCATTTCATCGAAGGGCTGAGGGTGACCACTGCAGAAAACCTGAAAGTCACAGAAATGGTACTCTCGGGTACCATCAATAAAGAAATCATTGCCCATCTCAGTACCTGTGGTGGAAAAGCCGTGGGTCTCAGTGGGAAGGACGGCCATTTAATCGAGGCTTCCAAAAAGGATGGTGGTGCGGGTATCGATCTTGGTTATGTTGGAGAAATCAATTCCACCAATCCTGAACTGTTGCGTGTTCTGCTCCAAGAAGGATACATCCCCGTCATCTCCCCCATTGGCCTTGGAAAGGACGGCACCACTTACAACATCAATGCTGATACAGCTGCATCCCACATTGCAGTCTCACTGCAAGCGATGAAACTGATCTTCATGACCGATGTCGAAGGTATTCTTAAAGAAGGAAAACTGTGCTCGGAGTTGAAACACCAGGAGGCTCAGAGCATGATTGAAAAAGGAATCATCGAGGGTGGGATGAAGCCTAAGGTAGAAGCCGCGCTTCATGCCGTTCTGCAGGGAGTAGAATCAGCCCAGATTATTTTGGGAACTGATCCACATTCTGTAATAACGGAGCTTTTTACAGATCAGGGGATAGGTACGAAGATCGTATCCTAGAGTAAGGAACGGGCCCTGGAGAATTCAGGCCCGTTCAGAAGTCGTCACCGAGGTTGAATCAGTTGACCACTTCAGGTTCAAAAATGGTATCCACTTGAAGCTCATCCAAAATCGTCGCTTCACCGTCATAATTTCGGTCCAGCATCATATCATTGTTCAAGAGCATTCCATTGTCCTTGAATTTGATTTTCTCAATTTCCCCACCATCTGCAATGAACCTTTGCATCGCATCATTAATTTCATCTCTAGTTACGTCTTTCATAAATTCCTCATAAATTGTTGATATAGGTTAACGTTGATAAAGCATCTCCGGACCATTGGTCCGGAGATTGTATTTTTGAAGGTCAATCAGTTGATCGCAATTTGACGCGGTTCAACTTTTTCTGTCTTCGGGATACTGATTTTCAGGATTCCATTGTCCATTTCTGCACGGATTGCATCTTCCTGAATTTCCTGAGGAAGACGGAAACCGCGTTCGAAAACTCCATAACTGCGCTCCACCCGGCGATATTCTTCCTTCTCGAGCAAATCCTGTTTTTTCTTCTCTCCGCGAACGGTCAGGATGTTATCCTCAAGGGAGATTTTGACTTCCTCTTTCTTCAACCCTGGAAGTTCCAGTTGAGCATAGAAATATCCGTCATCCTCCCTCAGGTCTAATGGGGGGCGGAATCCAGTCTGCGCAGTGCCTTCAGGAACCATGTCTCCAAAAAACTCCTCCAAGAGAGAGTTCATGGGCATGAACAGGTTTTGTCTGTGATGTGTAGGTACCATAGGTCCTCCTACGATGAGTGTTGTTTGATTGTTAGCACTCACTATAGACGAGTGCTAATAGGCATGTCAACACTCTTTTTCATTTTTTTTTGAAAGACGCTCCGGTTTTTCGTTGTGGAATGCTCAAAGACCCCTTTAAGAGGATGCTATGGGTTTGATATTAAAGGAATATCACCCTGATTGGGTATTCCAGAAAAAACGTGGGAGAGTCCTGTTTTATCAGGAAGGAGGGCTCAGAAGGGCCGGTCTCCAGCAAGGGTAACTCTTCTCCCTCTGCGTTCTTCAGGCCAATAGTCCCAAAGGGCATGATGTTGGACACAGCGGTTGTCCCAGATTGCCAAGTCATTTTTTTCCATCGGAATCTGGCCTGAAAGCGTAGTTGTTCGCAATGATTCAGCAGCATTTCCAAGACAATCTGACTTTCTTCATCCGCGAGTACCTGAATTCGAGTGGTAAAAGTTCTATTGATGAAAAGTGCTTTACGTTTTGTTTCGAGGTGGGTCCTCACAACAGGATGGGAAAATGAAGGATAGACTTTTCCCGTATCATTCACCCCACGGTCACTGTAGCGCTGACGGTAAACATGCTCCGATTCATGAATTGCACTGAGACCTTCACAGAAATTCCGAAGCGAATCAGAAAGTTCATCATAGGCCCAAGAGTCGGGATTTTCTCATTCTTTTCTCGCGGAGCCTGATCCCATATCGATTCTATGATTTGAAACATATACAGGTTCAGCGATGATTGAAAAAGCGTCATTAACTGGGGGGCTTATCAGGTTGAAACAATGAAAAAGAGAAGGAAATGGGATCCCCTGAAGTTAAATACAATCTTCAGGCATCCCTTCTTCCAGATGATGATTGGAACAGGATTTCGTTTTTAATGGGCTCCGAACCTCTCCCCATTTAGAATTACTGAGAAAAAAAAGTTCCTTCCAAATTTGTTCTGATGGGGGAAAGAAAATGGAACGCACATCCGCCTGGATGATTTTCCAGGAGCCCTTTAAAATTTCATCTTCCAACTGTCCTGCACCCCAACCTGAAAAACCTGCATAAACACGAGCTTCAGAGTCAGGCCAACCCGATTCAAGGATCTTTTTTACCATCATTGAGTCATGGACCCAGTATAGGTTGTCCACCATCATTCGCATCCCTTTGGATTGTTGATCCGTTTTTAAAAGCAGGTTCAGTGATTCACTGGAAACAGGCCCGCCCCAATAAAGATTTTCAGTCCATTTTGTTTGTCCTGGAGTTTTAGAGAATACCTGGTTCAAAGGGATGTGACTGGGTTTGTTGATCACCAAACCAACTGCTCCCTGTGGGCTGTAATCAAGCAGAAGAATCACCGTTTTGTCAAACGCAGAATGAAGCAACTCTGTTGTAGCAACAAGGAATTTCCCTGCTCCAGGTTTTAATTCCGCAATCGAGGTTTTGTTTTCCTCAGCGGATGCTGAGTAAAAAGAATGAAATAGATTATCGTTCTCTGGAGCAGACCGAGAAACTCCAGAGCTTGGTTCAAGAGAAGGGGAAACCGGAAAAGCAAAAATTAGGACCAGCAATGAAAACCAGGTTTTTTCCATCTAGAGTGCCTGAAGTACCCCTTCTCGCTTCTGATTGAGTAAGCTCTGCTCCTGGGACCAGCGTTGATTGTGGTTCATTTGGTCCACACTCCATTTCAGTACGGCTTTCTGGAAATCTCCTGGAAGATTGAGTTTTTGTCCAAGTTCCTTGAGAAGATCGGCCTCAATCTTCTTCATCTTTCCATCAATGCATGCAATTGAAGCAAGATAAAAATAGATCTCTCCGGCCTGATCCATCGAAGTTTTTAGATTTTCAATTTCAAACATTTTCTTCTGGCGGATCATGTTCATAAGATTGTCGATTTCATTCCTGGAATCCAGCAATTCAATCGCTTCCTGGAGAGCCACCATTTCGTGGCTTTCCACAACCTGATCCACAAGCACCAAACTTGCGATGGCATTTACCACCCAGTCCTTGGTTTCTTTGTCCCAATGCGAAAACATGGTTTTCGTAAATTTACGGTCCAGACGTAATTCATACATAGGCTTCCTTTATTGATTCCTCTTCTTCATGATTACTTTAGGCTACTGATAGAGGAGGATATTTTCAATGTTTCATGGAAAACAGATGGGTCTGTTCAAGGTTCTACATTATGGTGTCAATAAAATTTATGTCTTGAAGGGTTTTTTAAACTCCAGAATATTCTGGTTTTAGAATATTTAATTCTTTTAATCAATGGTCAAGCAAGTTGGCCCAATATTACCAAGAGAGGCGATAGAATGTCTGCAGATACTTTAAAAGCTATGGGGATGAAAGATCTCAGTTTATTCCGTGAACAGGCCTACATCGCTGGTAGTTGGTCTGACGCGGACAATGGCGAAAAAGATGATGTGCTGAATCCTGCATCGGGTACAGTGTTGGGAACGGTTCCCCGCTGTGGGCAGGGGGAAACGAGAAGGGCGATTGAAGCAGCAAATAAGGCTTGGCCCGCCTGGAAAGCGACACCGGCAAAGGAACGAGGAAAAATCCTACGCCGTTGGTATGAGTTGATGATGGAAAACCAGGAAGATCTGGCCATCCTGATGACTGCGGAACAGGGTAAACCTCTGGCAGAGTCACGGGGGGAAATCGTCTACGCTTCGTCATTCTTCGAATGGTTTGGGGAAGAAGCCAAGAGGATGTATGGTGAAACCATACCAACACATATGCCCGACCGACGGCTGCTGGTGGTCAAGGAAGGAGTCGGGGTGGCGGCTGCGATCACGCCATGGAATTTTCCCGCAGCCATGATCACACGGAAAGCAGGTCCAGCTCTCGCGGCTGGTTGTCCCATGATCGTCAAACCTGCACCAGACACTCCATTCTCTGCATTAGCTCTATGCGAATTGGGTGAACGGGCCGGGGTCCCGGCTGGGATCCTCAGTGTTGTTCCCGGAGACGCGATTGCGGTCGGTGGAGAACTCACATCAAATCCGATTGTTCGCAAACTCAGTTTCACGGGCTCAACAGGAGTAGGGAAATTGTTGATGAAGCAATGCTCTGAAACGATGAAGAAGCTTTCTTTGGAACTCGGTGGGAATGCACCATTTATCGTGTTTGATGATGCTGACGTGGATGCTGCTGTCCATGGAGCATTGGACTGTAAGTTTCGAAATGCTGGGCAAACCTGTGTTTGTGCCAACCGAATCTTGGCTCAGGATGAGATATATGATGAATTTACCCGAAAGCTTGCTGAAGGAGCGTCAAAACTCCAAGTTGGGGATGGTTTTTCAAAAGGATGTCAGCAGGGCCCTTTGATCAATCCCGCTGCTTTGGATAAGGTCGAATCCCATATTCAGGATGCGATTCAGAAAGGGGCAGAGGTCTTGAGTGGTGGAGGCCGTCATTCTCTCGGAGGAAATTTCTTTCAACCCACTGTCTTGAGTAACATGAAAGAAAATATGTCGGTTGCGCATGAAGAAACTTTTGGCCCGCTGGCTCCAGTCTTTCGTTTCAAAACCGAAGAAGATGCCATCCGGATGGCCAATGACACCGAATTTGGATTGGCATCCTATTTTTTCAGTAGGGACATAGGACGTATCTGGAGGGTTTCGGAAGGCCTCGAATATGGAATGATCGGCATCAATACCGGGATCATTTCGACTGAAACTGCTCCATTCGGTGGAATGAAAGAATCAGGAATCGGTCGCGAAGGTTCCCTATACGGCTTGGATGAATATTTGGAAGTAAAATACCTCTGTATGGCCGGCATCTAGGGCAGAGTCGCTGTTAACCCAAGGGATGCCTGGAATCTCCCGGGCATCCCAAAAATCCATTTCTGAATAAATCATCCGTTGATTTTTCATTATTCCTGGTTTTTCTAAAACACATTCCTTCCCCATTCAATGAAGGTCCACATTCGTGCTGTGAATTATTGGATATGGATTTTCTCCCCATGACCATCCTTCCTGGATCAAAATCTTAGAGGATTCGTAAGATTACGAATACGGTTCTTTTGGTTGATGCAATAATTTAAATAAGGATATTTTTTTCCGTAATTTCCTCCTATCTAGTTGGATAACTTTAATCCCTAGGTCTTAAATTAAGTAAATCTACGTATAGAACCTCCTTTTTTTTCATTGTTATGATCCAATTAGAAAAAGCAGAATTTAAAAAAACGCATACAAAACGTTTTCGGACTAACTCAAAAAGAGTGTTGAATACGTTGAAAGTAGGATTGAAAACGATTCTGATCCCTACGGATTGTTCGGACCATAGCCGAATCTCCGTCAAGTATGGTATCCAATTGGCCAAAGAAAATGATGCCGAGATCAAACTTCTCTACATTCAAGAAAATGTTGATATAGATAAAGAGAAAAATAAACAATCAAATTTAGAGACACAGGATCTAAGGATGAGTCAACTTCAAGATTTCTGGGATAGTTTTGAAGAAGAACTACCATGCGAACGTGAAGTGAGGACTGGAGATGTTGTTTCTGAAGTCATCTATGCTGCCAAAAAAGGGGCTTTTGACCTGATCATCATGAGTAGTCATGGCTACAAGGGATTGGTCTATAGTATGAAAGGGAGTACCACAGAAAAAGTCACCCGCTACGCGCCCTGCCCCGTTCTTTGTGTTAAAAACGAAGGACGACAAATCATCCATTAAAGCTATTCTCCGGCCATGAATAATCTTGCTGATTCAGGGCCAATCCTTTCAAATTATTTCTATATTAATTTATTCAAATGTATACTAGAAAATGAAACCAGAATTGGTTGATCATTTCAGTATGAATGAAGTCATTCAACTAGATGTTATGGAAGGATCTGAGGAATTATTTGATACGATAGATACACTTTTTCTTAAGGTGAATCCAAATGGCAGCCTAAATTATTGCAACCGTGTCTGCCGTGAAGCCTCAGGATACAGTCTAGAAGAAATGCGGGGCCGATTGTTCTGGGAGGTTTTTTTCCCCCAAGAAGAGGGAGAATTCATCCGGAATCTTTTCGAAGAAGCCCTGGAAGCTCCCTACCGGTCTTCCTATGAAAACCAGTGGCGTTGCCGTGAAGGTGGTTTTCGTTTGATTTCATTTACCATTGCAGCCCTTTTCGAAAAAGGGGAATTCAAGAACTATTCTGTGACGGGACTTGATGTGACCAAACTGAGGCGCATGGAGGAAGAACTTTGGCAATATCGGACCGATTTAGAAGATCAGATTTCACAGCGAAGCATGGAACTCTTAGATTCTCGGAATAGGCTGGCTGGGATCGTGGATTCTGCAGAAGATGCAATCATTTCAGTTGATTCAAAACAGCAAATCACACTGTTTAATATTGGTGCAGAAAAAACCTTCGGTTACCTCAGTCGAGAAGTAGAAGGTCGTCACCTCAGTATGCTGATTCCGAATCGTTTCCATGAATTACACCGGAAGCATGTTCAGAATTTCGGAGGTTCGGAAAAAATTTCGAAACGTATGGATAAGCGATCTGAGATTTCCGCGAAGAAAAAAGACGGAACTGAATTTCATGCAGAAGCCAATATTTCTCAAGTCACAGTTATGGGAGAGAAGATCTATACCGTGGTCCTTAGGGACATCAGTGAGCGAAAACTCTTTGAAAAACAACTGCAGGACTCTCTTAACGAAAAAGAAACCCTGCTTAGGGAAATCCACCATCGTGTCAAGAACAACCTCCAGGTGATTTCCAGCCTTTTTACCATGCAGAGACTGAGTACGGATGATCCAGATCGGCTAACTCTTATTCAGGAAAGCCAGCACCGTATTCAGTCGATGGCCCTGATCCATGAAAAGATTTATCAATCGGACGATCTGAACAATGTTCGATTTGATCAATACATTCAGGAACTGGTCACGGACATTTTTCAGTCTTATGAGGTTTATCCCGGAAAAATCCTACTCCAATTTGAATTGAAGCCTATTTCCCTGCATATCGATATGGCGATTCCTTGTTCCCTGATTCTCAACGAACTGACTTCAAATACTTTGAAATACGCATTTCCAGGAGAAAGAACGGGCAACCTTTTGATTCGTATCAACCAGGATCCTCAAGACCAATTGCACCTTCTTTTTGAAGATGATGGTCAGGGATTGCCTTCTACGATTGAAATGGAAAATGTAGAAAGTCTAGGTTTAAGGCTGGTACGGGTGTTGACTAATCAGTTAAGGGGAAAGCTTGACCTGAAACGTGAGCATGGCACTTCATTCTCTTTTCATTTTCCAATAAAAAAACCATGAAATCTTATTTTGCTAATCAAAAGGGATCGCCAGATGCCAGCAAGATTCTGATTGTCGAAGACGAAGCGATCGTTGCGGAAAGCCTCAACGACCAACTGATTCATCTTGGTTACCAAGTTTGTGGAACGGCGGCCAATGGAGAGGACGCATTGAGAATCATGGAAAACTCCAATCCTGATTTGGTGATGATGGACATCATGCTGGAAGGCTCGATGGATGGAGTCGAGGTGGCCAGCAGGATTCATGAAAAAAAGGGAATCCCAGTTATTTTTCTGAGCGCATACTCGGACAATGAAACCCTGCAACGGGCCAAAGTAACGGAACCTTTTGGTTACCTGATCAAACCCTACAAGGAGAGTGAATTACACACAAATATTGAAGTGTCCTTATACCGTCACCGAATGGAACAAAGAGTAAAAGAACATGAGCGCTGGCTTGATCTTCTACTGAAAAGCATCAGTGAAGGGGTGATTACGGTGGGGTTGGACGGTTCGGTAACCAGCATGAGTCCAGCTGCTGAGGAAATGATGGGTTGGAGTGAAAACACTGCCCTAGGACATGAACTGCAGGAAATCATGCAGCTTGAGGAAGCTTCAAAATATCCGGTTGTTCCTGATTTAATTGACCAGGCTCTGGATGGTGAAAACGTGGAGTGTCTCACCGATGAGGATCCTGTTCTGATCAGCCGTGATGGACATAGGATTATGATTGATGCTGCTGCTGCCCCAATCCTCAACGAACAGGAGGAAATAACGGGTGCAGTCCTCACTATTCGCAATGTGAGCAGTCGTAAAAAAGCAGAAATGGAACTTGCTGAAGCTAGAAATCTGCTCACCAATCTCNTGACNCCTCGAGAAAAGGAAATATTGTCCATGATGGTCAATGGTTCAACTACAAAGGAAATAGCCTATGACCTTGAAATCAGTCCCAGGACTGTAGAAGCCCACAGACAGAACATGATGAACAAATTGCAAGTGGTTGACATGCCGATGCTTGTACGCTGTGCGGTAACCCATCGTCTGGTTCCCATAGAATAAATTACTGCCTATTTGTTCCTACTTTTTCGTCTTTAAATCGTGTCTTCCCCCCTAGTGTGCTGAGTTTGATGGAAAATAAATTTATCTACACTCATTTGAAGAAATGGAAAGATTGGTTCTTTTAGATCCATGATCAGGAACTGTTCTAGATTTCAGACTTGAATCATTGATGTGGATCAAAGAATCTCAGTCTTAAGGTCAAAGCTGAGATTTACATGCCCTTGTCGAATCCAATTCTTTGNACTAATTTCTAGATTGTCATACTTCTTCTGTCATTATGGCTTCCAAAAACAGACATGAAATCAAGCGCAANGACTGGGAGGTTGTCCTGGATCAATTATACAAACGCTGTATTGCACCGGTAGCCAGAGGCATTGGAGTGATTTCCAATACATCCCGTGAAAACCCCGGTGATGTCGAAGGTGAGTTGCAGGAGGAACTCACATACAGGATCAAACAGAGGGACCATGGAAGAGTTGCCTACCAGATGAGGCAATTGAACACAGATGCATTTTATCATTTCTTTAAACTACGAGCCCAGGGCAACAAGGACAGTGAGGATTTTTATAGGCTGAAAAAACAGTTACCCTTTGAAGTTTTGGTCTACCCTCTGACCCAAGGACTTGTGAAAAAAGGACTTTTGATCTTTGAGTGTCCTGTAGAATCAATGCATCTGCAAAAAATCATCGGGATTGTCCTGGATGAAATGAAAAAACCTGCCACGATTTCGGCTGCGGTGGAGAAAATACCTGCAGATGGAGATGAGGTTAAAAAATAAGAATTCGTATAAAAGGACAAAAAAATAGTGTCTTGGCATTGCTTTTGATAGCATCTTGTTTTTCCAGTGAGGTGTTTGAAAATGACTCCCTGCAGTAAATTCCATTGACTCAAATATTCGTTGTTCCTTGATGATGAAGTCAGAATCACAGCAAGAAAATTCGGAAATCCAACAACAGTCCGACGCAGCCATTGAAGATGCGATTCATCAGCTTCAGGTGGATTCATGGAGGAAAGGAGAAGAAGGACTGAAATTCCGGCTATGCTATCTGATGCTGGAACTAACAACTGCCCGAGACGCTCCCAACCAATGGATTCTTAACAAACGCAGCATCGACATCGACCTACTGGACCGTGCAATGAGACGGGAGGAGGAAACGATTCTGAACTTGCTGCAGAATGAGTCTCTCCTCTGGAACAAACTCGGAATCCATCCACTTTGGCAAAACGGAACGGAAATCCAACCCCCTCCCTTTCGTTACGGAGACATCATTTTCATCTGTTTTTCGGTGCCACACTGGATTAAGGCCACCGAACGGAAAAAATTCACTGCAAAAGGTGCGCTGATTTTAAAGCAGTACCGACGNGATAATCCCACTTCGATGATCATTGCTGTTACCGATCAGCCAGGATTTCGACTGTCCAAGGATCCTCTATTTATTCAATGGTCAGATATTGGTAAAGAAACTTCGGGTGTTGGTAAAGCCGGAACAATCACTCGGATGGTTGCACAACAGTTGACGGCACCGACGACNATGCAGATTTATCTCAAGGAGGCNCATACCACCCATAAACTGCNNTCACAGCTNAGTCAAAAATTCNTNCAGGATCATGTGGATGGTATCCAGGCCCTGCAGACCGATTTCAACCTGCTCGTGATCATGCATCCGGGGCTTTATGACACTCATGCCAAAAGGATCTGGAATCANCTCAGTTCACTTCATTTCCGAAGTGTCGAAGTCCGTCAACAAAATGAGGTGAGGCCGGAGCAACTCAGACAGTTNGATTTTTTNGTTTTGGTACAATGCGGGTTTCCGGAAAAATTCNGGCAACTCAGTGAATTCCAACGTATTGCTCGCCGCATCTATCGATTTGATGGTGAACTTCCTGCCAAACTTCCGCAAATCCGTTCCAGGGAATTTTATGTACGTAATGCCCTGGAGGAAAAATACCTACGGATCATCGATAAAATAAACCGAAAAAAACAGGACGAAAAATTTCAATTTTTGCAGGGCAAATATCAGGAACAATGGAAACTCATACTCGACAAAAATAACAACGTCCAACAGATCAATCAGATCCAATTGAAATTGAATCAGTTTGCTGAAGGATACTATGCCCTGATGGAAACGGTGCTGATGGAGGCTACTCAGCAGGTTCATGAAGGAAGCCGCTTTGGTGGAGTCATGAAGAACTTGACCCGATTTTTGATCGTCGATGATTTCAACCCCGCAATCATTGATTATTTGGTCAAGCGTCGGTTTACTAAACGTAACTTGAATTACATGTCTTCCTTGGAAATGTTCCAGCATTTCAATCGGTTCAAGGCTGAGCATTCCCAATTGAAATCAGCGCAGTCCTATCAAATGTTTATGCGCAACGATCCACTTTTTGCAAATTATGAAGTGGTGGTGATCAATGCATGGAACTTTGAAACAGATGGATCCCTGGTGGTCAAACTTCGCATAGCTCCTTCCCCTGAAGAAGGTGATTCACCTTCGATCGCGAGGGATATTGTTCTTGGTGCTCGCAACCTGAATGAACTGTTGGATACCGACCGGGATCAACTTTATAAATCTCTGGCAGGTGGTAGTTCAAAAAAATCAGAACAGGGACAGGATGTTGTATTCATGCTTGAAAATCTCCTCAGTAAAGCGGATTTGACAACTTCGGGCAGGATGATGGGGGTCAAAAAAGGCAGGCTCTACAACCTCTTTCAACTCGAAGAGGAAATGAAGAATCTGTCCGAATCGCTTAGCAATGACAAAATCACTGATGAAGAAGGCGATGAAGAATCTGAGCCAGTAGATGAAGCAGAACAGGAAGTTATTGAAAGCAAGAAAATTGAAGAAGACAGCAATTGGGTCATGCCCATAGTCCGTTATCAGGTTGATATCATCTATGTGATCGCTATGGCCTGTTCCATTCGCTGGCAAGGGCTTTCCGAAAATAAAAAAGCCTGTAACTACCTTGAAGGAGAAACCAAAAGAACTGGAGAAGGTACGGGTGAAATCCTACAACGGGCTTTGGTCCATGCGATCACCCGTGAGAAGGATCTTCCTGAAGCAGGAGTTCTTGCTGCTTTTCCAGATATGGGAGGTAGCCGTTTTGTCTATGGACGAGTACTTCCTGGACGCAGCGAAATGCTGGAACCTGAGTTTGCACTGTATCTGATTGACATGCGTCAGTTTCAGGCGAAGGAGGTGATCGAATTTCTCAGGATGAGAAATCGCTCACCGATTGTCCATGTACCCGTTCTGCTTTATGTGCCTCCTGAAGTCGAATTGACTAAGGAAGAAGGTGCCATGCTAGGACGTTTGATTGGGGTTCGTACTGGTGAGGAAGTTGATGGTCTCCCGATGCCTTACCGTATTGATGATTTGGAAAAACCCGAGAGAATCAAACATTTAGTCCAGGGAATTCTGAACATTGATGATGAAATGATCCAGGATGGTGGTCTGTCTTCTGAAAATGAATTCCTGGAAGGTCAGGATGAAATGGCTGAAGAAAATATTTTCAGCAATTGGTAGAAACCATCCAAGAAAATTCCCCTCCTATTTCTTTCTTATCAAATAAATATTCTTCTTTAATTCCGGTCCGTAACAGCTCCGAGTGATGCTGAGCTGACGGTTTGAGCATATTTAGAGAGGACTCCACGGGTGTATCGTGGTGGGGGCTTTTTCCATCTTGCTAGGCGTTTTGAGATTTCCTCTTCCGGCAGGTCGAGGTTGATCAATCTTCTTCGGGCATTGATGGTGATCGGATCCCCATTGCGTACGACTGCAATGACTCCCCCTTCATAGGCTTCTGGAGTGATGTGTCCGATGACGAAGCCATGAGAACCTCCGGAAAATCTGCCATCGGTGATTAGTGCCACATCCTGCCCAAGCCCCCTACCCATTATTGCTCCAGTGGGTGAGAGCATTTCACGCATTCCAGGGCTTCCTTTTGGGCCTTCGTATCGGATTACAATTACATCTCCTTTTTGAACTGTGCCATCCAAAATACGTTGAAGAGCTTCTTCTTCGGATTCAAAAACCCTGGCACCACCTTGAAAAATTTCTCCTTCCTTGCCGGAAATTTTTGCTACCGCACCTTCTCGGGCCAGATTGCCTTTGAGAATAACGAGATGTCCATTGGCTTTGACAGGATTGTTGAGTGGACGGATGATCTTCTGTTTTTTGGGATAGGGTTTTACCCCTTTTAAATTTTGCCTCAATGTCTTTCCGGTGACCGTCATGCAGTCCCCATTGATAAGCCCTGCATCGAGCAACATTTTCATCAATGGGGGTAATCCTCCGATTTTAACAAAGTCGATCATCATGAACTGTCCGCTTGGCCGCAGGTCTGCGAGTACGGGAGACTTCTGGCCAATACGCCGGAAATCATCAATTTTCAAAACAACCCCAGCAGAATAAGCCATTGCCAAGAGGTGAAGAACTGCGTTGGTGGAACCTCCAAGGGCCATAACGACAGTGATCGCATTTTCAAATGCTTCACGAGTCATAATATCTCTCGGACATAGGTTCATTTCGATCAGTTTCATGACTGCTTCACCGGCTTTGACACAGTCCTTGACCTTATCCTTCGAGATGGCCGCTTGAGCTGAACTATTGGGAAGGCTCATGCCCATGGCTTCGATTGCAGAGGCCATGGTATTTGCCGTATACATACCTCCACAGGATCCCGCACCAGGTATGGAACGAGATTCGATTTGTTCCAGTTCTTTTGCGGAAATTTGCCCTCCTGCTCTCTGCCCAACAGCTTCGAAAATTGAAACTATGTCGACATCACGATCCTGATAGGTGCCAGGCATAATCGTCCCCCCATACACAAACACCGCGGGTCGGTTGAGTCTGCCGATTGCCATCATGCAACCCGGCATGTTTTTATCGCACCCACCGATGGTGACTACTCCGTCATAGGCTTGACAGCCGACGACGGTTTCGATCGAATCCGCAATCACTTCACGTGAAACCAGTGAGTACTTCATTCCTTCGGTCCCCATCGAGATTCCATCCGAAATCGTGATTGTATTAAAAAGCATGGGCATCCCCTTACTTTTCCTCACTCCTCGTGCCGTGTGTTCTACCAAATCATTGATGTGCATGTTGCATGGAGTGACCATGCCCCAAGTAGATGCAATGCCCACCTGGGATTTGCTGAAATCTTTTTTTTTGAAACCCAACCCATAAAGCATCCCGCGGCTAGCGGCTCGTTCATCGTTCTCTGTGACCGTACTTGAATACTTCCGGTGGCCGGAATTAGGATTTTCTGTTTTTTTCTCTTTCTTACTCGCCATCCTTATGTCTCGTGCTTAGAATGTGTGTTGGGTTTTCCCGCCTGAGTGATTCATGCAGGATGATTATGAGTATTTAAAAATAATCTATGAATTGAAATAAGTCAAAACCCACGTCTCAATTGATGAGATACCACTTTTCAATATTAATTCTTTTTTTCCTCTTTTTTTGGTTTAAACATTTTCTACCCCATTCATTCATTTCGGAAAATAAACATCACTCTTTTCAGCAGTTTGTTTATGCTTCAAACCACGAGAAACAATACTTTAAAATCCGCAATCGTGAATTTATCCACCCTCTTCCTGGAGAAATAACATCCATTCTTGTGGCAGCGACTTCAGATATGCATGGCACCCTGGGGATTTTTTGTGATTTTGATTGTGATCAAGTGAAAGGATTGCTTCACCTGGTACCGGTGATTAAAGAACTTCGTGTACGCGATCCTCAAATGCTGCTTTTGGATGGTGGAGATACNTATCAGGGAAGCATGATGCAGTTTTACCTCAATCATGTTCAACCCTCAGTTCCATTTCAGGACCCTTTGCTACAATTGATGAACAAACTAAGATATGACGCCATGACCCTGGGTAATCATGATCTGGAAATGCCATTGGATAAATTGAGTTGGAGGATGAGAAAAGCTTCATTCCCGTTTCTTGGGGCAAATATTCAATGGAAAACAGAGACATTGGGAGAGTTTTCGAAATCAACCAACTCGATTACAACTCCTTTCCAGAATCTTCATCCCTATCATGTTCAAGAACGAAATGGGGTCCGGCTGGGCATATTGGGTATGACGACCCCTGGAGTCCCTATCTGGTTGGATCCCCTTCAAATTAAGGATTTTAGGATCAAGGAAATTCTTTCAAGTTCCCGCAAATGGATTTCTGTACTCAGAGACGAGGAAAAAGTGGATTTGCTGATTGGCCTTTTTCACAGTGGAGCGGATAAGGATTATGATGATAGGACGGCTATCAAACTTGGATTACCAAGCCCCAATGCAAGCGGGCAGGTAGCGAAAGTTCTCAAACAATTTGACCTTCTCATAGCCGGCCACACGCATCAAACCATACCAAAGTATGCTCTTGACGAACTTCCACGTTTTTCAGTGCCTATCATTTTCCCAGGAGCCTATGCTAAAGGGGTGAGTGTCGTGAAAATTAAATTGATCGAAAACCAACAACGGTGGCAGATCTATGATATGAAATTTGATTTCAAATCAGCCCGCATTAATCAGGACCCAATGTCTATTAAGGAGGAAATAGGACTTTCGGATGAAATGTTAGAATCAGTTCGAAACTATAGATCCCAACCTTCTAAAGTGATTTTAAAGGAAATCCCCCAAAAGGTCGTGAGAAATGATTGTCTGAGCAAACTGAGCCATGTTGCACTTCAGCAACCTGGAAAGGAATCAAAGTTCAGCCTGCTTCCAGGTAGTTGGCATACTGCAGATATTAAAAGGGAAGATCTAGGTAAACCGATTCTTCGAAAACATCTTTTTCAGTGGATGCGCTATGACAATCTTCCAGTTTTAGCCAATCTTTACGGACTGCAGATACGAATCATGTTGAACCCCATGCTACGAAAATTCCAAGAACGTAGAATTCGCTCCAGCACATATCTTGTGCCCGGGGGCTTTGAGGCTGTTCCAGTAGTTGAAGACGGGCCGGTACGTCTATCACTAAAGGAATGGAACGGGAGCACGATCAGAGAGGATGAACTTTATAAAGTCTGGATGACCAATTATCACTGGAACGGAGGTTCAGATATCCGTTCTCGAGCATTGCTTCATGATTCACAACTACTGAAGAGAGAACAAAGATTTTTACGCGATGCAGTCTTCGATTTTCTGGCAGCAAAACATCCAAAACTTCCTTTATCCTGCAAACAATTTCTAGAACCAATCTGAAAATAAATATTGTATCAGAGGTTGTGCGTAATTCTGAATCAGTGCCTTCTTCCAAATTCCACAAACGAGAAAGAACGGAGTGATTCAGATTTTCTACCAGTACGAAAGTGAGGATTCAAAAAGATCTTTCATTTGATCCCGGCTGACAGGACAGGGGGCATTATCAATCAGCCTTTTTTGCGCATAAGCTCTTTCAGTGAGGTCCTCAAGGTGTTCACTTCCATAGCCTACACCCTCCAATCCGTTTGGGATCCCGGTTTCTTTCATCAAATAGATGAGCCGATCAGCAAGCAAGTGTCCCCCATCCTGAATTCCTGCCCCCCTGGTTTCAGCACCCATCGCCCAAGCCGCCTGAAGATGACGTTCTTGACATGCGTCTGCAGTGAAGCGAAAGACTGCAGGAGAATTGACGATGACTGAAATGCCATGGGGAACTAGGGCGTGATCTGAGGACCAACCATCGGGATGGTAATCTTTGCAAAGACCTGCCACCGCATAGGACATTCCGTGGGGGAGATGACATCCTGCATTTCCAAAGCCTATTCCGGCAAGCATTCCAGCAAACATCAGGGACTCAAGATTTTCATTATGAGGCTCAAGAACCCCTTGGATCAGGTTTTTCCCGACTAATCGGATTGCTTCAAGGCAGGCGATGTCACTGTATGGATTGGCTCCCTGACTCAAAGGGCGGCGGGCAGGGTGATCCGGTGCCTGGCGATGGGTAAAAGGGCGTGCGGTGAGGGATTCACAGGCATGACTGAAAACATCAAAGGCATTTGCGGCCCGGATCATTGGATGCAGGGTGTTTAGGGATAGTGGATCAAGCAAACCGAGTTCAGGACGGATCCTGGGGCTGACAATGCCGGTTTTGGCTTCCATTTCGAGCAGATCAAATATAGCGATACCAGTACACTCACTCGCAGTTCCAAAAGTGGTCGGACATGCGATATGAGGTTTCAATCGACCAGGTACGGGAATGGCTCTACCTATCGGAGCGTTGACGTAGTCTAAAAAATCTGTGGGATAGCATGAATAAAGATTGGAAGCTTTACAGGTGTCCATAACGGATCCCCCGCCTAATGAAACAAAACCATCGAATTTGCCTTCAGAAGCGAAGCTTGAACCGGCTTTGAAGGAACGGTCCGTAGGTTCCACTTCTACTTCGTCATAGACCTCACAGTCCAAGCCTGTTTTTTTCAATGAATCCAAAGCAATGGTCAAAGATTCTTGTTGAGCAACTCTATGATCTGTGAATAGAGCGACTCTTTTCATGCCAAGTGTTTCTGCATCCTGCCCGAGTTCCTTGAGAACTCCATTTCCAAATTTGATTTTAGGGGCTTCGACTGAAAATACCCTGTCTCCTCCTGGTTTCCTTGTGAAATAGCTTTGATCAGGCATGGTTTATTTTTGTAGAAATTTCCAACTTTTCTTTGAATTTTATAGCTTTCCAAAGCTTGGCTAATGTAGCGAATTTACACAAAGCCAACAAGGAATTTGAAGGTAATAACAATAAATTATGATATAGGCGCTTTTGGGACTTTCTTTCTTGACTTGAACTGGGGGTGTTACATCGTGAGACTTATAGTCTCATTAATGATGGTTTTTGGTGAAAAATGATGATGAGAAAGCAACTTTACTAAAATTAATTTCCGTGGAAACAGATCAAAAGCACAAAGGTTCCCACCTAACCCGTGCTCTCGCAGTAATTGAAAAAGTGGCATTATCTGAAAGGCCATTGACACCAACAGAAATCAATAACGAACTTCAACTGCCTAAAGCAACCATTCATCGGCTTTGCCAGTTTCTTGAAGATGAGCAGTTTCTTCAGCGAGATTTAGAAGCAAAAAGACTGATTCCTGGTCTACGACTCAGGCAGATAGCCTTAGGGGTTTTCCGAAATGATCAATTCCGTTTAGAACGAACGGTGGTTCTTCAGAACCTCTCAGAAGACATTGGAGAAACCTGCAATATCTCAGTGCCTGATGGAATGCAGATGCGATATGTTGACCGTGCGGAGAGCCATTGGCCACTGAGAATGCAGCTTCCTGTTGGAACTAAAGTCCCATTGTACTGTACTTCAAGTGGGAAATTGTATCTAAGTACCCTTCAAGAAGGGAAGCTTGATAAACTAATTGGGAGTTTCAGGCTTGAAGCCCATACTTCAAACACCTTGACTTCTCAACAGGCATTGAAACAGGAACTGGATCAAATCCGTAAAGAAGGTGTAGGAACGGATAGAGAAGAATTTCTTGAAGGGATGGTCTGTGTTGCAGTACCCATTTTAGATCAGCAGCAAAGATTTTTTGCAACACTATCTTTTCATGCACCTAGTAGTCGTCTTTCATTGGAAGAGGGTCTTGGATATGTTCCCCGACTAAGGGAGGCATCAGCCGAATTGAGCAGTCTGCTGAAGGAAGAGAGTCACTAAACCTAGAAAGAGTTATGAAGAATCATTTCCGGGACCCTATATGCGTTGAAGTAACAAGAGCAGGTAGCATAGAAAGTCAACACCAGCTTTTTGCAGTGCTGATGCAACCTGATGGTAAAATTAAAGAGTGTTGGGGAGATCCTGAAATGTTTGTCTTTCCACGTTCGGCAGTCAAGCCGCTTCAGGCGATGGCCTTAGTGAGTTCAGGTGCAGTGGAAAAGTACGACCTTAGTTCCCAGGAAATTGCACTGGCCTGTGCTTCCCATGGAGGTGAACCGGTTCATGTTGAGGTAGTAAAAAATTGGCTCTCAAAAGTTGGCTTGAATCCTTCCGATCTGGAATGCGGATTTCACTGGCCTTCTCATCAGGAATCAGCCCATAAAATGATTGCTGAAGGATATCTCCCTCAATCGGTCCATAACAATTGTTCAGGCAAGCATTCTGGATTTTTAACTTTAGCCCTTCAAATGGGTCATACGCATGAGCATTATGTCCAACCCGATCATCCTGTTCAGCTTCGGATTCAAGAGATCCTGGAAAAGGCATGTGATGTTGATCTATCAAAATCTGAACGAGCAATTGACGGTTGTTCGGTTCCCACTTGGTCTATTCCGCTCAAAAACTTAGCATTGGGAATGGCTCGTTGGGGAACAGGGGTGATGCTTGATCCAAAGCTTTCCCGGGCAGCAGAAGTCATATCAAAAGCTATGGCCCTTCATCCATACATGGTAGCAGGACAAGGACGATGCTGTACCAGAGTTTTAAGGCATTTTCAGGGTAAAGTACTGGTGAAAACTGGTGCTGAAGGTGTGTATTGTGCAGTATTCCCAGAACTTGGACTAGGGTTGGCCCTGAAGTGTCTTGATGGCCAAAAAAGAGCCTCGGAAGCCGCACTTGTGGCTCTCATACGTAAACTGGGTATGGTTGATGAGCAAGATACCGAAATTCTTTCTCCCAGTATTATAAGAAACCATAATCAGATACTCGTTGGAGGCATAAGAGTGGTTGTCCCTTAAAATGGTGATTACACGTAAGATAAGAACATACGACTCGAAATGTTAATCGCTGTATGATTTGAAAACAAATGGAAACAACAGGTGTTTACAATTACCGGAGTTGATTTGTAATTCTAAAAAAAAGCTATTGTTCAGGGGCAGGAATTCTCTACCAGGCTTTGATAAAGTTCAGGACGTCGATCACGAAAAACTTCCCAGGCCTGTCGGGTTTTGGAGATTTCTTCCAAGTCGAATGTTGAGGCAAGGACTGATTCTTCATCTCTTCCGGCTTGAGTCACGATTTCTCCAGTGGGCCCGCAAATGAAGGAATTGCCGTAAAAGGTGATACTGGATTCATTTCCGTCTTCGTGTCCAATTCTGTTGGCTGCAGCAACAGGGACCAGATTCGCTGAGGCGTGCCCCTGCATCACTCTTTGCCAATGACTACTTGTGTCCATGGAAGGAGCCTGAGGCTCAGAGCCTATCGCGGTTGGATAGAGCAGTATTTCCGCACCCTGAAGGACCATAGCCCTTGCAGCTTCTGGAAACCATTGGTCCCAGCAGATTCCAACCCCCAATTTGCCAAATCTCGTGTCCCAGACCTTAAAACCTGTGTTACCAGGGGTAAAATAGTATTTTTCCTGATACCCGGGCCCGTCAGGGATATGAGACTTTCGGTAAATCCCCTGGCAACTTCCATCTGCATCCAGCAAAGCCATTGAGTTGTAAAAAACATTGGTAGCGGATTCAAAAAAACTAAGTGGAAGTATGACTTCCAATTCCTTTGCCAATGCAGAAAACCTTTCCAGCAGTGGATTCCCATCCGCTGGTTGAGTCCATTGCAAATAATCGGGATTCTGATCTTTACAGAAATAAGGACGTTCAAAAAGCTCCTGAAGCAGGATGATCTTGGCACCCTTAGATGCTGCGTCCCGGACCAAATATTCTCCACGATCTTGATTTTCTAGAGGCTCAGCACTACACGTCATTTGGGTGATTGCAAGGGTGACGGTCCGGCTCATGTATTTAAAGGGCGAAAAGTTTTACAGGGTTTTATCCCATTGATGCGACTTTAGGCTGTTGTTGAGTAATGCAGTGGATCCCTCCTCCTCCCATCACGATTTCCTGTGCATCAAGCTGGATGATTTTTCGGGAGGGAAAGATTTTTTCAAAAGTGGCTCTTGCACTTTCGTCTCGTTGAGGATCATTGAATGCTGGTATCACGATTCCCTGATTGGGAAGGTAGAAATTAATGTAGGACTGGGCCAACCGTTCATCCTCTTTCCATCGGGCTTTGGGCTGTTCTACAGTGACGATTTCGAGATTTCGTTCACGGGCATCTTTGGCATTTTTCAGCCGCAGGAGGTTGTCTTGTAAAACTTCGTAATTTTCATCTTCCGGATCATTGCTGATTAATGCCATGACCGCCCCGGGTTTGATGAAGCAAGCAAGGTTATCAACGTGACCGTCGGTTTCATCATCCATAAGTCCTTCTCCAAGCCAAAGGATGCTATGGACATTTAAATATTCTCGAAGCAGTTGTTCAATTTCTTCCTGGTCCAGTTCCGGATTCCGGTTGGGGTGGAGCAGGCACTGTTCTGTCGTGATCAAAGTGCCATCACCATCGACATGAATCGATCCTCCTTCAAGGACGAAGGTCGCTTTGAAATGTTCAATGTCTGAGTGATTCAAAAGGGCTCTAGCAAAATCAGCATCATCCTCACAGTCGGGATAGTCGGCACCCCACTGGTTGAATTCCCAATCGATTCCTGCGATTCTCCCTTTACGGTCAATGACAAATGTCGGACCACTATCACGAGTCCAGGAGTCATCTATTGGTAACGATATGATTTCGATTTTAGGACCGCACATCATTTGTGCCTCCTCGGCATCCTCTGGATGACACGTCATCTTGACAGGTTCGAACTGGTTGATAGCATGGGCAACTTCGACATAGGCCTGCTTGGCCTGGTCCATCCTCTCACCCCATGTTTTGATACGACAAGGCCATCCCATCCAGCAGCATTGATGAGGATGCCATTCTGCAGGCATGTAAAATCCTTGAGAACTGATGCTTCCCATAAGCTGTTTATGACATGACTTTTGGAATTGGGGACGTAGGTGTCAAAGCAAACGCATTCCGGTTTTCCACCAGACTTTCCAGGGGAATTCAATCCAGACCTGTTGCTGGTTCTGATTCAACTCTCGGACATAGTAATCCGGAGTAAAATCTTGATCCGCATTCGAATAGAGAGAGGCGAATCGGACATTCGGACCTTCGTCGACTTTGGTTTGATTCAGAATATCTTCCCGGATACGGGTGAAGGTTGCACCACTGTCACAGATATCGTCCACGATCAAAATGTCATGATCGGTTGGATAAGGCATGTATTCTTCCCATTGTGGAAAATGCCTTAGACTGGATTGAAGGGGTTTTAAAGGGATATCGTAATAGGCACTGAGCATCACTGCAGGAGGGAGCCCTCCCCGACTGATGCCAACAATCACCTGGGGTCTAAAATGGTCAATCGACATTTGCCGCACTAATTCATGCAGATCCTGAATCGATTCTTCCCATGAATAATAAATAACCTTCATGGTTTCATCATGTTTTCTCATACAATCTCTGTTTGAAATTATAATTAACTTTTTTGCATAATATTTGATGAAGGTTCAAGATATTCTGTTAGCATTAACAAAAATGAGGTTTGCATATTAGGAATATTTGAAGGGCATACTTTTCACACTAGCAATATTTGCTCATGAAGGTTTTCAAATCCAGGATCGATACTGAATCTGAAGAATTTAAAATAAATTCCCTGCATCATAGGAATCTCTCTAATGAGTTGAAGAAAGAATTGGAGAGGATTATTAGCGGAGGTAAAGAATCCTCAAAGCTTCTTCATCAATCCAGAGGGAAACTCCTACCGCGTGAACGGGTCAATCAACTACTTGACCCTGGATCGCCATTTCTCGAATTTTCTCAAATGGCAGCTTTTGGACTCTATGAAAATGAAGTTCCCTCCGCTGGGATCATCTGCGGATTGGGAAGGGTGGGAGGAACAGAGGCAGTTATTCTGGCCAATGATGCGACGGTCAAGGGTGGAACTTATTACCCGATGACGGTCAAGAAACATTTGAGAGCCCAGGAAATTGCGATGGAAAACCGCCTGCCGTGCATCTACCTGGTAGATTCTGGAGGAGCCTTCCTGCCGCTTCAGGATGAGGTTTTTCCAGATCGGGATCATTTTGGGCGAATTTTCTACAATCAGGCGAGGCTCTCATCGGAAGGGCTTTCCCAGATTGCAGTGGTGCTGGGATCCTGCACCGCTGGTGGAGCCTATGTGCCAGCCATGTGTGATGAAACCGTGATTGTTGAAAACCAAGGGACCATTTTTTTGGGAGGCCCGCCATTGGTTAAGGCAGCAACAGGAATGGAGGTCAGTTCTGAAGAATTGGGAGGTGGTGAAGTTCATGCGAGAATTTCCGGCGTTGCAGATCATCTTGCTCGGAATGATGCCCATGCACTAGAAATTACCCGAAATATTTTGTCAGTGACGAATCAAAGTATTCAGAAAGCAAATGGTTTTTCTTCAGAGATTCAGGAGCCTCTTTATCCGGCACAAGATTTATATGGTCTCCTTCCCGCGGATCCACGCCAGAGCTATGATGTACGCGAGTTGATAGCAAGAATGGTTGATGGATCCGAATTTCAGGAATTCAAAAGCCTGTATGGAACCACCTTGGTGACGGCCTTTGCGAAAATCAACGGGTTTCCACTGGGTATTGTTGCAAACAATGGGATCCTTTTTTCAGAATCAGCTCTAAAGGGAGCACATTTCGTTGAACTTTGTGGTCAACGGAAAATCCCATTAATTTTTCTTCAGAACATCAGTGGGTTCATGGTTGGTAAGGAGTATGAACATAAAGGAATAGCCAAAGACGGAGCAAAGATGGTCATGGCCGTTTCATGCGTCAATGTCCCAAAGTTTACGGTCATCATTGGTGGTTCACACGGTGCTGGAAATTATGGAATGTGTGGCAGAGCTTACAGTCCAAGAATGCTCTGGACGTGGCCCAATGCAAGAATATCTGTGATGGGTGGGGAACAGGCAGCCTCAGTCTTGTCTCAGGTTAAACGTGATAAACTTGTGGAAAATTATGCTGATTGGACTGCCGAGGAGGAGGAATCCTTTAAAAAGCCGATTCGTGATCAATACGAGACACAAGGACATCCCTATTATGCTACAGCAAGACTCTGGGACGATGGGATTCTGGATCCAGTGGAAACGAGACGGGTGTTGGGACTTGCCCTCGCGATAGCTGACAGTGGAACTACGGGTCAAACGAAATATGGAGTTTTTCGTATGTAATCTTCTGTTCCACCTCATTCAACCATTCATTCTGGCTTGCTCCCTGCATTGAAAAAAAATCCCAAACCATTTAAATATTATTTGCTAGGAGCGTAATGAATTCATCTTTTATCCTGAAATTCTCATTACTGATTTCTTTGCTGGCATTGGCCTCGACTCATCATGCACTGGCTGCTAAGAAACAGCGTAACTGGAGGATCGGATTAGGAAGGATGATCAATACGGTCTATTATGGGTATGATACAAAAAAAGGTGATTCTGATTTAACAAAAGTCTCAACAAACAGTTCTGGACAATTATACAGTACCTCTCTGGTCATGGAATACCTCTTTGGAGGCCGTAAAAGCCCAGCTCTTTTTGGAGTTGAATTTGATTTGGGCACCAGTACTGGACAAAGAAATTATACTCTTGAAAATAAAAATAAGAAAATTGGTGATATTTTACAAAAACTTAATACCAATTTCCTCTACGGGGGTAATATCTTTTTTTCTGATGGAGGGGAAGAAGGCTTTAACTGGTCTTTGGGATTAATGACCGGAACAATCACAGTAAAGCAGACTTTTCAAAATGGTAACGTTTATGATGGTTCCTCCGATCCAGATTCGGACATAACTTATAATACTACACAGGAATCAAGCCATACCGTTCCTGTTGAAATCATGAAGCTTGGGCTAGAGTGGATACTTGAAACGGCTGTGTTTCGTTTTGAATACTTCAGTACAAAACAGACATTATTTGGATCAGAGGATGCACATATGATCACTTCTGAAGACTTAGGTTATTTGGGAACCAACAGGCCTCAAACTGAAACAATTAAGTTGCAAGGTGGTCTAGCACTTGTGGTTCAAGGAAGATTCTAATGATGTAAAAATATGTTGTTTTCCTGGATTAAGAACGTTATCTAATTCCAGGATCGTAATTCCCTCCACTTGCAATTACCCCGATTCGCTTTCCCTCAAAAATATCTGAATGGTTTAGTACAACTGCAAGCGGTACCGCTCCAGAGGGCTCTACGACCATTTTCATCCTTTGCCAGATCAAGCGGGTTGCAGAGATGATCGGTTCCTCAGAGACGGTTAAGATGGTTTCCACGTACTTTTGAATCAAAGGAAAAGTCAAACTTCCCAGGGAGGTTCTTAAACCGTCGGCAATTGTGTCAGTCCGTGTAGCAGGAATGAGTCTGCCTGCATCAAGTGAGCGTTTTGCATCATCGGCATTCAGCGGTTCAGCACCTACCAGCCGAATTTGAGGCCATTCTGTTTGAAGGGCCAATGCGGTTCCGCTCAACAACCCTCCTCCTCCAACTGGAGTCACTACAAAATCCAAGTCTGGAATTTCATTACAGAGTTCGAGAGCCGCAGTTCCTTGTCCTGAAATAATCCGAGAATCGTTATAGGGAGGGATTTCTTCAGCCTCCAGTTTTTTGAGGATTTTCTTTAAGGTCGATTCACGTGCATCCAGAGTGGGTTCGCAGTGCGTGATGATTCCATCATAAGCCTGAACTGCTTCTTGTTTTACTTTTGGAGCATTATTGGGCATCACAATCTGGGCTTCAACCCCTCGATCGGCTGCAGCTTTGGCGAGGGCTGCACCATGATTTCCCGAAGAATGGGTGGCAACAGCTCTTGGAAGTCCTTGTTCGGCAAGTATCTGTAGAGCATTGCTTGCACCACGGAATTTAAAAGAACCTGTTTTTTGCAGGTTTTCACACTTGAAGAAAAGTTCTGCTCCACTGAGATCGTTGAGGCTTTTGCAGGTAAAGATTGAAGTTTGTTCGATACATCCACGGATTCTGTGCGCAGCTTTCAAAACATCTTCCGGGACGGGTAGTTCTGTCATCAAACCCAACTCACTGTTTGATTTCTTCGATGATGGTGCGCATGACCGGAATCTGGACATATCCAGTTTCGTTGCTCCAAAAATAGTAATAGCCAATGGCATTTCCGCCGGAATCCTTTTCGCTGGTAACCTTGCCATCTCTAACCGTCCAGGATTTAACGATCTTACCGTTGTCGGCAACATACGAAACACGAAGGTCCTTGCCCAGCAGATTATCTGCCTGTTTAAACATCTGGTTCCGGGACTCTTCAGTACATGCAGAAAAAAGGAAGGCCAGGAAAAAAATCGTGATCAAATTCTTCATAGGTGTATTTTGATGATTTATCGTTATGTTAACTGATAAGGCAGGCTCTTTCTTCGCCGGATTAGATTCTGCAAATACCTGAATGCTTTATGTTCAATCTTTGAACATTGAGCTTGCTTCGTTTTGAAAACCTTATTATTTTGACGGAAAATACACTGAAAACAAAGTATTTATTATGCGATATTCCTCAGAATTAAATTGGTATGCGGTCCGCACAAGGTCACAAGGTGAGGAGTTGGCCAGGCACGGATTGAGCAAAAAAGGATTTGAACCACTGATGCCTACTTTTCAAGCGGTTAGTCTGAGAAAGGACAGACATAAAATTTTGACGAAGCCTATTTTCAAAGGTTACTTGTTCGTCCGTCTCCAACTCAACGCAACGAAGCATCTTGAAGTGCTCAAGACTCTGGGAGTGGTTGAAATCTTAAAAAACAGTCAAGGACCACGAACGATCCCTCAAAACGAGATTGAAAACATCAGACTTCTTGAAAATCACGTTGGAGCTTGTTTTGATGCTCCAGAATTTATGGTAGGTGAGAAGGTTGTGGTCCGGGAAGGTCCGCTCAAAGGACTGAGGGGAGTGGTGGACAAGATCGAAAATCGTCTTCTTCGAGTAGGAATAGAAGCCGTTCCTGGTGCGATCATGATTGAGATAGACCCACAGCAAGTGATTTCTGAAGAGTCAGGAATTTATCACACGGTAGCATCCTGATGAAAGCTAATCAGCTTTCATCTTCCGCCAGAGTAATCAAAGCATCTCCAGGTTGAAACTTGTAGGAAGTCTTTTTGTTGGGGATCAAATTAATCCCGAAAGACTTTGACGAGTCAAATTCTTCAGCACGGATTTTTATACCGAAACAGATTTCAGAACGCTTTTGTGCGGCAAGTACACAGTCTGCAAAACTGATATCTTCCTTTTCGAACTCTTCGAAGTAGAGGCTGATTGGTTTGACATAAACCTCACTGCCTTCTTCAGAAAATAGGTCATCATAAACCCTCATCACATCAGGATCTTCAGCAACCTGTGCAAAAATCTTAGAGACGAACTGATTCGAAATCAGAAAATCTTTGACTCCAGCTTTCAGCACCAGTTCAGTGTTTTCGGATTCAACGATTTCTGTGATCAATTTGGTCTGAATCTCATTTCCAGTTGCACGTGTATGTTCCTGAAAGATATTACGAATCTGAAGCAGACGCATGATTGTTTTTGAATCGATTTCTTCAGCTTCCTCTCCCCTACCTGCAAGAATTGAAACGGTTGTATATTCCTGAAGTTTCAGCCTTTTTAATTGTTCTTTGGAGTGATAATCGATTTGTTTGCATTTCATTTCGATATCAGAAAATTGCTTTCTGATATCTTCAAATTCTTTTTTTATTTCAGGATTCAAATTTTCTACGACGAGGTTTACTGCAGAACCTTTGATCATGTAACTCGCATATTCCTTTAATACTATGGGAGCTTTATTGTTCCAACCTACGATCATGTGTTTTTCTACTGGGATTTCTGCACGATCAGTGGAGTATGTATGAGTTTTTGGTTCGATGACTTGATTATCTGAATAATTAATTGTTGAGTCATCCTCAGCGAGGACTATGATATCGTCATCATCATTTAAGACATAATCCAGAGGAGGATTCATCGTGATTGTACCCTCAGAATTTCTAACTCCCAAAGGCACTGTTTCCATAAAACGATATTGAAGTTCTCCAAAATTTTGTGTCCCCCATCCTTGATCTGGACGGAAGAAATAAAATTCATTACCCTCAAATCCTACTAAATCCATGTAGACCATAGAGAGCCCTTCACATCTGGACGTTTGTACCAGCATCCTAGCCAAAAGATCAGCTTCATTTAATGTGGTAATTTTACCTTCAACAATGGTTTCAGCGAGATTCCTGTATCGATCAATGTGAACTTCAGCAACGACAGGTGGGACAGAATCTTCACCCTTTGCAGCAACAACAGCCATAATAGTTTTTAGAACTTTGGCATCTGCTGCCTCCTTCACATCATTATTATCGGAAGCTTTTGCTGTATTTAATACGACAACTGAGTGTGCGACATCGATCCCAGCGTTCTGAAGATTGATTAAGCTTGTTGTTGACCCGCTTCGAGTGATTACTCGTGTTGACTGTAGGTCAACAATTCGATCACGGAGATAATCATCCATCTCTTCTTTGTCCATATCAGCAAGAATAGCAATAACACCCTCATCGGATTCGTTGGCTAGTACAATTTCTCGGATGATGTCAATCACGCGCTCGCTGAAACCCACAATAAGAATATGATCTTCCTCAATCACCTTGCTTTTCCCTTTTCGAAGCATTGCAAGGCGCTTATCAAATTCTTGGGTGATGAAAGCCACCATGCTCGAGAAAAGAACAATTCCTAATGATATGGTAGCTATTCCTACAAGTTTTCCGGCAAGGTTTGAATCTGTATCTAACTCTGCAAGAGCCCCTGAATCAGTAATCTGGGAGAAAGCATGCCAAATCAGCTGTAATGGATCTTCGATATTGGGATCATGAAAGAAAAAGAATATGATCACTCGTACTGCTCCCATTACGATAAATGCGACCATAAACATGAGGAGCAGAGCAAGAAAAACATATAACCCTCCTTTTGACATCAAATTGTCTAGGGTATATTTGAATTTTTCCTGGAAGGTGTATTTTTGTGAATCCATTTTTGCTCTATGCCTTTTTGTGGCTCGAATAACCTGACATTAGTTTTATTAAAATCACTCTTAGGTTTAAATTAATGATTTGATTTACAAACGAATATATCAAGTAACCCTCATCATAGGGAACCTTTTAGGTATGGTCAATCGATCTCTATCAAAGGCAGATGTTATTGAAAAAATCTAGTCATGACACAGAAGGAAAGAAGAACTAGCCGAGGTGATGATTTGTACCTAATATAATGGGATCAACATATGAAATCATAGTAAACCACTAACCTTATCTTTCAACAATAATTTTCTATGTCTTGGTATGACCCATTAAAACTCAATAGCCGAAAATGGAGTGAACGGAGTGCAACTGGAAAGAAGATCTATGTCATCTATTACCTGATTCTGATCTCTTTCCTGGGAGTCATGCTATGGGTAGGTGAGTTTAGCGAGGAAGCGAAAACTCGTAATCAGCAGGAACTTCTTGAATGGCAGGAATCAAGAAAAAATGAAGAGGCAAGATCAACGGAAACTTTAAACTAGATTGAATTTTATGAGGTTAAGCAGGATTGAATGGGCCTCCAAGGTGTCACAGATAGTGGGATTTCGGGAATTTGAGAAATTCTTTGGAGAGGATAGCATCTTCGCTGAAGATGATTGGTTTAAAGAAAGGGTCCTGCCCCTAGGGGCAGGTAATAGCATGGGGATTTCACTTCATTCCGTCGGATTCGTTCTTTGATGTCGTGACTTGACGAAAATCAAAGATCGCAAAGGACTTGTTTTGGGTAAAGTTGCATCAACAGGTTCCACACTTTTCTTCACCAACGCTTCTTCCAAAAAATAATCGAACGAATTCGAATCGCTGGTTATGTTACAAATCATAATCACTCCTTGAAAATTTAGGTTTGGCCCCTCCTTGGGCCTAAATTCCTCCTTGATCAGATAAGGACCCCGTCCCTGGGGTATGGCCTTCCCTGGACTTGATTCCTTATCGGAATATTTTTAAAAGTCTTAACAAGAAAATTTCATTCGCGAATCTTAGTAGAGGAGTTTTTTGTTCCATTTCGGGTATACGCTTGATATAAGATCAACTCTTCAATAAACCTTCCGGCAAAAACTAAAACGCGATCAATCCGATTGAGCTATGAGTTCATTTCTGAGTAATGGGGATCCAGCAGCGATAGAAGGGTTATACCTCAAATTTTGTCAAAATCCAGATTCAGTCGATCCTGAATGGCGATGTTTTTTCCAGGGATTTGAATTTTCCAAGGCGGAATTTCATGAGAACGGGGAGAACCGTTCAAGTATGCCGCCTGTGGATCAAAAAGTTGCAATTTCAAAGAAAGAAATTGCCGTGAGCAATCTGATCGATGCTTACCGTCAACGGGGGCATCTTTTTGCCAGGACAAATCCAGTGCGTCCTCGGCGTATACACGAAATGCCGATCATCCTTGAAGACTTCAGTCTTGGAGAAGGGGATATGGAAACGATATTCCAGAGTGGAGAAAGGATTGGAATTGGTCCGGCATCCTTAAAAAATATCCTCACTTTCTTAGAAAAAACTTACTGCAGTTCTGTTGGAGTAGAATATAAATTTGTAAGAAATCCGGAAGTATTACGTTGGTTAGAAGAAAAGATGGAATCGTGTTCCAATGCTCCAGAATATTCGATTGAAGAACAGGTTGATCATTTAAAGAAAATAAATGAAGCAGTGACCTTTGAGTCTTTTTTGCACACCAAGTTTGTGGGGCAGAAGCGATTTTCCCTGGAGGGATCTGAGGCAATAATTCCAGCGCTGGACACCCTTGTTGAAAAAGGGGCGCTTTTAGGTGTTGAGGAATTCATCATCGGCATGGCTCACCGGGGTCGCCTGAATGTACTGGCCAACATCCTGGGCAAGCCTTATGAAGACATTTTCATGGAATTCGAAGGCAAGATGGTGGGTTCCGATGGATTTGATGGAGATGTGAAATACCACATGGGTCATTCCAGTGACCGTCTCATTAGAAATGGCAATACCGTCCACCTAAGCCTGACACCAAACCCGTCCCACCTGGAAGCTGTCAATCCTGTGGTTGCGGGCATTTCCCGTGGGAAGATCGATCGACGTTATCATGGTGATGTAGACAAACTTGTTCCGATTCTGATTCATGGAGACGCTTCGATTGCCGGTCAAGGCATTGTCTATGAAACACTGCAGATGTCACAACTCCCAGGGTATCACATTGGAGGAACGGTTCATGTGGTACTCAATAATCAGGTTGGTTTTACAGCGGATTATTTCGAGGGGAGATCCAGTACTTACTGTACTGATGTTGCGAAAACCACACTTTCTCCCGTGTTTCATGTCAATGCGGATGACTTAGATGCTGTTGCTTATGTAACAGAGCTTGCACTGGAATTCCGGCAGAAATTTCATCGCGATGTTTTTGTTGATATCGTCGGATATCGCCGACATGGACACAATGAGTCTGATGAGCCTCGTTTCACCCAACCCTCTCTGTATAAACGTATTGCTGAACACCCCAATCCTCTCAAGGTTTATTCTCAACGATTGATCCAGGATGGAAGGATTTCTGAAGCGGCGGTTCAGAAGTTAGTTGAGGATTTCAAGAAACAACTTTCCGAACGACTGGAAAGTACGAAAAAACAGGAAATTTCGGCTTCAACCTCTTTTCTTGAAGGAGCATGGGCTGGAATTCGGCAACCTGGAGTTATTGATTTTGAACAGTCTCCAGAAACTGGGGTGGATCGTGAAACTTTTCTTAGGTTGGCCCAGAGGGTGACTGACCTTCCGGAACAGATGAATTTTTTCCCTAAAATCCGAAAGCTCTATGCAGAACGCAGGGCCATGATTCTGGAAAAAGAAATACTTGACTGGGGGGCCGGAGAAACAATGGCCTTTGCGACCATGCTGGAAGAATACCGCCCTGTCCGTATCAGTGGCCAGGATTCAGGAAGGGGGACCTTTGCTCATCGTCATGCAATTGTTACCACGGAGGAAGATTCGAAATATGTTCCACTCAATCACCTCTCAGACAAGCAAGCACCCTTTTCAGTCTATAATTCTCTACTTTCTGAATACGGAGTACTTGGATTTGAATTTGGATACGCCTATTCCACACCAAGAAGTCTGACGATCTGGGAAGCTCAATTTGGAGACTTTGGAAACGGAGCCCAGATTATTTTTGATCAATTCATCAGTTCTGCAGAAACCAAATGGCACCGCATGAACGGTCTCGTTATGCTCTTGCCTCATGGTTACGAGGGGCAGGGACCGGAACACTCATCCGCCCGGATCGAACGTTATATGGAACTTTGTGCAGACAAAAACCTTATGATTGCCAACTGCACTCTACCGGCAAATATTTATCATGTCTTGCGGAGGCAAGTGAATCAGTCCTTCAGAAAACCTTTGATCATCTTTACCCCCAAAAGCCTGCTTCGACATCCTAAATGCACCAGTCCGCTTCAAGATTTTATAAGTGGATCAAGGTTCAGGGAAGTACTCGATGACACCAAGGTTGAACCTGAGAAAGTCCGTAAAGTGCTGTTCTGTTCAGGTAAGGTTTTTTATGACCTTGAGGCATTTCAGGATGAAAAAGCACAGGATCATGTGGCAATTGTCCGACTTGAACAGCTATACCCATTGCCGATTAAACAGTTGGAAAATGTGATTGCTCGTTATCCAAATTGTCAAACCTGGTGTTGGGTCCAGGAGGAGCCAGAGAACATGGGAGCCTGGAGCTTCATGAATCGAAAATTCCGTTTCACCCCAAAACCACTCCAGTTAGTATCACGAAAAGAGACCTCTTCGCCTGCAGGAGGTTTTGTGAAAAAACATACTCTCAATCAACAAGCTTTGATTGAAAGGGCGTTCAGTATCGGATAACAAATCAAAAGTATAAGAACATGTCTGTTCATGAAATTAAAATTCCCAGTCCGGGAGAATCGATCACGGAAGTTGAAATCGGAAATTGGCTCAAAAAGGATGGTGATTTGGTTCAGATCGATGAATCTCTATGTGAGATTGAGACTGACAAAGCAACCCTTCCTTTAGTGGCAGAAGTCGCTGGGAAACTGAAAATTTTCCTGGAACAGGGGGCGACCGCCAATGTTGGAGATGTTGCCTGCAGTATTGACCCTGATAAGGCGGGTTCCATCCCAGTAGAAGAGATTGGTACAACAACTTTAGGATCAGATCAACCAGGAGATCCAGTTGAAGAAAAAAAGTCTTCTTCCCAGGAGACTGTCTACGCAAAAGGACACCCTTCTCCTGCGGCTCAGAAAATAATGAATCAAGAGGGAATGAAAGCAGGTCAGATTGAAGGTACAGGCCCTGGGGGTAGGATCCTAAAACAGGATGTTAGTGATGCGATGTCTGAGCCAACGAATGATGTGAAGCTCACTGAAAAGCCAGTTTCTAATCATGAAGTTCGTGTTGAGGTCAAAAATTCGACACCCATTCCATCTTCATCCTCTCCTGTTTCTGTTCCTTCCGGACAGCGTGAAGTGAAGCGCCAGCGAATGTCCCGTTTGCGAAGAAAACTTTCGGAAAGGTTGGTCTCTGTTAAAAATGAAACAGCGATGCTTACGACCTTCAATGAAGTCGATATGCAGTCGATTTATGATCTAAGGTCAAAGTACAAGGATGGTTTTGAGAAAAAACATGATGTAAGGCTTGGTTTCATGGGTTTTTTCGTCAAAGCCTGTTCTGAGGCTCTCAGAGAGTTCCCTGCAGTCAATTCTCAGATCGATGGAGAAGAAATCGTTTCCTTCGAATATGTGGACATGGGGATCGCCGTTAGTGCCCCAAAAGGATTGATGGTTCCGGTGATCCGTAATGCTGAAACACTCAGCATTGCTGAAATCGAGACGGAAATCCGCAGATTGGCAGCCAGGGCCAGGGAGAATCAATTGAGTCTTGCAGAAATGGAAGGCGGGACTTTCTCGATTACCAATGGTGGGGTTTTTGGTTCCATGCTTTCCACACCAATCCTCAATCCTCCCCAGGCAGCTATTTTGGGAATGCACAATATTGTGGAAAGACCCATGGCGATAAATGGAGAAGTCAAAATCCGTCCGGTAATGTTTATAGCTCTGTCCTATGACCATCGACTGATTGATGGTCAACAGTCGGTCAGTTTTTTAGTCCGGCTTAAAGAACTGCTTGAAACACCTGCCCGGATGATTTTGGGAGTCTGAAAAGTAGATGCGTTAAATGAACGGCCTGCTGTTGAATTTATAGAGGTGCTTAAATAATTTCTTTTTTCATAATTTTTATCCATCAAAGCGTTAATGTCGAAATTTGATGCCACTGTAATCGGTTCTGGTCCGGGTGGCTATGTTGCCGCCATTCGCTGCGCCCAGTTGGGGATGAAAACCGCGATTATTGAACGATATCCTACCCTGGGAGGTACATGTCTCAATGTTGGCTGCATTCCTTCCAAAGCTCTGCTGGATTCAAGTGAACACTACCACAATGCGTTGAAGCATTTTGGCAAACATGGGATTGAAACCGATGGACTTAGTCTAAACTGGCCGTCGATGCTTGCGAGAAAGGATGAAGTTGTTTCACAAACCTGTACAGGTGTGGAATACCTGATGAAAAAAAACGAGATTGAGGTTTTTCATGGAAACGGTGCATTTCTCTCCTCCCAATCAATTCAAATTACAAGGGATGACGGAACCCAAATTCAAATCGAGTCGGAAAAAGTCATCATTGCAACAGGTTCCAAACCTTCAAGCATCCCTGGTGTGGAAATAGATAAGCAACGAATCATCACTTCTACGGAAGCTCTTAAATTGAAGGAAGTTCCCAAAAGCTTGCTGGTCATTGGAGGAGGAATTATTGGCCTGGAGCTCGGCTCGGTCTATTCACGTTTGGGCTCTGAAGTACAAGTGGTTGAATATCTGGACTGCCTGATACCATCAATGGATGGGAGCCTGAGTAAAGAAATGTTAAGAACTCTAAAAAAACAAGGAATAAAGTTTTTTCTCAGCCATGCCGTTCAGGAAGTCAAATCTTCTCAAAACAAGGTGTTGATCAGCGCACTGAATAAAAAAGAGGAGAAGGTTGAATTTGAAGCGGATTATTGTTTGGTTGCAGTCGGAAGGCACCCTTATACCGAGGGACTCAATCTGGAGGCGGCAGGTTTAAAAGTCGAT
The DNA here is from genome assembly GCA_002683785.1 of Deltaproteobacteria bacterium. Taxonomy (GTDB): domain Bacteria; phylum SAR324; class SAR324; order SAR324; family NAC60-12; genus UBA1014. The sequence goes on from NYUB01000030.1 coordinate 79,279, forward strand.
GAAAGAGGTCGGGTCCCAGTCGATGAAAATCTCCAAACAACGGTTCAAGGCATATATGCCATCGGAGATGTGGTCAAAGGAGCAATGCTGGCTCATAAAGCAGAAGAAGAAGGCGTCTTTGTTGCTGAAACAATGGCCGGTGAAAAGCCTCACATGAACTATCGAAATATTCCGAGTGTACTTTATACTTGGCCTGAAGCTGCTGGCGTGGGCTATACCGAAGAGGAACTGATATCTGAAGAGAGGGATTATAAATCCGGGAGCTTCCCTTTCAGGGCGTTGGGGCGAGCCCGAGCCGCGATGGAAACTGATGGTTTGGTGAAGATCCTCGCCGACCCGGTCACGGATGAAATTTTGGGCATCCACATGATGGGGGCGAGGGTTGCCGATTTAATTGCAGAAGCCGTGGTGGCCCTGGAATTCCGTGCCAGTACAGAAGATCTTGCCCGCATCTCCCATGCTCACCCGACCTTTGCTGAAGCAGTCAAAGAAGCGGCCCTGGATGCTACGGCAAAACGCCCACTGCATCTTTGAACCAAAGCAACTGATAATATTTTTTTTAAAGAAACTCTCCTTTGGTCTGCTATGATGCAGTCCATCACTTTCCGTTATAAAATAGCTGGGACCCTGAGTGTTTTTATCCTCCTAGTCTTACTTTGGAAAATTCCCGAATCCCTTCAGGATGAGTCACCTTGGACAGACAAAGTGATCCATGTGTTTATTTTCATGGTCATAGGAGCGAGCTACCTGAATGCAGGCACCAACAGCTTCAAGAATTTCAAAAATTCCAGGTTTGGAAAATCCCTGTTGGCTGCGGTTTTCTTTTCAATACTGACTGAAGCATTACAACTTCTTGTGCCCTGGCGTCATGGTGAGTTCTTGGACTTGGCAGCAAACATCCTGGGTGTTTGTTTTTCCGGCATCCTGGCAAAAATAATGTTTCATAACTTATGCGTTGACTGATCTTCGCTGTTGGTTTTAGGTTCCCTCTCTAATCATTGAGCAGAATATTTTACCTTTTTTTGAAATAGGATTGTTCCATCATTGAGTCTGGATTAGGGTTATAATGTTTCATCCAATGAACGTCCACTTAAGATTCGTATACTCTCAATAAATGCTTTTTCATGAACTACCTCGCATTCTGTGGGACCCTTTTAGATTCATGATATAATGTCTGCTCATGACCAGATTCTGATTGTTGACGATCAGGAAAACAACCGACTGGTAGTCGAAGACCATCTTCGCAAGCTTCGTTGCAACATCCATGGAGCTTCTTCAGGAGAGGAAGCACTGGAAATGCTCTCTGCTATAGAACCTGATTGTATACTGATGGATATCATGATGCCCGGAATGGATGGTGTGGAGACTACTCGTAAGATCAAGTCCCAAAAAGACTTCGAAGAGGTGCCTGTTCTAATGATTACCGCTCGGGACGAAACTTCTGCCCTCCAGGATGCATTTGATGCAGGTGCTGTAGATTACCTTGTCAAACCGGTTGATCAGACGGCGTTGCTTGCGAGGGTCCGTTCCGCACTTAGAACCCGTCATGCATTTCAGCAGGTTAGAGACCTCAATCGTGACCTGTTGGCTCAAAAACAGGAATTGAGCAATTTCACCCACATGGTCAGTCACGATCTCAAATCTCCAGTGGTTGGAGCTGCCAGTTTGTTTAATTTTTTTCTTTACCGTCTTCGTGATGATTATCCTGGAATTCTGGAGGATGAGGGGATGAATGAAATGCTTCAGAGGATTCCTGATACTTTTACCAAACTGCTTTCTTTCATCAATACCATGCTTGACTATGCTGAGGCAGGACGTGTTATCGGAAAGCAGGAAATGGTTTCCATGGACAAAGTCCTTCGTGCGGTAGTGCAAAATTTTGAATATGCAGAGAAAGAAGGCATGGTTTATTTTGAGTGGGAAGGAGATTTTCCGGAAGTCTGGTGTGATCCCGTAAGAATGGTCCAAGTTTGGCAAAATCTGATTTCTAATGCGATTAAGTATCGTGGAGAGAAAAACCCTGTCCAAATAAATCTTGGAGGAAGTCTGGTGGAAAACCGGTGGAAATTTTGGGTGGAAGATAATGGTCCAGGAATTCCTGAAGATGAACATGAAAACATCTTCCAGCCTTTCGTCAGGGTGGATCATGATACGGAAGGAAGCGGAATTGGACTGGCAACAACGGAACGTATTTTAAAGGCTCATGGGGGGCAAATCCAAGTGGAGCAGAAAATGACTGAAGGTGCACGTTTTGTCTTTGAACTTCCCAAGCCGAATTGAATCCCATGTCAATGGCTAAGTCCTTCTCCCCAGTCCGGTGGTATCATGGCAAATATTCGGAGGGCTATGATTTACGTCCGGTACGAAGTGCCAGAATAGCCGGCAGAACATTAAAATTCTTGGCTTTGGCGATCAGGGTGCCTTTGCTGAAAGGCTTAATCGGGCGAGTGATTCTTTGGCAGTTGGGAGTTTTCAGGTTCCGCAGACACAGTCCCTCAGGGGAAGCGGTCATGCATCCGGTTCATCCGAACCAGCGTCAACTCACGAAAAAAGAGTCGAGGATTTCACTTCAACATTTTTTCCAATCGGCAAAGGATAAACATTCACCACGAACCAAACTTGCTCTGCAAAAAAAAGAACAAGGAAAAAAGAGTAAATCCCAGAAATCCAGTGAGATGGAGAAGGTGGAGGGGGTTTTTGATTTCCACAATGCCTATCTTCAGGGGTTCACCACCCCATTGCAGGTCGCTCAAAGGTTTTTGGATGTAATCCGCAGTATGGAGGAAAGCGCGGTGCCTTTAAAACCAATGATGATGTGGGATGCCAAGGATATCCTCCATCAGGCGGAACTCTCGACGAAACGGTTTGAACAAGGGAAACCGTTTGGGATTCTGGATGGGGTTCCTGTTGCCATTAAAGATGAATTGGACCTCTTGCCCTATAAAACCATGGCTGGGACCCGTTTTTACTCACAATCCGCACCGCACCAGGATGCAACGGCGGCAGCAAGGCTCCGTCGGGCTGGGGCCTTGATGGTAGGGAAAAGCAGTATGCATGAACTGGGGATGGGAGTGACAGGAATGAATACGACCTGTGGGACTGCCAGAAATCCACACCATTTGGATCATTATCCAGGTGGTTCAAGCAGTGGTTCGGCGGTCGCAGTTGCTTCAGGGATATGTCCGCTTGCATTAGGTTTGGATGGTGGAGGATCGATCCGGACCCCCGCCAGTCTTTCAGGAGTAGTTGGCCTAAAGACGACATGGGGCAGGGTCAGCCGTTCTGGAACAACTCCTCTTTCGTGGAGTGTTTCAACGGTAGGACCTTTAGGTGCTACTGTTGAGGACACCGCGGTAGGGTATGCAATGATAGCAGGTCCGGATGAAAATGATGCATGGTCCATGAATCAGCCAGAAGTGCATCTTAAGGGGGTTTTCGATTCGAACCTGGAAGGGATTCGGTTGGGATGGTTTCCGGACTGGCTGCATCATTCCAAGCCTGAGGTCGCCAATGCGGTCAAAAAAACATTTGATTACCTTAAAGAAGCAGGTGCGACCATTCATGAAATCAGTATCCCAGGTTTGGATGCAGCACATTTGTCCCTGTTGATATCTATTGTGAGTGAAATGCGTTCTTCGCTCCACGTCTTTTCAGAGAGATGGAACTCTCCCTTATGTTTGGAAAATTTCATTAATCTCAGGGTTGCCAAATTGCTCCGAGCCGAGGATTACCTTAGGGCTCAGCGGATTCGTGCGGAAGCTATGAAAAATTTTAGTCAGGTTTTTCAGAATGTGGATGCTTTGATCACTCCTTCTACTGCCTGCACTGCCCCTGAGATTGCTGTAGACGGTCAGAATGCTGGAGAATCAGACATGGCCAAGACAAATGAGCTAATGCGTTTTATAACCCCTGCCAACCTTACAGGGTTACCTGCGATTTCAATGCCGGTAGGATATGATGGTCGTGGACTGCCAATTGGACTTCAGTTCATGGGTGATGCATGGCAGGAAGCTTTATTATTGAGGTTGGCGTATGTACTGGAACAATCCATAGAACGAAAAATGCCTATGCTTCATTACTCTCTTCTTCAGGAACAACGTCCTCATGACGCATGATCCAACTCCAAAAGTCTTGATGCGTCCATCATGGCTCATTTATAATTGGCAATATTTGTTTCATGTCACTTATCAGTTGATTCATTTTTCAATGACTAAGTGAATTAAGGAAAAAAGGGCCAGTAGCTCAGTTGGTTAGAGCAGTCGACTCATAATCGATCGGTCGCAGGTTCAAGTCCTGCCTGGCCCACCATAGATTTGAAATCAAAATGAATGATAGATCAGAAAAAGAAAAAGAACTTGAAGAAAAGATCAAGGAACTGGAATTCCGAATTGAAATGGATGAGAGTTTATACAACGAATTAGCCAATCATCACAAAGTCAATCGAACTTTGATCAATAACTACAGGGAAACTCTCAAAGAGTTGAAACTTCAAAATCTAGGTGATGAAATTTCTTCTAGAATTGATGAATTAAGTAAAGAGAAAGCAGATTAAAATCTATGCGCTTAATCATGAATTATTCATAGAATAGCCTTTTTGCCATAATAATTAATTAGTATTGAAAATGACTTTTGCTTTATGAGTTATGTGGTTCATGTTACCGCTGTTGTGGAGGGGGACATCGAAAAAATAGAGGGACTGATCAATCAGTATCGTTACAAGTGCCTTGAACACCAACCTGGAATGCAGCAATTTTTCGTCTGCAGGCATCTTGAACAGAAAAATGTCTTTCTCTATACCCAGATTTTTAAAGATCAGGATGCCCATCATTCACATCTTGAGGGAGAAGATCCTAAATGGTTCTTTCAGCAAATGGAAGAGAACGAATTCAGTTTCCAGGGGCAATGGGTAGCAGGTACAGAAATAGAATCTTCAGTGGGTCAGATACTCAATTAATATATTCCTCACTCCTTTCTTATTTTCAAGTAAAGATCCCCCAGCATGAGTTATGTCGTTGCGATAAGGATTCAACTTGAAGGAGATCCTAATATTTTCAGGGAAATGGTGATGCAATATCGGGAAAATTGTCTTTCGCATGAAAGAGGAATGGAACAATTTCTGATCTGTTCTGTGACTGATGATGATAATGGATTTTTGCTGTTGGAAGTTTTTGAGGATCAGGAGGCTCATCAATTTCATTCAGAAGGTGAAGACTTGAAAAATCTTATTCAATCAATGCAGGAGAAAAACATGCGGATGGAAGTGATGATGATGGGAGGAGAGGAAATCGAACCGGAGGATAAACCTATTCTCAACTAATATTTTAAGTCAGTATTTCTTTTTTCACGGATTATTTTTCATTCTATATCATCACCAGGACGACTCCGGTTACAGCCAGGACAGAAAGTTCAAAACCAAAAAAAGAGAAAAATACTGAAAATACCAGCAAATCATCAGAAGTCTGTTGAGGAGTTGCCACTGATGCTGTGACCGGTTTTTCAATATTGACAATTTTTTCAACTACCACTTTTTCCACCACGGGGTCTGGTTTTTGAGCTTTGTCTACGGTTTGTAGCACTTGATCTGCCACAGATAATTCATTGATAAGATGATCCAGTTCAAAAGTTTTTGACATGGTTTTTACAGTCTTTCAATTCTCAAACAAGTTGGCAAAAATTTTATCATTCATGAATGCTTCATGGGATTCAGAAAACTGATTGAGCATGTCGGAATTGCTCTTCTGAAATGTGAAGATCTTTAATCACCTTTCTGAAGAAATGATCCTCCTCTTCCAAAAAAAGATCATCGGAAAGTAGCATTTCAAAAAGATATACAATTATCTTCAAGCGTTCGTCCTGGGGGTGTTGATTGATTTCGGTAATGCATGCCTGGTAAATTAGATCTGTTTGATGATTTTTGTGATGATTTTGAAGCCCTTCGATATCAAGTGGGATCTTTTCATGGTTGGAAACTTTTTGAATGTATTCACGTTCAGAATCTGCTATTTCATTGTCCACTGAAGCTCCAAGCCAGAGCAGGTGAATCAGTGCATGATGAGCATCGAATTCCATGAATGGACGGCTACCGAATTGATATCAATTATCAAGCGCGGCATGCGCTTAATTTTTTAAACAGGTGAAGGTTTAATTTTCTCTTTTTCAGCAGAACGGTTCCAGTTTATTTTTCTTACTGTTTTTTCCCAAAATAAACTGAATTGATAGTATATGGTTCCCAAACCATGGAAAAAAACAATACTAATTCTGGTTGGATTCTTTTCCATCTATAAAGTCCAAAAACTAAAGGCATAATACGAAGCAGCACTGATCATCGATAAAGAGACAATAATGGCTAAATATTTCCACATGCTATGAGGATGATCTCCCCTAGCATTTTGGGTTCCTCTTATTGGTTTGGCAAAATCCTGAATCATGTATCTAAAAATAACTTTGTCACTGCTCAGACGTTTGTAACGATCTTTAATTATACAGCTTCAACTTTGATGCCAAAGAACGATTATTTACTAGAGTTGGGAGTGTAAAAAACAGGACAAAGATTGCTGATTCCAGAGATAGAAGGAATTCAGTTTTTCAGAATTCCTTTAACGGAATAGGCTATCACTGCAGCAACCTGTTCGGGTGAACGGCAAACGGCATCAGCAGCAGCATCGATTTCCTTCAAAGCATGATCGTGTTCTTCGTCATGGAGAATGATGATTGATTTGTTAAAGGCGTGAGCGATACCTGCTTCATAGGCGGCATTCCACTGCTTGTATTTTTTGCCAAATCGGACTACCACGATATCAGCCTCCTGGATCAGTTTTCTCCTTCGGATACCGTTCAATCCTGCACCTTTTTGGTCATGCCAGAAGCGATCACTTTCTGAGCCCAGGAGTATTGCTCCACAATCGTCACTATTTTCATGAACTGTATTAGGTTCTGAAAATAAGATAGGAACCTGATACGTATTCAGTACATCCTTGATTTGTTCACGCCAATCGGTGTGGATTTCTCCTGAAAGGTAGACATTCCAGGGGTTTCCAGGTTCGTTCTTCAGCTCTGTATCTTTTTTTACTCTCATTCTTGGTGCATCTTTGTGGGTTGTGAAAACAATTTTCTGAGATGAGTTAATTCGATAATTAGAAGGCTTTAGAGATAGAAAATAATTTCTACCAAATCGACTAAAGCGTTCCAGATTCTCTCTCATAGTTAAAAAACAGCAATATAGGATAGAGGTCGCAATAACTGCATGCAAGTCGGTCATGGAAACTTCGAGAACACTTTTTGAAAAGAAACTGGAAGTCTGAATTTCATGGTGTAAGCTATGTTTTCTTACGAGAATCAATCCAATAAATGTTTACAATATTTTCTTTCCCAAGCATTCAAAAGATCTATTTTGAAGGGTTCCAGGGTAAGGGAAAACATGTTTTTCAAAACTTTTCGAACAATATGCAGATGGTGCTACGAGAATTGCATATGTGTTCAAACCTGGAATTCCATTCAGCAGGGGAATCTGAGAAGGGATGATCCAGCCTTGATGATGAACCAAGATGAGAAAAAAGTATGAGTGTTGGTAAACTGACCGGACCCAAAAAAGCAGCGATTCTTCTCTTAGCACTTGGTGAAGATGCAGCAGCGGAAGTGTTGAAAAACCTTGAGGAAGTTGAAATCCAGCAGGTGGGTTATTTCATGACACGATTTACGGATATTTCTCCTGAAGAAGTAGATATCGTGCTGGAAGAATTTTATCGAAATTCAGTGACCCAGGAAGAAGGAGTGAATATCAATGCCTCCCCAGATTTTGTCCGTAATGCTCTGAATAAGGCGGTTGGACCGGATCGAGCCAAAGAATTGTCAGACAACCTTAGTGCGACAGGAGAGGATGCAGGACTGGATGCATTGAGATTTATTGAACCCGTAATGATTTCGAACTATATCCGGAATGAACATCCTCAGACCATCGCCCTGGTTCTTTCCTACCTGAACAACCTTGAGCAGGCTTCAACTGTGTTGAGGACTCTTCCTGAAAGCGTGCAGGCTGATGTGGTCTATAGGATGGCAGTGATGGAAAGCATTCCCCCAGGAGTTGTTCAGGAAATGAATGATGTGCTGACGGAGGAAATGAAGGCTGCGGGAAGTGGAGGTGCTAAAGTGGGTGGTGTGGAACCGGTAGCAGAAATTTTGAACTCCGTTGACAAGGCAACGGAAACTCGGATTCTTTCAACCATTGAAGAATCAAATCCGGATCTTGCTGAACAGATTCGCGAACTGATGTTCACTTTCGAAGATCTGGCTCTTATCGACGCCAAGCAAATGCAAACGGTGATGAAAGACGTGGATCAGGCCGATATGGTTCTTGCCCTGAAGACGGCGAGCGACGCGATCAAAGAACTCATTTTCAGCAGCATGTCCACCCGTGCTGCGGAGATGGTTCGTGATGATTTAGAAAACCTTGGACCTGTAAAAGTTTCTGACGTAGAAACAGCTCAACAGAAAATCATCAAAGTCGTTAAAAAGCTTGAAGAAGATGGTACAATTGTTATTGCTGGTGCAGGAGGAGGAGATGTGGTATAAATATAAGTTTGGTGAAATTTTCTGCATTTTTTGCTGATAAATTCATCGTTATGTTCCCATTGGGAACAGTTTTGTTTAGGTCTGTTATTCGGTGCTATGTCAGCGCAGAGAGCTTCAGACCCCATGAAATGAAAGGATAATCATGGCAGTTGGAACGGTAAAATGGTTTAACCCTACCAAGGGATATGGATTCATCCAGCCCGACGGGGGTGGTAGTGATGTGTTTGTACATAAAAACGACCTTCACGGGACCTTCATCAACGAAGGCGACCGAGTGGAATTTGAAATCGGTGAGGGACGTAAAGGGCCTGCGGCTCAAGACGTTCGCAAGCTCACAGATTAATTTTCCTTCAAACTATATCGGGGTCCCGGCACTTCTTCCGGGTTGTGATCGTGAGGGTTGCGCCTTTCAGGCCCATTCTTTTGACCCCGTTCCTTCCTTTTTTTATACCACAAAAAAGAATTTCTAGAAAAATTATTTCGAATTTTGAAAGCAATTTTTGGAGTACTGTTCAAGCCTAGTGAATTAACTTCAAGCCAGGGTGCTTGATTATAGATCGTAAAGTGTTCTTTTGAGGTAATTTCTGACTGAGGGATCCTGTTTCAAAAAATCCATCAGTTCCTGCATTTCGAGGAGGATCCCGTCTTCCGATTCAAACGGTTGGTTCAGGTCGCATTTGTGCTGAAGTTCCCGAAGTCTTTGCAGGGCGTATTTTTTTGAAAGTTGCATACTCTTTCATCTTCAACTTCAATGCCAAGATAGGAAAAGAGTCTCATTGACTGCGAAGCTTCTCACGTTTTTGAAGTTGAATCTGGAAATCCTGGAAACCTACAGCCCAGAGTGGTTCCTGCTTCCACCTGTAATTTTGTTTAAAAAACAATCTTAATTGATTCAGGATGCAGGATTTGATTTTTCCTGGCGAAGGTCCCTGAGAATTAGCGATACGCATACATTTTTTGATAAGCCGTTCAGCAGTGATATCTCGAATGGTAAGGTACTGAAAAGCGGCATGGGTTACGATCAATTCTACAGAAAGAAAGAGGTGTGTCTGACCATCCTTGAGTAATTCACGGAATTTACTGAACATGAACGACCGATATCCATGCGGTTTCATAGGTCTTTTCAGCACATCCTGATAACGTGATTTTTCTTCAACACCTTTCAGGAGGACGCAGCTTTGAATTTCATGGGGGGTTGTCCAGATTTCGTGGCATTCTTCAAGATTTCCTGCAGAAGCATGATCACTGAGAAGAAGAATTACTCCCCATAAAACAATCATGAAGGGATAATTGAAAAATGTTTTGTAAAATGATGCTAAGGTTTTCAAATGGATAATGTGTGTTGTGTTTGTAGTGGCATAAGAAATGATGCAGATCCAGGATTAACGATACTTTGTTATTCTGGAAAGAAATGCAGGTTCCGACCCTTCAAGATCCAAGATGTTCAGCCCAAATAAATAAACAAAAACAAACAGGTCTCTAGATGAAAAATCCTACCAATGAATGGAAACAAACGGTTGGGTTTTCAGTTGAAACCTGGAGTTCTGTAGGGCTTCCGGATGCTGAACCCCTGAATGGATATTTTTCTCGAATGGAAAGGTTGAGGAAGGATCACCCCCTTGAAGAACTCTTTCATGCCTTCACAAGGAGTCAGGATGAAGAACGCTGGACTTACCTGCCCTATGGGCCCTTCAAGAATTTCCCATCATTTGAAACATGGATCAATGAATTTGCTCTAAGCGAGGATCCATTCTTTTATCTGATTTTCTCTAGTGATTCTCGAGAACCCCTTGGGTTATCATCTTATACGAGAATCGATCCAGAGAACGGCGTGATAGAGGTGGGACATATCCATTTTTCCAAAGGGTTACAAAAGCATGCTGCTGCTACAGAGGCCATGTTCCTGATGATGAAAAACGCATTCGATATGGGATACCGTCGTTATGAATGGAAATGTGACTCTTTGAATCAACCATCCTGTCGTGCTGCTGAAAGACTTGGTTTTTCATTTGAAGGGATTTTTCGCCAGGCAAGAATTTATAAAGGACGCAACCGAGACACCATATGGTTTTCGATCATTGATCAAGAATGGCCAGGACTTCAAAGAGTATTTCAACAATGGTTGGCGCCCCAGAACTTTGACGAAAAAGGTCGACAAAAAATATCCCTGACTCAATTGACCCTGCCGATAATCAAAGCACGGACATCCTGAAAAAATCAGGTTTTGATCAAGATATTCAGGAACGTAGCCTTTCCGGTGAAAGGTCAGAGGGGTTGACGCCTAGTGCAGTTACCTCTTCGGGAAATTCTTGTTTTAAGACGAGTGACGCAGCTACTCTTGAAAGAGCAGGTGAGGTCTGAATGCCATACCCCCCTTGTCCGGCAAGCCAGAAAAAACCAGGATGGTCCGGGTCGTACCCAGCAACCGGTGTTTTGTCTGCAACAAAACTTCTCAAACCTGCCCATGTTTTTGAAGCACTTTTTATAGGGAAATCCAATGCCTTTTCGATTCGTTCTACTGCCAGGGCGAGGTCCCAGTCCTGCGGTCTGGCATCTTGAGGTTCAACCGGAGTTTCATCTGCTGGTGAACCAAGCAAATGCCCTCCTTCTGGTTTGAAATAGAAAGACTCTTCGACATCCACGACCGCTGGCCATGCTCTGCAATTGATGTCATGAGGAGGTTCAAAAAGCATTGCGGTTCTTCTTTTCGGGACAAGACTGACAGGAGCAACCCCACAATTTAGAGCAACTTGATCCGCCCAAGCACCTGCGGCATTGATCAAGATTTCGGTATGGATAAGGGTTTTTTCTAAAAAAGCTTTCCAGCTGTTTCCGTCTTTTTCGGCTTTCAGGAGTTTATGTTCCGTCAAGATTTCTCCGCCGGAGTTACGAATGCCTCTCAAAAATCCCTGATGCAGGACATCCACGTCGATATCCTGGGATTCGGGCTCAAGCACTGCTGACGCGAAATAATCCTTCCGGAGGGATGAAACCAATTCCAGGGTCTCTTGCTGATCAAGCCATTTCACAGTCGGACAAAGTTCTTGAATTTCATGGAAAAAGATTTGAAGTTTCTCCAACTGGTCTTCACGTGCTAACATCAAAACCCCCCTTGGAAGAATAAGAGGATGATCAGCAAATCCTGCAGGAGGATTTCTAAAGAATTCTCCACTCACTGTGGTCAGGGCGCGAATGACACGATTGCCATAACTCTCTGCAAAAAGAGCTGCAGAACGACCCGTTGAATGATATCCAGGTTGCTCCTCCATCTCCAACAATAGGACCTTGCCCTGTCCTGAAAGTCGATAAGCAATCGAAGCTCCTGCGATGCCTGCTCCAATTACCAAAAAATCACATCGATGTCCTTTTTTGACCATGAAGGGTGGTCGAATCAAATTTTAATGAGCATGGTTTTCATTGTTTCCCAAGACGTATGATGTGTGATTTTTTAAAAATCGACCATTGTCGGGCAAACATATATTTTTGTTTTTTTGCCTCGGATGAAGTTTCAAAAAATCCCAATCTTATTCGAAATTCAGGTTCTAAAGTTTTGCCGTCAATTTTTCTGGATAAGTAACTAAAATCGCTCATTAGTGCTGCCAAAGCCAGATCCTCTAAGGCTTTATTTTGTTTCGGATAAACAGGGAATTGAATCACCCACGGTTTGTTTCTGGGTTGTTTCAGGTTGATCAGTTCGCGGGACATTTCGCGTGAATCGGGAATCACCGACCAGATCCTCCCCTCAATTTGGATGGATTGCCTCAAACGTTGCTGTATCTTCAAACCTTCTTCCAGTGCGTCTTCCGTGTTTTTAAAAAAACCAACTCTAACCCGATACCAGTATTTCTTTTCGAATTTTTCTTCGGTTCGATGGAGGTAGGTATAATAGCCTTCATCAATCAAACGTCTGGTCCAACTGATTGCTTCAGTGAAATTGTCGGATTTAAACGACCCCAATTGGACCGAATATTTCCCTTGTTTTTTCCTGGAAAGGATGTCTTTACGAGCATCGAGTTCAGAACGGAATTGGATCCGGATTTTATCCCCGACTAGCGCCCATTCCCAATCTCGAGAAGTCTCAGGAGTGAGTGGAAGATTAATTTTCAGGTGGTTCTGCAGCACCAGAATCATCCACTGATCCAGAGGTTGTTCATTAATGTGTTGGTCGAATATATTGAAATAAGAATCTCCTGCTTCAACCAAAGCAGAACGGTTGGTCATTGCAATTGGTTCAGAAGAATTTTCTGCAATGCTCTTATTGTCTGTGGAACTGATCGAAGTCTCATCAATTAGATCTATTCCGTCTTCTTCCCACTGCAGGGTTTGCCTGACCATGACCTCCTGTTGGAGATCGTAGGTTTGGATTCTGACCAGGCGATAGGCTGTAAATGTCAGTAGAATCACTCCTGACCAAATGAAGATCAGCAGTGTCCAGGAAACATTCTTGTTCACGAATGAGAGGAGATGAAGTATTTTGTCATGCCATATCTATCAACCTGATCAGAAACAGGAAGTCAATGGAAGTGAGTGAGGGACTACTTTATCTGGGTGGCATTTCAGCAGATTCACTGCTCGAACGTTTTGGCTCACCCCTTTACGTCTATGAGAAGGATGTGCTGATCAACCGCTTCAGGAAGATGATTAACTGCTTTCCGTCTGATGAAGTAGACATTCATTATGCCATGAAAGCAAATTACAATCCATCCCTGCTGAATCTTCTTCGTGTGGAAGGGGCTTGCATTGACGCCGTCTCAATGGGAGATGTTCAGATGGCATTGGAGGTAGGATTTCAACCTCAGCAGATACTTTTCACAGGCAATAACTCCCGATTTTCCGAGATTGAATTCAGTATGGAAAGGGGAGTCCCCGTCAATCTTGGCTCTCTTGATCTGTTGCAGCAATATGCGATCCGATATCCTGGAACCTCAGTTTCTATCCGTGTTAATCCAGGCATGGGTGCAGGTCACCATGCTCACTGTATCACCGGAGGACCTGACTCCAAATTCGGGATCTACCAGGATCGTTTGAATGATGCATTACGCATCTCGGAAACCCACAGCCTGAAAATCACTGGCATACACTCACACATTGGTACTGGAATCCGAAAAACCGAGGCAATGCTTGAAGCAATGGATCTGATTCTTGATGCTGCAAAAAGGTTCCCGGATCTAGAGTTTGTTGATTTCGGAGGAGGATTCGATATTCCCTATCGTGATTCGGATGAAGAACTGGATCTTGAAGAATTGGGCCAGTGTATGCGTCAACGTTTTGAGCAATTCTGTCGGGATTACGGTAGTGTTTTGAAGATGAAAATCGAACCTGGTCGATTCATCATTGGGCCTGCAGGAACTTTATTGGCAACCGTCACCAATCTCACTGAAACACCGGCAAAAAGGTTTGTCGGCTTGGACACGGGATTCAATCATTTGGTCCGTCCTATCATGTATGGTTCTTACCATCGTATTGTCAATGCTTCACGGATGAATGACCCTACTCAGGAAGTTGCAGTAGCCGGGAATATCTGCGAAAGCGGAGATGTTTTTACGCGTGATTTGGAAAATTCTACTCGGACGTTGGGAATTCCCCAATTGGGTGATTGTATAGCAATCTTAGATACCGGGGCGTATGGCTTATCAATGGGGTCTCAATATAATCTTCGCGAACTGCCAGAAGAAGTGTTGGTGAGTGGAGGGGATGCAATTGTGATTCGACGTAGACAAACTTTCAAAGATTTAATTCAGAACTTTAATTGGTTTGATGAAAAAAGATTTTAAATTGTTTTTGTTCCAGTACGTTTTCGTTTGACCAAGCCACGCAAGGCCTTCGCAGTTAGTCAAAACCAGTCTGGAAGGCCGAGTCGAGGTCCAAAATAATAATTGAATCCGACCCAAACTATCAGGAAAACTCCAGCAAGTACCCAAGCCATCAACGTCATGAAATCCCAGTCATTTATTGTCATTTTTAAACTGGGTGAAGATGTCTGACTGTACTTTACGGAGTTGTTCGTCCTTTCCACTTTTCGCAGCTTGGACCAACTTGTAGGCAAAAAATCGTGAAAAATTCATAACCTGTAAAATGTTGGAGGTGTAAAAACTACCCTTTCATACGCCTCGCTCATTAAATTGGTTTTATGCTTTTCTGATTATTCAGATTTAAATGCCTCGTTTGAACCATGAAATAAGAAAAAACTAAGCCAGGATTTAAACACTCTATTCTTTATTCCTGTGTTTTTTCTTAAGGAAAGGATAAATCTGGGTGAAGTCCTTAAGGGGTTCAAGTTCTGAAAATTGTTCCCAGTATTCCTGGACAATTTTCCCAACAGGGGACAGTGTTTGTGCTTTGAGTACCGATTCTCTAAAGAGACTGATGTCCTTTGACATCATGGTGTTGCTAAAACCAGCAGCATAGCGATTGGTGACAACTTGTTTAGGGAATTTATCAAGTGTTGCGGAATTGACACCAGTGGAAACATTCAGTACTTCGAACATCTGCTGTGGGTCCAGTTCCTGACTCATTCCAAATGCATAAGCCTCGCTTGTTGCCAACATGGCTGTTCCGGAAAGGAAGTTATTCAAAAGCTTCATCGCCTGACCCTGGCCACATCTATTGCCTACATAAAAGATGTTGGCTGCCATGCTCTGAAGAATTTCATCCAGTTCACGGAATCTGGATTCAGATCCTGATCCCATGAAGGTCAGAGTCCCGGCCTGTGCTCCAGATTGACCACCTGAAACCGGACAGTCGAGGTAAACGATTTTGGCTTTTTCTACAATAGGTTCGACATGTTTCACAGCATCAACACCGATGGTGGAAGTATCCACCAGGGTATTGCAGGAGTGCTCCTCAATCAGGACCATTTCCTGAGCTGTTTGGATGACAGATTTTCCGTCGGGTAGACTCAAAAAAATTGTATCACAAGAACCAACAATTTCTTCCAGGGAATGGCAGCATACCGTGCCCTCAGGTGCTCGTTCATCAGTGCCTGCGATATCAAAAACACGTAGCATGCTAACTGCATTTGAGAGGTTTTTGGCCATCGGGGCGCCCATGCTGCCTAAGCCGATGAAACCGAAACGCTCCTCAGGTAGGGGGGATGGTAGACTCATTCTCCGTTGACTTCATTCAAAACTTCTCGAGCCAGTCTGAAGCTTTCCACTCCAGCAGGAAAACCGCAGTAACCGGTAATTTGAAGCAATACGTCCTTCAGTTCCTTGATGCTGACTCCATTGTTCAGTGCTCCGCGAAAATGCAGTTTGAATTCATGGGAACGTCCCAGGGCAGCGAGCATGCCAAGATTCAGGATGCTTCTCTGTTTGCGGTCCAGCCCATTACCGCTCCAGATTTTCCCCCAGCAGTATTCGTTGAGCACTTCCTGAAGTTCTTGATTGAAGTCATCGGCCTGACTCAGCGAACGTTCAACATATTCTGCACCTAGTACTTCTTTACGATTCGCAAGTCCTTGATCGTGGAGTTTTTGATCCATCAGTTTCCTTCTATTACTTGGTTTAAGAAAATTGCACTAGCAGTGCATTGAATTTCTGATTTAAGAGAAAATATTTTAATCGGTGTTCCTTTTTTCCTTCTGTTTTTTCCTTCTCTCTTCTCCTGCAAGAGCCAACGCTTCGATGTTTCCATCATGTACGGCCATATAATTCTGTCTCCATTCGTTCGAGCCCCATCTGAAAGGGGACTGCAATGTGGTTCGAGGCTGAGTTGATGAGGATAACAATTCAAGTGCCATATCCAACAATTGTAATTGCATCTGAGGATTTCGAGGTTTGCCGCAGGGGTTTCCCAAGGGGAAATCGGTGAAGAGGAATCGAGGGACTCCGCATTCTTCAACAATATCTTTTGCGGATCCCATGATTACGGTTGCGATTCCACCATTTTCGAGTGTTCGTGCAGCCAGGCTCACGACCTGATGGCAAACGGGTCAGACAGGCACCAGAAGAACAGCATCCACTGCGTCTTCCCGGCACCAGCTGAGGATTTGTTGAGCATCTTCAAGGGATCTCCGCTGGCTGTAATCGGTAGGGATTCCATAAAAACGTTGGGAAACAGCGCCGATTTTACCCTCCTGTTTTTTTTGCATCAAAGCCTGCAAAGGTAGATAACTCCCGAGGTCATCCATGTCTGTGGCCTGCTTATCCCAAGACACATCATCTGTATAGAGTTTTACCGGTATCGGGTCGGAAGGAGCTGCATACGGTCTCTTCGGTGGTGCTTCAGGTACCCCCTCGGGTTCATCTCCTTTAGGGAAAAAAGCTGTGGTGACGATGCCAATGGTGCAATCTGTGACTAACCGGTGCAACTGTGTGAAAGGTGAGTCTTCATGAAAGGCCCAGCCATAAGGGCTAGGATATCCCTGAGCTTCATAATATTCCCTGGACTTGTCAATGTAGCTGACAAAAGAACGATTGGATAAACGTTGATGTGCCATTTAAAAAAATAACTTTGACTGGATGTGTTGATGGTTCATGAGCTTCATCGAAGATATATTTTTTCAAAAACCGTATTGGAGCAGAATCAAGGATTGAATGTAAAGTGAACTTTATTTTGAAATTTAGAGGAAAATATAAATTGCAGAGGTTCCTATGATGCATTCAAGCTATAGAAAATTCCTTCTGGCACATATTATTGCATGGAGAACGATAACATCCTGTACAATTATATAGGGTCGTTGTGCCTGAAAACCAGAAAATGAAAATGAGAAAGAAATTCACGATCATTCTATTTTTGACAAGCCTTGTGCTATATCCCGCAAAAGGTGAAGAAATTAAGGAATATCATCCTGAATTACCTGACTGGCTCCAAGAACGACCGCGATCTACAAGGTCTGAAGACAACAATGCTTTTCATCCACGTAGACCTTTTAAATGGTGGAATGCTGAAGAAATACGTGATACTCAGAAAATGCTTTTCGGTATCATTTATGATGAAAAGACTCAGCGCAGGTCGATGGAAGTATCCAAGGGACGTTGGGAACAAGGCGCCCAAACTGCAAAGAACTGTTCCATTCATCGTTGTGGAAACTGATGAAAAAAAATCTATGGCCTCTGTTGTTCTCATTGTTCATGATGCCTTTTACCGTTTGGTCTGAATCTCCTTGGGAGGTGGATCCTAAAAAGTACCGTCCATCCCTTCCGCCTTGGCTTCTTCCCAGGAATAAAATTCAACTCTCCAAGGAGTCCAATGCTTTTTATCCGGAAATCTATCTCAACTGGAAAGAGCGGCTTGTTCGGAGTGACCAGCAGAAGATCCTAAAAATGATCAGCCAAGAGAGTCAGACTGGTATGCGTCAGCATACTCGACTCAAGTATGATCACCAATCCAAGATCGCAAAAAATTGTTCCATTGCCAAGTGCAGTCAGTGACTTGGGATCGTTTTTTGTGTAAGTCCTTCAGCGCTAAAGGAACCCAATCTGCATGGATTGGGGGTCGGTCTCTTTCGATTCAATTTATGATATGAGTTCTGTTCCTTTTACATTTATTTCTTGGATCACCCTAGGGCTTCAGCGTCTTTCAAAAACTGAGTTTAAAAACCTTAGTTCAGGATGGATCCAATTATCCATCAAAACCGTTATTGTGTTTTTGTTTTTGACTACAACGTTGATGGCGCAGAATGCGGTTCCCAATATGGATAATGATGTAAACAGTAATCCTGCTTTACTCGGCTTGAGCGACCGGGTTTCAGTCAATCTTGTGGGCACCTCTTATGTAGATGAAGAGAGCTATTTTGGCACCAAGGTTTATGAAACGAGCATGACCGCGTCCCAGGCCAGCATTGGACTCAGAAGTCGCTTACTCAACACCGAATTGGGTTCATCATCGTCCAAAGTTCAGATGATTGAGGTGTCAAGCGGACGCAAGGTGACGGAAACTGAAAGTAGGGCGCCATTGTTTCAGGGATCGTTGACGATCAGTTCTAATTTTTCTTTGGGTGCGGGCTTGATCAGAAACAGTAGAGACTACCGGAATTATGATAATTCAAGCCTCAATGGAATCCGGACGGTCGATCGATATAATGCAGGAACCGTTTTGAACCTGGGCCCCCTTTTTTTCGGTTACCAACAGTTCATCAGCCACTATGGGGAGTCCCCTGCTAGGGTGGCTTTCAGCCGGCGGGGTACGATTGCTTCCATTGGTGTAGTCGCTGGCAGTTTGTGGGGAGATATGGGGTCGATCGAATATGCACGAACCACTCAGGATGCTGTCAAGAAAGAGTCGGATGGAGAACGTGCCGGGATCGATGTAGGAGAAATCAGCGGTTATTCTTTCAGTTTTTCGGCCGTTGTCAATAATATCATGTTAGGACTCTACAGAGGGGAGCAAACGGCCAAACAATCCCCTTTGTTTGTCGAAATATTGGATGATTATCGTTATTCCGTAACCGTTTACAAACTCGGCTATCGTCCTCGAATGGGTTTTTCTATTTTTGTGGCGTCGATAAGTGATAAATCAAGAATGACCTTCGAAGGACTATATCAATCCTACTTCGGAAGCGAATATTTTACTGCTAAAGGATCCGGTACCACGGTCGGGATGGGATATACATTTTGAACAAGCTTCTACCGTAAAATAGCATCTCCTAGCGTGCTCAGTTTTATGAAATTCAAGGCTCCTTTCTCAGACTCATTCTTATTTTGTGTAAAGTACTTCAGATCAAGGCATGCTGTGGGGATAGAAATCAACATTCTGCATCAATTGATTTTCCTGCCTGATCAAGTATCCTGCTTCTCGGCTTGACTTAAGGTAGTTCTGCCATTCCGGATCCGCTTTCATATTATTTCTTCGTTCTTCCCGGTCTGCTGCATTTTTATAAACCCAAATATGGATGTAACGGTTTGGGTTGCCGGTTTCTCCAATCAGATAGGCGAGTGGGGTGCCCAAAGCTCGAGATTGAGGTGCTTTGCCGTATTTTTCATAAATTTCCAGGTGCATCATGAGCGTTCCAGGGAGACATTCATAGGTTCTGACATCGTATAGCATAACTCTTCCTCTTTTTGTGTCGTAGATTAACAATCATCATTGGCCCGCTTTGGTGTTCAAGTCGAGATCAAAAAATTTTCATCATAACAACACCAGTCACACATGAAACTACCTCCGCTTGAAGAAGGACGGTTGATCCAGCGTTACAAACGTTTTCTAGCCGATGTGGAGTTTCCTTCAGGCGTCGAGACCGTCCATTGTCCGAACCCAGGAGCCATGACCGGATTGAAAGATCCTGGATTACGGGTCTGGTGTTCTGTTTCCGAAAATCCTAAGCGCAAACTGAAAAAGACTCTGGAGTTGTTGGAAGTGGAAGGAGGTCTGGTTGGGATCCATACCGGCCGTCCAAATACGATAGTTCATGAGGCCCTGGAAAAGGGGACCATCGCAGAATTATCAGGTTGGTCACAAATTCGAAGGGAATTCAATTGGCGCCCGGGAACCCGGTTTGATTTTTGCCTGAACAGGGATACTGAAACCATGGGGATGCTTCTTGAGGTGAAAAACGTGCACCTCCTCCGACCAGATGGCCCCAATCCCGGTGCTGCAGAATTTCCGGATTCTGTCACCGCCCGTGGAACAAAGCACCTGCGCCACATTGCAGAATCCATTGAGGAGGGTTGGCAGGCAGGCATGCTCTTTGTGGTACAACGTACGGACGTGGATCGGTTCACGACAGCGGCAGACATTGATTCAGTTTATGCTCAGGAATTGCTTCGTGTGAGGAAATTAGGGGTTCAGATCCATGCATGGGTTTGTCGTCTCAGTCTTGATGAAATAAAACTCGAACGCCCCCTTCCAATCGATCTGGATTGACCCTCAAATCGATCTGCTTATCAGGATTCCTTCTTGCCTCTTTGGATTAAATCCCTAGAAGATGGGCCCTCTTCAAAATTAAATGAATTCTGGAAATGCTAAATGTTTCCAGGAGGTGTCTGGTTTAAAAAACTATCGATTGACAACTAAAATTTATAAAAAAATTCATTTAAAATCACGAAACTTAAAAGACTAGATTAATGAAAAGTGAATCATGAAATATGAAACCATCAAATTTGAAATTCTTGAACATGTTGCATGCATCACCCTCAACCGTGAGGAAGCGGCCAATGCTCTGAATCTAAAAATGGCCGAAGAACTGATGGAAGCCGCAATCAGATGTGATACGGATGAACAAATCCGTGCGGTTTTGATTACGGCCCGTGGAAAGATGTTCTGTGCTGGAGGGGACCTCAAAGTATTCTCTGAAGCAGAAAGTGAGGTTGGCAAGCTGGCGAAGCAGATCACCACATCACTTCATGCTGCCATCTCACGTTTTGCCAGAATGGCTCCCCCTCTGGTTGTTGCAGCCAACGGAACTGCTGCTGGTGGTGGACTGTCTTTGGTACTCGTTGCAGATATGGTCCTGGCAGCTCGTTCTGCAAAATTCACCTTGGCCTATACCCGTGCTGGACTGGTTCCAGATGGAAGTTCGACCTATTTCCTGCCGCGGCTGATTGGATTACGTAGAACCCGCGAACTGATTTTTAGCAATCGGGTTTTGACTGCAGAAGAGGCCCTCGACTGGCAGTTGATCAACCGTGTTCTTGATGATGATCAATTGCAGGATGAGGCAGAACGACTGGCAAAAACTCTCTCGGAAGGACCTTTGCAAACCCACGGAATGATCAAACAACTGCTTTCCGATACCTTCAGCAGTGAGTTGGAAAGTCAGATGGAAGCAGAATCAAGAGGGCTTGCTACGGCACTTTCAGGAGACGAAGGTCAGGAAGGCATCCGCGCTTTCCTCGAAAAACGGAAACCTCGTTTTCCCGGGAGTGAATAAGTTCCCTCCCTTTTATTTTTCATACTTATGACTTAAAGCCGGGATAGCAGATCTGCATCGGCAGACCCGTTTCATCGGATTTAGGAAGATCAGGGAGGAATTTGAGGGAGGAATAACGTTCTGTTGCAGCTATACACAGAACCAGTGCATCGAGCAGGTCATCGGCCGCAGCGAATTTGGAAGAAAAATCTTTATGTTCTTGATCGAACCATGGATCGATTTTTTTGAAGAATTTCCGGAGGATGGTTTTTCTTTCCAAACGTCCCTCAAGACTTTTCTTGGATTGCTTTAAAAAATCTCCTTTGTTGAAAGCCTGAAAAGCAAGTTCGGGGTGTGCTTCCTTCCACAGAGGAATCAATCCTTCATGATTTTGGAAGAGCAGATCTGCTTCCTGAATTTTGGGACAGATGTTCCAAGTCTGGATTGATAGTTTCTTACCTAGCAATGTTTCGTTGATTTGGCAGGCTTCACGATAATCTTTGGTGAAGAGAGCCTCACGGCAGGGAGGTGAGAAAACACTCGAACGTCTTGGGCCGAGTTTCTGTCGGGCGAGACGGTCACAAAGACGAGGTTCTGTTTTTGGAAGTCCAATCGGAATATCGATTAAAACCTGATGCTTTTCCGGAAGTTCCTCGAGAAGTTTCTCAAGGCTGGAATGGATTTCACAGGAGAAACTGGAGTCATACTCTGAAGACACCGCCAACCAACCTGCCCTGCAACCGTCAATGCCTAGATAGATCACTGAGTTTACCTAAAAATCACACATCATCAGGGATCAGACGTTTGCCCATGTTGATAACTTCATCCTTCAGAAAACCCTGATTTGTATAAAAATCGATGACTTCCTGATTGGAGGCCCGGATCTGAAGGTTGATTTTCGGGCATTCAAAATTCGATAGATACGCTTCGGCGGTTTCCATCATTTTCCGACCCAAACCCTGCTGGCGGAATTGCGGATCCACGGCGAGATAATTGATCCATCCTCGATGACCTTCGTAACCTGCCATTACTGATGCAACAAGCTTCTGTTCTAACCATCCTAGCAGAAGTCCATCAGGATCCCGGGATACTTTGCGCTGGATGTCTTTGGAAGGATCGTTCCAGTGAACCACCAATCCACAGGTCTTCCAGAGATTAACAAGCTGTTCATGATCCTCTTCCTGATAAATACGGATTTGGAAAATTTCAGACATTGTGATGAAAAAAATGGATCAAGAATAAAGAATCACACCAGAAAAAAAGAAACAGGAAACAAAGGTGTTTCAGTTGACGTCAACGGCGTGTTTCTGAAGATTTCCTAACTCGATAATTTTGAGTGTTACCTGGTGGGTGGATTCAAGGAAGACATCAGGCGCCATCCCTGATTCGAAGGCTTCTTGCCAACGTGCTGCACAAAGGCACCATCGATCTCCAGGCTTAAGCCCATCGAAACCGAATTCTGGTCTGGAAGTACTCAAGTCGTTGCCTCTGGATTTGGAAAATTCGAGAAAATCTGAAGTCATACGTGCACAAACGGTGTGTAATCCATGGTCTTCAGTCCCCGTGTCACAACAACCGTTGCGGTAAAACCCCGTTATGGGGTCAAGTCCACATTCTTTGAGCGTTTCGCTAAGTACATTCAGTGATTCGTCCATGACAAAGAAGACTTAATGCTGATTGAATTTTTCCATTAAAGCAGCCATATCCTCATCAAAATTCCCGCTGCTTTTGCGAATGGGAGTTTCCGTTTTTTGGGAGCTGGAACGTTTCTTTTCTCTATTTTTCTTTTTCTTTTCAGAAGAGTGACTTTTTTTCGATGGACCTTTTTCTTTGTTTGGAGCTGAAGAATCTGAGCTTCTTCCTTCCCCTGGATCGTTGAGGGAAAGTGAGATGCGTTTCCGTTCCTCATCAATTTCCAGGACCCAGGCATCAACTTTTTGACCCACGGTACATACTTCCAGAGGATCCTTGATGTATTTTTTTGAGAGCCTGGAAATGTGAACCAGTCCGTCCTGATGGACACCGATGTCGATGAATGCACCAAAATGTGTGACGTTGGTGATCACACCTGGGAGTTTCATCCCCTTTTCCAAGTCTCCAATCTCACTGACAGAATCGTCGAATTGAACGGTTTGATGATCATCACGTGGATCTCGTCCAGGTTTGTGGAGTTCGTCGATGATGTCTTTTAGGGTGTATGAACCAATTCCTTGTTCTTCATAACGTTTGACATCAATCAGTTTCAGTTTTTCCTCATTACCCACCATTTTTTGAAGGGGTATTTCAAGCTGCTCCGCCATTTGTTCGACTAAGGAATAATTTTCTGGATGAACAGCAGAGTGATCAAGTGGATTTTCACTTTCAGGAACACGAAGAAATCCTGCTGCCTGCTCAAAGGTCCTTTTTCCCATTCCCTTGACTTGCAAGAGTTCATTTCGAGCCGAATAGGATCCATTCAAATTTCTATGTTGGACTATATTTCGAGCAAGACCTGGATTGATTCCCGATACATGCTCCAGAAGTTGAAAGGATGCACGGTTGAGGTCGACTCCCACAAAATTCACACATGATTCTACCGTACGGTCCAGTGACTGCTTGAGCCGACTCTGATTCACGTCATGCTGATATTGACCAACACCTATCGATTTTGGTTCGATTTTCACCAGTTCGGCCAGAGGGTCCTGATAACGTCGTGCGATCGAAACAGCCCCACGGACAGTCAAATCGAGATCTGGAAATTCCTCACGGGCAGTTTTTGAAGCAGAATAAACAGATGCACCCGATTCATTGACCACCAACGTTTCCAATGAATGACCTTCTTCCTGGATCCAATCCCGGACAAAACGAAAGACTTCTCTGGAAGCAGTTCCATTTCCAATAGCCACGATGTCGACTTTGTGTTCTTTCAGCAGTGCATTGAGTTCTTGGCGAGCTTCTTCGATTTTGTTTTTGGGAGGTACAGGATAGATCACACCATGTTTGACAAATCGTCCGGTGTGGTTAACCAAGACCCATTTGGTCCCGGTTCGAAATGCAGGGTCGAGTCCAAGCACATTGCGTGCTCCACCTGGTGGTTGAAGCATCAACTGTCGAAGGTTTTTGCTGAACATTTCGATCGAAGAAGCGTCGGCCTGAATTTTAAGATCCACCCGGATGTCGGTTTCAATGCTTCCAGAGAGCAACCTTTTGTAGGACTCTTCGAAAATTTCCAACCAGAGTTCTCTCAGTTCGGGGCTCCGTCCTTTCATCCAGTGATTCGAAATTAATGTCATCACAGAACCTTCCGCGACATTCACTTGGATTTTGAGTACATGGTCTTTTTCACCACGCCGCATAGCCAAAACGCGGTGAGGTGGAATTCGTGATAGTTTTTCTTCGTATTGATAATACATCTCGAATTTGGAGGATTTTCCTTCAAACTCAGATTTGACATTGGAGACGAGACTGCCTTCACGTGAAGTAAGTTCTCTCAGTTCTCTTCGAAGATCGGCATCTTCAGAAATTTGTTCTGCTAAGATGTCCTTTGCTCCCTGAAGAACTTTGTGATCCTCGAGTTTTTCCTCGCGTTCTTTATTGAACTCCTGGATCCAATCATTCAGGACTTCCATATTGCTGTCCTGGTTCATCATCAGTTCTGCAAGGGGTTCAAGTCCAAGTTCCTTGGCGATGATAGCACGAGTTCTTCGTTTGGGTTTATAGGGTAGATAGAGGTCTTCAAGAGTTTGTTTTGAATCGGCCTCTCGGATCGATTTTTCCAGTTCCGGTGTAAGCTTTTCCTGTTCCTGGATACTGTTCAGAATCACATTTCTACGTTCTTCAAGGTCACTCAAATACTGGTAACGGTCTTGAATTTGACCAATCTGAACTTCATCCAGTCCTCCAGTCGCTTCTTTCCTGTATCGGGCAATGAAGGGAATGGAGTTATCACTAAGCAAAAGCTCAAGTGTCCCCTGGATTCGGTTGGAAGGAAGTCCCAGTTCACTGGAAAGTTTTGGAGTGAACTGCTGAATGGAAGAGTTTGCTTCCCCGGTTCTGCCGGGCTTGGAATCGCTCATGGATACGGAAGATAACAGATTGTATGAATGATGAGATTTAAATCAAAACTCAAAATATTAACCCTTGCAGAAACCATTTGCAAACTTCAACGAATTTGCTTGCATGTCCCATGAAGAGTAAGTTAAGGAGATTTGTTGAAAGAGCTTTGTAAAAATATCTAAAAATGATGCCTTCTTTGTATCCTCAATATTCTTGACAAGATACCCTTAGAATGGCATAAATGAGATTAGTATTCTCACCAGATGAGACTTAAAAAATAAAAAAACTCAGAATTCAAGGTTTACAGCTATGAAAATGACAACGGAAGAAGCATTCGTCAAAGTGCTCCAGAGGCAGGGAATTGAACATGCTTTTGGAATCATAGGTTCGGCCTTCATGCCGATTTCCCACTATTTCCCTGAAGCAGGGATCACCTTCTGGGATGTTGGACACGAATGCAACGGGGGTTACATGGCCGATGGTTTTACCCGTTCGACAGGCAAGATGGCAATGATTATTGCCCAAAATGGACCTGGCATCACCAATTTTGTTACCTGTGTCAAAACCGCCTATTGGAATCATACTCCGATGCTCCTGGTAACTCCCCAAGCGGCAAACAAGACCATTGGACAAGGGGGATTCCAGGAAGTTGAACAAATGGCAGTCTTCAAGGACATGGTAGGATATCAGGAAGAAGTTCGTGATCCCTCTCGAACTGCAGAGGTACTGAACCGTGTCATCACCAAGGCTCGTCGGCTTTCTGCTCCTGCACAAATCAATATCCCACGAGATTTCTGGACTCAAGTCATTGATGTCGAAATTCCAGAAGCTCTTGAATTCGAAATTCCTACAGGAGGAAACGATGCTGTTGCAGAAGCGGCTCAGTTGCTTTCCAATGCTGATTTTCCTGTGATCCTCAACGGGGCTGGAGTCGTTTTAGGTGGAGCAATAGATGCTTCCAGAAAACTTGCAGAGCGATTGGATGCTCCAGTCTGCTGCAACTACCAGCACAATGATGCATTTCCCGGTTCACATCCGCTCTATGCTGGGCCTTTAGGATACAATGGATCTAAGGCAGCCATGGAATTGATCAACAAGGCCGATGTAGTACTTGCGCTTGGAACACGTCTCAACCCCTTTTCCACCTTGCCGGGTTACAGTCTGGATTATTGGCCGAATTCTGCAAAACTGATTCAGGTTGATATAAACCCTGAACGCATCGGCTTGACCAAACCGGTTACTGTTGGAATTGCAGGAGATGCTCGAAAAACTGCAGAAGCAATTCTGGAAAAACTTTCACCGTCTTCTAGCGCGAGTGTCAGACAGCAAAGACGGGATCTGGTGGCTCAGAAAAAAGCATCTTGGTCTGAAACCCTTTCTTCCATGGATCATGAAGATGATGATCCTGGTACCACATGGAACGAACGGGCCCGAGAAAATCAACCTACCTACATGTCTCCAAGGATGAGTTGGCGTGCAATCATCAAGGCCCTCCCGAAAGAGGCGATCATTTCCTCAGATATCGGAAATAATTGTGCAATCGGAAATGCCTATCCAACCTTTGAGGCAGGGAGGAAATATCTGGCTCCGGGGCTTTTTGGCCCATGTGGCTATGGATTTCCTTCGATCATAGGTGCTAAGATCGGGAATCCTGATACTCCCGTTGTAGGGTTTGCTGGGGATGGTGCTTTTGGCATATCGATGAATGAGATGACTGCAATAGGAAGGGAAGATTGGCCTGCTATCACCATGATTATTTTCCGAAATTACCAGTGGGGTGCTGAAAAGCGTAATACGACTCTTTGGTATTCAGATAATTTTGTCGGGACTGAACTCGACCTTCAGGTTTCTTATGCAGATATTGCAAAGGCATGCGGGGTCAAAGGGGTCCAGGCGAAAAGCATGGAGGAACTCACCACGACTCTGGAAACAGCGGTACAAGAACAAATGAATCAGGGAGTGACCACTTTTATTGAAGTCATCCTGAATCAGGAACTTGGAGAACCGTTCAGAAGAGATGCAATGAAAACTCCGGTCTCAGTTGCTGGTATTCGGAGAGAAGACATGCGCCCACAGGTATGAATCAAAACTTTATTACAGGTAAAATGATGGAAAAAACTGAAATTAGCACACCGGATGCACTTTGGCGTCCAATGACCCAGCATCAAATGATGCGTGGAAAGGATGCTCCCAGCAAGATCGTTCGTGGAGANGGTTGTTTNCTNNTTGATGATCAGGGNAGGAAACATCTCGATGGATTGGCTGGGTTATGGTGTGTCAATGTCGGCTACGGNAGGCANGAACTGGCTGATGTTGCNCGAGACCAAATGGGGGAACTTTGNTATGCAGCTCCTGTTTTAACAACTGGNCCTGCTGTTGAACTGGCAGNCAAACTTCAACAATTGATGGGTTTTGAAGGNGGACATACCTATTTTACCAGCAGTGGTTCGGNAGCGAATGAAACNGCTTTCAAAATAGCCAGGCAATATCATCTTCAAACAGGAAATCCACGCAAATACAAGATCATCGCCCGTCATCGAGCGTACCATGGCAATACCATGGCGACCATGACTGCTACCGGTCAGGCGGAACGTAAGATAGGATATGATCCTTTGGCAGCAGGATTTCTTCATGTTCCTCCTCCTTATCCCTATCGTGCGCATCCGAAATTTACTGCAGAGGAACATGGAGAAGAATGCGCAAAATTCCTGGAAGAAACCATCAATTATGAAGGTGCAGAAACGGTTGCGGCCTTCATCATGGAGCCGATGATCTCCGGAGGAGGCGTCCTCGTTCCTCCTGACAATTACATGCCTCGGGTTCGCGAAGTGTGTAATAAACATGGGGTGCTGCTGATTCTGGATGAGGTGGTATCTGGATTTGGAAGAACCGGAATGTTTTTCGGTCATCATCACTGGGGAGTAAAACCGGACATTATCTCTTTTGCCAAAGGTCTCTCCAGTGGATACCTACCTCTGGCGGCCACAGTTGTTCGTGAAGAGATTTTTGAGGCTTTTTATGGAGAACCAGGATCGCTCAAGCATTTCCGTCAGATCAATACCTATGGAGGTCATCCTGTTTCAAGTGCTGTAGGATTAAGGAACATTGAAATCATTGAACGGGAATCACTGACTGAAAATGCACGTGCTGTTGGAGGTTATCTTCAAAACAAACTTGAGACCCTGCTCGAGCACCCATATGTAGGTGATGTACGTGGTCGAGGATTATTGCTTGGTGTTGAGTTGGTCAAGGACAAAGAGTCCAAAGAACCGATGTCTGCGGAAGAGGCCAATACGATTGTCCAGCATTGCGCAAAGAACGGAGTGATGATTGGACGCAATGGGAATACGATTCCTGGGCTTTGCAATGTCCTGATCTTCGCTCCTCCCCTTGTGCTGCAAGAGTCCGAAGCGGACATGATTTTTGATGCCCTGAGCAATGCACTTCAGCAGTCACTCAATTAACATCAAGAACCCACTATGATTCAGGGGTTTCTCATAACTTGAAGAAAGGAAAAATGATTATTGGTGTTCCTAAGGAAATAAAGGAAATGGAAAATCGTGTCGGTGCAACACCAGCCGGTGTCAATGAACTGGCCCGACGAGGGAATCAAGTGCTTGTTGAAGCCGGGGCTGGAACAGGCAGCGGATTTTCCGATGAAGCCTACCGCGATGCAGGAGCAAAAATAACTGGAAACGTCAAAGAAGTTTGGGACGCGGAAATGGTCTACAAGGTCAAGGAGCCGCTTTCAGATGAATTCGGTTACTTCCGAAGTGACTTGTTGCTCTTCACTTACTTGCATCTGGCTGCGGAAGGGCCTCTGACCAAGGCTCTTGTTGAAAACAAGGTCAGTGGCGTTGCCTATGAAACCGTTCAAATGGATGACGGAAGCCTTCCTCTGTTGACCCCGATGAGCGAAGTGGCCGGCCGAATGGCAGTGCAGGTGGGTGCACGTTTTCTCGAAAAACCTCAGGGTGGTCAGGGAGTTTTGCTTGGCGGAGTGCCCGGGGTCCATCCTGCCACGGTGGTCATCATTGGAGGAGGAGTAGTAGGCATCAATTCTGCTAAAATGGCGGTTGGAATGGGAGCCCGAGTAACGATTCTTGATATCAGTGCAGACCGGCTTAGATACCTGGATGATGTTTTTCAAGGGCGAGCCGAATTGATCATGTCCAACAGCTATAATATCGCTGAAGCTGTTAAATCAGCGGACCTGCTGGTGGGGGGTGTTTTGATACCGGGTGCCAAAGCACCGCATCTGGTCACTGAATCCATGGTCAAAACGATGAAGCCAGGGTCGGTGATCGTTGATGTAGCAATTGATCAGGGCGGATGCATAGAAACCATTGACCATGTAACCTATCACAGCAATCCTATATATGAGCGCCATGGTGTGGTGCATTATTCCGTCGGCAATATGCCCGGGGCTGTGGCAAGAACTTCGACTCTGGCTCTGACCAACGTTACCCTGCCCTATGCGCTTTCCCTGGCCGGAAAGGGGCTCGCTCAAGCCTGTCTTGAGGACAAGCCACTTGGACTTGGGGTGAATACCATGGGAGGCAACGTCACTTGTGAGGGCGTAGCAAACTCCCTGGGTTATGATTATGTCCCTGTAGAAAAACTTTTTTGATCCTCCAGGAGGAAGCAATACATACTTCCTCCTGCCTTCCTTTATCTTCAATCACTGATATCAAGGCCTTCTTCTGAGGACTGGTTTATTCGAATTTATTATTTTAATCTCAGCGTTCTTTTCCTGAAAATAAATGAATAAGATGATCAATCTTTGTGGAGAAAACCTTGTCTAGTGTTCAGCAACTGATTGAGAAGGCTCGTAAGGCCCAGCAGGTTTATGAAACCTATGATCAGCAACGTGTCGATGAAGTGGTAACGGCCGTAGCATGGGCCTTGACTGAACCAGGGAGGAACTTGGAATTGTCCCGCATGGCAGTAGAAAAAACGGGGCTTGGGCGGGTTGAGGATAAGGTTCTTAAAAATGAACGCAAAACCCTGGGACTGCTGAGGGACTTGCGTGGGGTGAAAACGGTAGGCGTGATTTCCGAAGATGAAGATTCAGGAATCACTGAAATCGCAAGGCCTGTAGGTGTGGTCGGTGCTGTGACTCCTTCGACCAATCCAGTTGCAACACCAACGAACAACACCCTCAATGCTCTCAAAGGGAGGAATGCGATCATCTTAGCCCCTTCTCCTGCTGGAGAAGAAGTTTGCTCAAGATTGCTTCAATATTTTCATACGGAATTAAAACGAATCGATGCACCACTGGATCTGATTCAACAGCTTTCTCCACCGGTGGATAAAATCCGTACCGGGGAATTGATGAAACTTGCAGACCTGTTGATCGTAACCGGTTCACAGTCCAATGTCAGAGCTGCCTATTCTTCAGGTACCCCTGCCATTGGTGTTGGAGCAGGTAACGTCAGCGTCATTGTTGATGAAACTGCAAATCTTGAAGCTGCTGCGTCAAAGATCATGCTTTCCAAAACCTTTGATCATGCAACCAGTTGTTCTTCTGAAAATGTTTTGGTTCTTATCGATGAAATACGACGGCCTCTTTTGGAAAAACTCTTTGATTTAGGAGGAAGGCTGTTGAATCCAGAAGAAAAACAAAAGCTCCAGGATGCACTGTGGATCAATGGAAGGCTTAACCGCGACATGCTTGCCAGGGATGCAGGTACACTGTGTAGCAAAGCAGGTTTGAATAGGGATGAACTCGAAGGTGCTTCATTCCTGATGGTCGAAGAATCTGGGGTGGGACATGATTATCCATTTTCTGGAGAAAAACTCAGCCCTGTGCTTACGGTTTTCAGCGTAGCTGATTTTGAAGAAGCAAAGCATACGGCACTAAGACTCTTGAATCACGAGGGAAAAGGGCACTCGATTGGCTTGCATTCCACGAGGGAAGACCGAGCCTTGAAGCTGGGGTTGGAACTTCCGGTATGCCGTGTAATCGTCAACCAGGCACATTGCTTTGCAACTGGAGGCAGTTTTGAAAACGGACTTCCCTTTTCATTGTCGATGGGGTGTGGAAGTTGGGGTGAAAACAGCATCGACGATAATTTGAATTACCGGCATTTTCTCAACATCACACGCATTGCCAGACCGATTGATCCCCGGGAGGTCACGGTTGAAGAAATGTTCAGAGACTACCGTTCGCGCCATGACCTCTGAAGCAGGGAAGCCAATCAATTTCCTCATAGACAGAAAAGATATTCTGGATTTTTCACTGAAGGATCTGATCGATCTTAGGGCCAGGGAAATCTCCGAACTTCCATTCCTCCTTACTCCAGGACTTGATCGTCCTTTAGAGTTTCATTCATTAAAGGATCATTGCTTAAGAATCTCGGCTGCGCTTCGAACTTTTGTTCCAGAGCCAGGTCAAACAGTGTCAACGATGATGCCGAATGGTCTGGCTTCAACACTACTCCTGCTCTCGGTCATCTATTCTGGAAGGATTCTATGTCCGCTCAACCTGGCTGCCGGAGACGTCCAACTGGCATATGTTTTGGAGCATTCGGAAAGTAGCCTGTTGATGGTAGCTCCGGAATTACGTCAACGTGCTCAAGCTATCCTCGATGGGATTTCTGGAGGGCCAGAGTTGATTGAGATTGAACCAGAAGAGGTTCCTTTCACTTCCTTTAAAGAAGAGATTGAAAAGGATGCAACTCCTGGTGCATCCGATACTGGCCTCTTGATGTATACCTCGGGAACCACTGGAAAGCCCAAAGGCGTGATGCTTTCACATCAAAACCTGCTCTCTGGTGGTCTGAACGCGATGGAATCTCATGATTTAACACATGAAGACCGCGCTTTGTGTGTGCTCCCGCTGTATCATATCAACGGTTTGATCAACACTGTCATGGGGCCATTGGTCAGTGGGAGCAGCGTGTTTATGCCTGCAAAATTCAAGACAGCAGAATTTTGGAATTGGATCCTTCAGTATCGATGTTCCTGGTTTAGTGTGGTTCCAACACTGCTTTCCGCCCTCCTGCATAAAACGGAACTTAAAGAACAGCAAAAGATTATGATGCAGGATTTTTTTCGTTTTGGCCGTTCTGCTTCCGCCCCTTTGGCGCCTGAGGTCCATATCCAATTCGAACAGAAATTTGGCGTACGGATCATTGAGACCATGGGGCTTACTGAAACCAGTTCTCCGATTCTGTCTAATCCACTGCCTCCTGGTTTGATCAAGTACGGATCTCCTGGAATTGCCTGGGGGAATAAGGTCCGCATCGTAGATAAACAACTCAAGCCCCTTAATGCAAATGAAGAAGGAGAAATTGCCGTTCGGGGGACAAATGTCATGAAAGGTTATTTCAAGAATCCTGATGCGACATCAGATGCTCTGGTAAACGGGTGGCTGCTCACTGGAGACTTGGGAATTATGGACGGGGAAGGATATGTTTTTGTCAAGGGAAGGACCAAGGAGTTGATCATCAAAGGTGGAGAAAACATTGCACCAAGAGAAATCGACGAGGCTCTTTATGAACACCCCGATGTGGTGGATGCAGCGGCATTTGCCGTTGAGGAATCCCACTATGGCCAGGAAGTTGAGGCCTGTGTATCCCTGGTATCGGGATCTTCCTGCAGTTCAAATGAACTCGTGGAGTTCTGCCGTCCCAGATTGGGTGAGTTCAAAACCCCAAGGAAAATCCACATTATGGAAGATTTGCCCAAAGGCCCGTCCGGGAAAATCCAGCGTCTGCGTCTTGCGGAGATGACACAGGACCTCTCATGAGTCACGATGCCTAGTGCCTTATTTATAGGCACTTCTTTGATCCCAACGACAGTTATCATTCACAGGCATGGAACTTGAAACTTTGGCAGATACACACAAAAGCCAAAGGAAGAATATATGTTCCACAAACGCTTTATCTCAACTGCTTTAGGGATCTTGTTTATGACATCAGCTCAAGGCTCCGATACATGGCCTGAACAATATGTTCGCAAGACCAATAATCAAATCTGGAGCCTGATTCAGAAACGCTGTACCAATGCACTTTGTCGGGACCACCTGAATAAACTTCGTAATGAACGACTTCAATCAGCAGGTCAGTCCTCTGGAGGCTGTAAGAACATTTATCCTCCTCCAAGAAATTATGAAGAACGGATTCGCCTTTGTGGAAATGCTGACAGCGGTGCGGTTCTAGGACGAAGTACTGCCTCTCCTTCTCAGAAGAACTACAATCATGTCAGCGGAGGGCAGCGTAGTCATTACAATGAACCGGCTAGGGTTGAAAAGTGAATCACCATGTTTTGCTTCCAAGCGACTGGAGAAGTTTTAACCAAGGACTTGGAGCTTGACAGTCCCTTCGATACCCATTGAAATAATCGACTCGGAGCGTGGCGCAGTCTGGTAGCGCACACGGCTGGGGGCCGTGCGGTCGCTGGTTCGAATCCAGTCGCTCCGACCACCTATTCCTCCACTTCCTTTACTTCGTATCAATCATGTTTCTCTAGTATTGGTATGGTTTGTTCTACACCCAGGACTCTTGATTAAAATTATTTGTCTCTAGTTTGTTGGCCTCCAAAGTACTGAATGAACTCAGAATTGCCCTACAGATCCTGCGTGGGGATCACTCTTTTTAATCAGGACAAAAAAGTACTGGTTGCAGAGAGACTGGATTATCCAGGGAACTGGCAGATGCCCCAAGGAGGAATTGATTCAGGAGAAACTCCTGAACAAGCAGCGATGAGAGAATTGAAGGAAGAAATTGGCACAAATCACGCGGAAATCATGGAAAGGACTAAAGGCTGGTTATTTTATGACCTTCCAGAACATTTAAAGGGTGAAAGATTGAAGGGAAAATATCGAGGACAAAAACAAATCTGGTATGCAATGCATTTCAAAGGCAACGATTCAGAGATCAACCTGCAAACAAAAAAACCAGAATTTATTGATTGGAACTGGGTTGAACTGGAAAACGTGATTGATTTGATCGTTCCATTCAAAAAAACTGTTTATGAATCGGTTGTTGAACAATTCCGTCCCATCGTTGAATCAAAAGAATAATTGGTTGAATCAACCTTGATGGAAGTTATCAATGATCATTGAAACATTCATTTGAATACCACCTCAGTGAAATACAATATTTAAGCAAATTTGCTTTCGATAGACTGAAATATATAATGTACATGTTGCTTGGGTGATTAATTTCTAGAAATCATTCACAAAATTAGGAAAAAAAGAATTATCAATTAATTTACCCTTCTTTTCTTTTGATATGTTTTTTTAAAAGCAAATCTTTATTTATTCACCACATTTAAAATAATGATTAAAACAGAAGATCTCAATGTTACAGGAGTCAACCCCCTTACGGCTCCTAAAGATATAAAACAGGAATTTCCAATTTCAGAACAAGCCAGTGAAACGGTATTTAAAGTCCGTAAAGAAATTAAAGCGATTTTGGATGAAAAGGATCAGAGACAAGTGGTCATTGTAGGTCCGTGTTCTATCCATCATCCTGATATTGCCATGGACTATGCTTCCAGGCTCAAGAACTTGATTCCTCAAATAGAAGATGAACTTTTGGTGGTGATGCGGGTTTATTTTGAAAAACCACGGACCACAGTGGGATGGAAGGGATTGATCAATGATCCTGACCTGGACGGAAGCCACAAGATTGAAAAGGGCATCAAACTCGCCAGAAAAATCCTCCTCGAGATCAATGAAATGGGGATCCCCTGTGCTACAGAAACCTTGGATCCGATCACCCCACAGTATCTTGCCGACCTCATTTCCTGGAGTGCCGTTGGGGCAAGAACCACGGAATCGCAGACACACCGTGAAATGGCGAGTGGGCTTTCGATGCCAGTGGGGTTTAAGAATGGAACCGACGGTGGCCTCGAAGTGGCAATAAATGCGATGCAATCCGCCGCAAATGCACATCATTTTTTAGGTGTCAGCCATGACGGCAACGTTTCTGTGATCAGAACCAAAGGGAACCCTTATGCCCATCTGGTCATGCGTGGAGGTAAAGCCGGGCCTAATTTTGATGTGGTCTCAGTCGGGAAGGCCTTGGACGAACTTGGACAGGCGGGTCTCCGCAAAAAAGTCATGGTTGACTGTAATCACGCCAATTCAGGAAAAGATCCATACCGACAGGAACTTGTCCTGCGTGCCGTGATGCATCAAATCAATGATGGACGAAAAGCGATTATGGGTGCAATGATTGAAAGCAATCTTGAAGGGGGAAATCAAGCGATCGGTCCAGATATGAAATATGGTGTTTCTGTGACGGATGCCTGCCTGGACTGGGAGAACACGCGCAGAATTCTACTTGAAGCACATCAGATGCTCTCAAACTGATCCTGCATTACTCAATTTTTTTTTTAACCTTATTGGATTTTCGTTCCTGGATACCTGCTTGTCAGCCAGGCATTTCCGTTCTGACTCAGATCTCATGAATGAATTCTGAATCATTTGCTGAGTTCAATAAGGGGTATAGGATTGGGGATGTTCTCCAACAAATCTCCCTTACATTCAAATCGAATGGTGTTCCAACTCCAAGACTGGATGCGGAGCTGCTCCTGGCCTTTTTGCTCAAGTTGAAGAGGTTAGATCTTTATTTGCAGGCCGACAGGCCTCTGACCGAGGAAGAATCGTTTCATTTCAAGAAAATGGCCAAACGGCGCATCGAGGGGGTCCCGGTGGCCTATCTGACCCAACAGAAAGAGTTTTGGTCTCTATCGCTTCACGTGGCATCTGGAGTCCTCATTCCACGTCCAGAAACCGAACTCCTGGTTGAAATAGCCTGTTCTCGAATCAAAAGGACACAAAAGGAAGGTAGAGTAAGACGCATACGTGTGGCGGATTTAGGGACGGGTTCTGGAGCAATTATGTTTGCATTGGCTTCAGAATTGAAGGAATTGGATCTTTATGGAATAGATCTTTCAAAAGAAGCTCTTTCTATTTGTTCAACCAATGCGCGCGCTCATCAGCAAATGCTTAAAGAGGGACAAAATCGGTTGATTCTTTTGCAATCCAATGGGCTAGGGCGTTATCTCAAGAAAGCCTCATTGGATTTTTTGCTAACCAATCCTCCTTACATTCGAACAGGAATCATTCCCCAACTGAATCGGGAAGTACAACAAGAACCTCGGCTAGCCTTGGACGGAGGGCATGATGGGCTTGATTTTTATCGCTGTATTTTGAAGGAAACGATAGAAGTTCTTGTTGCTGGAGGAGAATTGATCCTGGAGCATGGGCATGATCAAAGAGCAGAGATCATGGATCTTATCAAGTGCCATCCGGAATATCACGACTTGGAATGTTTTGATGACCTTGAAGGCCGGCCAAGGGTGATCAAGCTGGTCAAGGGATGAACATTATTTCGAAACCACTTTCACCATTATCTGCCACGTTGGTGCTCATCACGTCAATGGTGGGATATGGTTTCAATCCATTGTTTACCCGTTGGATTTATGCATATGGTCTAAGTCCGGAAATCATCGTTGTTTACCGCTACGGAATTCCGGCCATAGTCATGCTCCCTTTTGCAGGTTCGGTTCGGGTCCATTTCAGAGAATCCCTTTTGTCTTTTGCAGGAGGAATGTCGATGGGATTTGGTGCACTGGGATATTTTAAGGCCTTGGCGGTACTGCCGGTTTCCATCTGTGTGCTGATCTTCTTCACCTATCCTCTATTTACCATGATCTTTGGGCGGATTCTGTTCGGCATCCAACTTCATGGAGTACATTTTGGATCTGCACTGCTTATTCTTTGCGGCTGTGCATTAGCTTTAGGACCTTCCAGAGAAATCTCGGGTGATCTATGGATTGCTGTTGCCTGGTGTTTTCTGGCACCGCTTGGTGTGACCACCATCATCCTGATCTTTTCCCTTCGGGTAAAAAATTTAAATCTGCTTTCTTCAACGGCGTTCATGCTGTTCGGGAATACCCTGACCGGCATAATTGCATTGGTCTGGTTGGAAGGAGGAATTTGGGTTCCTGAAGATCCTCAGGCTTACTGGCTCTTGATTGGGGCTGGAATAATTACGGCCTTCATTCCTCATCTGCTTTTTATTTGGGCCTCACCAGTTGCAGGACCTGCCAAAACTGCCCTATGTGGATCAGCGGAATTCTTGACTTCCCTTTTTTCAGGGTGGTTTCTCCTGAATGAATCCATTCAATGGAACGAAAGTGCTGCTGCTGTTCTCATCCTTTGCGCTCTCATCATTTCTGTGAGAAAACCGATTGGGAAGCACCCAAGCTGATCCTATTTTGAGCCAACAAAAACACAGGATACACTAAGGTTTTTGTGTTAGTTTAGATCATGCGTGTGTCAACGGAGTAAAGAATTCTTACTGGCTTGATCAACGGCATGAGGCTTGACTCTCTGGCATGACCCTGTTAACAAACATGGATAAGCTTTGATTCTGTTTTTTAAGAAGAGAGAAGAGGAAAAAAACATTCACACATTTCCTCATTCGCACCAAGTTTTTGCGGGCTTGTTAATTCTAAATATATTCATTTTGAAGTGGCTCCAACAGCCATGAAAAGAATCATCCCACTCCTCATAACAAATCGACGGATTTGCCTGACCTTTTTGGCGTTGTTCTTCGTTTTCTCCCCCCATCTCTATGCTGAAGATCATGAGAAACGGTTGAATNTNNTTAATCCNAAGGGAATCAAAGGTTTATATGTTGGNGGTGTCANTAGTGGAAATGCNGAGGGNNANGGAAAAGTCTACTGGTTCGATGGCGGTTCGTATTTAGGACCCTTCTCTGGAGGNCAGATGCATGGAGAAGGGGTATATGTCTATCCTGACCGTTCTAGATATGAAGGCCCTTTTATTGAGGGGTTCCGTGAAGGCCATGGAGAATTCAAATGGCCGGACGGTAGAATTTATATCGGAAATTTCCAGAAAGATTTAAGGCATGGCCGTGGTGTTTTCACATTTCCCGACGGCAGAAAATTCAGGGGTGATTTTTCAAATGGGTTCATCGAGGGCAAAGGGGTTTTTGAATTTCCGGATGGAAGAATCTACTCAGGTCAATTTCATCGTGGTTTACCCCACTATTCGGGTGTTCTCAAATTCTCCGATGGAAGGCTTTATCGTGGAGGGTTTGAACAGGGAAGGAGGCATGGACAGGGGCTTTGGGTCTATTCAGACGGAAGGCGCTATGAAGGTGATTTTAATCTGGATATCAAAGAAGGCCTTGGCAAACTGGTATTTCCAGACGGGAAGGTTTATGAAGGTGCTTTTGAAAAGGATGAAATCAATGGATACGGGACAGCCTACTTTCCCAGTGGGAAAAAATATGAAGGGCTTTTTAAATCTGGAAAAGCACATGGTGAGGGCATCCTGACTTTCCCAAATGGGGAATATTATTCAGGGAATTTCCGTGAGGGTCTTCGTGAAGGAAAAGGAAAGTGGAGGCTTTCAAACGGAGAATATTATATGGGTGATTTCCTGCAGGACATGAGACACGGTCGTGGGGTTTTGAACCTTTCTGACGGCAGTGTCTATGAAGGCCAATTTTCGGAAAATGAAGCCCATGGTAAAGGAAGCATCCGCTTTCCAGATGGCCGACGTTATGTAGGAGAATTTCACAGAGGGGTGAATCATGGAACGGGTACACTCAGTTTTTCTGATGGCACCCGTTATTCTGGCCCATTTGAAAACGGAAGGGCCCATGGCAGAGGTCAAATCGTCTGGTCCAATGGAAGGCGTTACACAGGAGATTTCCAGAAAGACTTCATTTCAGGTCGTGGGATTCTGCTCTATCCAGATGGCATGCGTTATGAGGGNGATTTTCTGAATGGTGAAGCAGAAGGAAGTGGAGAATTGACGAATTCGGGTGGTACCTACAGCGGAAAATTTAAGAAGGGAAACCGTCATGGTAAAGGAGAAATGCTTTTTCCGGATGGGTCACGCTATGTTGGGCAGTTTCTGCATAATCGGATGGAGGGCAGAGGTGAAATCCATTTTCCCGATGGTCGGATTTTGGNAGGCGCCTTCAAGCAGGGACGCTTGCTAGGGGACGGTCGCTTGGATTTTCCAGATGGCCGNCGCTATGTGGGGCAGTTCGATTCAGGAAAACTCCAGGGGAAGGGGACTTTGAAATTCCCGGATGGTCGGAACTACACGGGGGGATTCCATGACAATCTGATGGAAGGTGAAGGGCGCTTCAGTTTTAAAGATGGACGCCTGTATGAAGGACAACTTAAAAAGGACCTCCCTGAAGGGCAAGGACNCTGGCGTTTTGCCGATGGGCGATACTACATCGGAACGTTTCGCCAGGGACAACCTTTGTTTGGGATGCTTTATACCTCGGATGGAAAGCAAACCCAGCGGATTGTGGATGGAAAAGCCGAGTCTTTGTGAGCTTTNGATATTTGGGCTTGNCCTGGAGCNANCGTTTAAAATCCCTTAAACATTCAATCCAAAGGCCTAATCCTGGTACCTTCCACCTGTTTCGGAAATAAATCTTCGCAGCTTCCCTCCCTTCGAATATCTGCTGTCGCACAGTGGAGTCCTCCACCAAAAGGATAGGCGTCNCGGAAAGGAACAGGGATGACTTCCATGCCAAGCTTGTCCATCTGTTCCATTTGGTGAACTTCACTGGCTTCCACACAAACGGTTTTAGGATCAATCACAAGACTGTTCATCGATAGCCAGACACTGGAATAGCAGAGTGGTGGCGGTGTGCTATGAGCAGGAGGCGCTGCATCAAGAATTTCCCAGCCATTGANTTCGAATATTTTCCTTTGCTCCTCTGGAAGTTTCCTCTTTGGATTGTTGATGATCANACCAGGACGGAGTGGGACGAAGGTGGCGTCAATATGGATCGGGTAAGGATCTCCTGGAAAGTTGACACTATGCACACGATGCTCCGGAAAATGACGCTGAAGCCATTCCATTCCACGGAGGTTGGTGGTCAAACCATGTTGACAGAAAAAATCCTTGCCGATACGCAGNATGTCNGCCGCATCAAATAAAGGTTCTTCTTCAGTGGTTACAAAATCCAATGCNGCTGTNCGACGCAANCTNTCCTCGATGGTGATTTCATCAAAATAACCCTGCTGGTAGGAGTCATCTGTCAGCCTTGGCCGCGGAGCCTGCTCCCAGCGAAATTCAGGATCTTCATCAAAATATCGCTGCATCAGGCTGTGATAGGCTAAATATTCCCAAAAACGGCAACGAAATGACATGGCAGCACTCAGGATTTCCTTGCCTACCGTGAGTAGTACATCCCTGGGGGGCATGCACCCGAACATCGATCCTGTGGTGAAATCGGGAGTGTTTACGGCCTGGTTCCATTGAATCGGTGTTGGACGGTCAACTTGAATTCCACGTTTTGTGAGCATAGCTGCAAATGCGTCCAACTGTATGTTGGCCTTTTCGACGGTCTCCAAAGGTCTAGGCCCCCACATTCCCCGCATGTCGCTGTCTTCGGGAACCTTGGCTTCCGTTGCAGGTTCGGTAGGTGGAATGCAGGTATGATCCGCACGTCCGACAATCACATGTTTTAAGGGTGAAAAATCATCCCATGATTCTACTCGCGTTTTTGCTCCGTCCATCTGTGAAATGCTCCTGTATGTATTGTATTTGATGAAAGCGACTCAAATTAGAATCCGTTGGATCAAGGATCAATCCAAAACACTATTGAACCATTACCACTAGTTCCAATTCTAGGAATAACCGCTAAATTACTTCTGAGTTTGTCCTCTGGACATTTCCTGGTTTGATGACCACAATGAATCTACGGAGGTGGATGCGTCACTGGTGGGCGCCCCGGTCTTCAAAACCGTGCGTGTGGCACTAATCCTGTCACAGGTGGGTTCGATTCCTACACATCTCCGCCATGTCTGTGAGGATCTCTATAATATTGATATTATTGGAGATATAATTTTATCAACGTCAGCTCTGGTACACCTTTTCTAGTACACCTTGAGTTCCCTCTATCATGTAATATCTTCCTGAATGTGAATTTTAAATCTAAATTGAATCCTCACTCAAAACAAAGGAATTGATTCATTTTTAGGCTTGGAATGTAGATTAATCTCCCATACTAGCAGGTGGACCACTTTTTGGG
>NYUB01000031.1 GCA_002683785.1 Deltaproteobacteria bacterium
CTGGGTTCGATAGCAATAAAAATATGGGCAGAAAAGCTTCTTCAGGAAGATGACGATGTGTGAAAAAAAGCCCTAACCTTTTTTCTGTCTGGGACTCTGTTATTTGGGGGTTCAGGCTGTGAGATGGTGATCAGGCGGCTTTCTCGATCGAGATCCGGCAGGCTTCTCCGTTGAGATCCCAGTCNTCACCCTCCAGATTCGATTCACTGCTGAGGGTATTGGTCAATGTTTCTGTACGGATGAAATCCGAATGGGTTTCAAGGGAAGTCTCGAGTGCCTTGGAACCGTGGTAACGGGTNACGATCCGGTCCATCACATCCAGGTTCTTTTCCTTTCTCATATTCTGCACTTTGTTGACAAATTCACGTGCAAGTCCTTCCTTCAACAGATCCGCTGTGATTTCCGTATCGAGTGCCACGGTAAGCAGGTTGTCCGTTTCCACCAGCAGTCCCTCCTTCTGGCTGCGTTGGATCAGGATTTCTTCTGTTTCGAATCGAATCCCTTCTCCTTCAACTTCGAGTTCGACGTTACCCTGCTGTTGGTAAAGGCGGATCTGCTCAGGATTCATGGCAGCAATGGCCTGGGAGACGGCTTTCATTTTTTTCCCCATCCGGCGTCCGAGGAGTTTGAAATTGGCCTTCGCACTCAATTGAACCAGGTCCTTCTCATCCCGTGAGATTTCAACGGATTTGACGTTCAGTTCATCGATGATCAATTCGTCGAGATCTTCCAGAATCCTCTGGGCTTCCGGGGTGGCAGTGATGAGGGTGATNGTCTGCAAAGGCTGGCGGATTTTGAGTTGATGCTTGGCTCTGAGCGCACGGCCCATGGTCACTGCAGAAAGCACCAGATCCATACGCTGTTCAAGTTCCGGATCCTGTTTCATCTGCCCTTCCTTTTCCGGAAAGAGGGCAAGGTGAACGCTTTCCGGATCGCCCTTCANTTTCAGCGTCCTGTGGATGCCGTCGGCAATGAAAGGNACAAAGGGGGCAATCACCCTGCTGAGGTTTCGCAAAACCTGAAACAACGTGGCATAGGCTTCCAGTTTGTCGGAACCCTGTCCTGCTTTCCAGAATCTCCTGCGGCTCCGCCGGATGTACCAGTTGGTGAGCAGATCGATGAATCCGACGAATGGGGCCACCGAGCGGTTGAGGTCATAGAGGTCCATCTGGGTCCGGACCTCATCGATCAGTCCAACCAGTTTGGAAAGAATCCAGAGATCCAGAGGGTTATTTCGGGAGATTTCAAGATTTTCAGGTGTTGGTTCCCATCCGTCGATCCTGGCGTAAGTGGTCAAAAAAGCGAGGGCATTCCAGAGTGGAAGCAATAAGGTCCGCGTCGTCTCGATCAACCCCTTTTCTGAAAATCGCAGATCCTCCCCGCGAACCGCAGGGCTGTTGAGCATATAAAGACGGATCGCATCGGCTCCGTACTGGTCGAGCATCTTTGTCGGGTCCGGGTAGTTTTTCAACCGTTTGCTCATCTTCTTGCCGTCTTCAGCAAGGATCAACCCGTTGACAACACAGTTGTGGAAAGCGGGTTTGTCAAAAAGAGCCTGGGCAATGACCACCAGGGTGTAGAACCAGCCACGGGTCTGGTCAAGTCCTTCGCAGATGAAGTTTGCAGGAAAATTCGCTTCGAAGAGTTCTTTGTTCTCGAACGGATAATGCTGTTGGCCATAGGGCATGGAGCCTGATTCAAACCAGCAGTCGAGCACCTCCGTCACACGGTGGTAGGTCTTGCCCTGGTGTTCGANCACCAGNTNNTCCACATGNTGTTTNTGGAGGTCNGGAACTTTNGANC
Organism: Deltaproteobacteria bacterium; assembly: GCA_002683785.1. Taxonomy (GTDB): domain Bacteria; phylum SAR324; class SAR324; order SAR324; family NAC60-12; genus UBA1014. The sequence goes on from NYUB01000031.1 coordinate 1,804, forward strand.
CCGAAGCCTTTTCGAGTTCTTCAACGCTGCCGAAGCAGAGGGTTTCACCCTCCTCATTTTTCCAGATCGGCAAAGGNGTACCCCAGAAACGGTTTCGGCTGATGGCCCAGTCTCTGGCATTTTCAAGCCACTTGCCGAAACGCCCATCGCGGATGTGTCCAGGCACCCAATGCACTTTCCGGTTGTGCTCCACCATGCGTTCCCGAAAGGATTCGACGTTGACGAACCAGGTGGAAATCGGTTTGTAAATCAGCGGGGTGTCGGTACGCCAGCAGAAGGGATAGCTGTGTTCGATCGTTTCCTGGCGGAACATCAATCCCTTTTCCTTGAGTTTCTGGGAAATCGGACGGTTGGCCTCGATGACATTCAATCCTGAAAGGAAATCCATGTCCTCCTGGAAATTTCCTTCCTCGTTGACCGGGTCGAAAATCGGAATGCCTTCNCGGTTGAAAATCCGTACATCGTCTTCTCCGAAGCAGGCCAGGTGGACGAGTCCGGTTCCGCTTTCGTCACTGACGTAGTCGTCGTTGTAGATTTTCCAGGCATTTTCCGAGGGTTTGTTTTTTTGGGCAAAGTCGAAAAGANGTTCGTAACGTCGGCCTTTGAGCTCAGTCCCCTTCATCCTTTCTTCGATTTCATAACTTCCTTCTTCGAAATAAGTNNCCACCCGGCTTGCCACCAACAGGTAGCGCTCACCGGTTTCTTTGAGGCNCAGCCGGACGTATTCCAACTTTGGTCCTGCACAGAGGGCCATGTTCGAAGGCAGGGTCCAGGGGGTGGTGGTCCATGCAAGGATGTAGGTGTTTTCTGCATCAAGCATCCNGAACCGAAGTGTGACTGAGGGATCCTGGGTATCTTTATAATTCAGATTNGCTTCAAAGTTCGATAGCGGGGTCGCNACCCTCCAGGAATACGGAACAACCTTCACTCCTTCATAGATCAATCCTTTGTCCCAGAGTTGTTTGAAAACCCACCAGACCGACTCCATGAAATCACGGTCCATGGTCTTATAGTCGTTTTCAAAATCCACCCANCGGGCCATACGGTCCACGGTTTCCCNCCATTCCGAGGTGTAGCGNAGNACGATCGAACGGCATGCTTCGTTGAANTTTCCCACTCCGAATTCACGGATGNCNTCGGCACCATTCAGNTTCAGGTCCTGTTCGACTTCATATTCCACCGGCAGTCCGTGGGTGTCCCAGCCAAAACGCCGTTCCACCTTGAAGTTGCGCATCGTTTTGTAACGGGGGATGACGTCCTTGATGGTCCCCGCCAACAGATGCCCATAATGGGGAAGCCCTGTGGCAAAGGGCGGACCGTCATAAAAGATGAAGGGCCGATCTTCAGGCCGCTGGTCGATGGATTTTTGGAAGATCTGCTCCTCACGCCAGAATTGGAGGATCTCTCTTTCAAGATCAGGAAACTGGATTTTGTTTGAAACTTCTTGCATTAATGCCCGGAAGGGAAGAGTGAATGAAACGGATGAAACTGGAAGGTCAGTATTTTCCGAATAGAATAATTATGGGCTACACGGAAAATGGAAACTGGATTAAATTAATAGGAATCAGTATTCCTGGTAAGGATGAATGAACATTGGATGATCCCTATTTTATAGCAGTATCCCAGAGTGCATACAAGTGACGGGGTTGGGAGAAGTCCATCAAATCTTAGAACCTGAATCAAAAGAGGAAGCATGAAAATCCATAGTGGAAGCTGCCTTTGCAAAGGTGTTCATTTTAAGATCGAGGGTGAACTGCGTCCGGTGCTTTATTGTCACTGCAGTCAGTGCCTGAAAACTCACGGTCATTTTTCTGCCTTTACCGCTGCGGGGAAGGGGAAGATCGAATGGCTGAACCAAGAGACTCTGCGCTGGTTTGATTCTTCCGAAGAGGCCCGGCGTGGATTCTGTGGAAACTGTGGTGCCAGTCTCTTTTATGAATTGAAAAACGGCGAACGGATGAGCATCTCCGCAGGCTGCATCGACCGTCCGACCGGCCTTCATGGGGCGGGACACATATATTTCGAAAACCATTCCGACTATTACGAAATGCTCGATCAGCTTCCGAAATTCAGGGAGAATTCGAGCGAAGATTTCCTCGACTTGAACCCCTGACTTTCATCCTTCCATGGCCCCCTCATGCATTCTTGAAAACGGCATCAAGCTGGAGCATCCGAATCCGCCTTCCGGGTTTAGGTGGTGGCTCCAGCAAATGATTTCCTCTGTTTGTCACGGTTGCCGCAAGATCCTTGGAGTCAAGGCCTTCGATGATCCGGCTTTCCCATTCCTCTGCACGGAATGCCTGAAGCAGCTGCCCTGGTTTGACCCGGAGGGCCGATGCTCCCGATGTGGGATGGAACAGGAAACTGGGATGCAAAAAGCTTGTGGCCATGGTGTTTCACGTCAGTGGCATTTGGATCAGCTTCGCTGCGGGTTCGTCTACGGCGGGATGCTCCAGGACTGGATCCTGGCCTTCAAGTTCGGAGGCCGGCAATCCCTTTCCTTCCTGTTGGGAAGGCTTTTTGCCCTGAGTCTGATGGGCCAGAAAACGGAGAATGATTATGATTGCATGGTCCCGATTCCCCTCCACAATAAACGACTCAAGTCACGAGGATTCAACCAGTCCCTACTGTTAGCTCATCATTTGCTCCGTAACCTGAAAAGGCATTCCTCTCTGCTTAAACCCAGGCTGTTGCGCCGGGTGCGCGCTACCACTCCACAAACCGAACTGCCCTACCCCGAACGGCTTAAAAATCCGGATGATGCCTTTGCCGTGAAGGAATCCCTGCCAAAGGGAGAAGTCCTGCTTGTCGATGATGTGATGACCACCGGGTCGACCCTCAACGCCGCCGCCAGAACCCTCAAAGAGGCAGGCGCCGAACGTGTCTCCGCCTGGGTTCTCTGCAGGACTCTTTTTGAGAAAACTTGAAAGGATTTTCAATTCATGATCTTTTGATGAGAAATTTTCAGATCCTCATGCACTTGTCATCTCCGGATCACAAAGCTATGTTTTGGTCATTCTTAAGAGATTCTGAAACAACCATTTAATAAAATTTTTTCCCGATGATCCCGAATTTAGAAATCCCGATTGCCGGAGGATTGGACGTTCCTCTTCCAAAAATGGCGCTGGTGCGTCAGCGTTTCGATGACAGCAAACTCAGTGATGTGGGGCAAGCGGTTCGGGCGCAGATGCAGCGGTCCGATGTTCAGGAACAAGTCAGGCCCGGGATGAAGGTTGCCATTGGGGCAGGCAGTCGCGGGATCGCCAACATTGCCGAGGCGGTCAAGGCGACCGTGCAGGGACTCAAACAAATGGGTGCGGAACCTTTCATCTTTCCGGCGATGGGCAGCCATGGTGGTGCAACAGCCGAAGGTCAGCAGGCCTTAATCGAAAGTTTCGGCATCTGTGAAGATTATGTCGGCGCCCCGATCCGGGCCTCGATGGAGACGGTTCAGGTTTCGGAACTCGATGATGGAACCCCCCTTCACATCGACCGCCTGGCGAGTGAAGCAGACGGCATCGTCCTCATCAACCGCATCAAACCCCATACCACCTTCCGGGGACGGATCGAAAGCAGGGTCGTCAAGATGGTCGTCATCGGCATGGGCAAGATCCAGGGCGCGACTTTGATGCACTGGCAGGGGATGGACCGTTTTCCCGAGGTCCTCCCTGATGCTGCGACACGGATCATGGCCAAGGTGCCTTTTCTCTTCGGTATCGGCATGATCGAAAATGCCTACGACCAGGCTGCCTATGTCGAAGCCCTGCTTCCGGAAACGCTGATTGAGCGTGAAATGGAACTCCTGGAAATCGCCAAAAAGCGCATGGGCCGCCTGCTTTTCAGCAATATCGATGTGCTCGTCATCGACCAGATGGGCAAGGAAATCTCGGGTGCCGGGTTTGATCCCAACATCTCCGGACGGAACAACCGCGGGGTCGAAGGTTTCGGAGACCCGAAGGTGCAGAAAATCGTCGTCCTCTCCCTCTCTGAAAAAACCAAGGGCAACGCTACCGGCTTGGGCGTGGCCGATGTCATCACACGCAGGCTTTATGACGCCATCGATTATTCCTCGACCTATGCCAACATCATCACCTCCTGCTACCTCGACGGAGCCCTGGTGCCGATCCCCATGGCCAGCGACCGTGAGGCGATCCAACTGGCCGTCAAAACCCTCGTCCGCGTCATCCGTGGAGAGGAACGCATCGTCCGTATTCAAGACACCCTCAGCATCGAAACCATCTCGGTCTCCGAGCCGATGCTCCCGGAAGTCGAAAACCATCCCGACCTCTCCATCCTAGAAAATCCCGAACCCTTCGGTTTTCAGCAAAATGGGTTTCTGCCTCCCATGTTTTGAAAAAATACCCGGCAATAACTAAATTTTTTTCAAAGGTTTTTACCACTTTATACCCCAAAATATTAGTTTTTCGTGAAAAAACGGAAAATTTAAATCAATCCTTTTGATTTTATTGATGAAAAATTAATTTCACTATTTACCTGAATTTCCATGCTTTTTTCTTTACATTAATTCTGAGGATGTAGGAAAATTGCATACATCATAATCCTTTCTAGAAGGTTTATTATGAAAGCAAGTTTCGGCATACTCCTCACAGCACTTCTTTCCTGGCTCGTTCTGCATGCCTGCATGTCTCAGGAACAGCAGGAGCAGGTTCTTCAGAACAGCGAGCCACAAGCAGTGGATGTCACTGTCACCGTTGGTGGTGATTCACGTGCTGAACGCTTCCTCGGTACCTTCGATCAGATCTCAAGACTCTCCCTAGACATCGACCGTAACTACGGCAACAAGCGCGTTCTTACAGACTTCCCCCTAGTCAATGATG
>NYUB01000032.1 GCA_002683785.1 Deltaproteobacteria bacterium
ACACATACACGGTTCCCTATGGAGGTTTGATTTATGCGTCCTCTGCTGAAGACAACATCACTCTCACTCTTAGTAACACGGTGAAGGCTCCCTGGTACAAACTGTCCCAGGATGGCACGGGAGATTGGATCAATAAAATCGATGAATCACCAGCGCCCTTTGGAGAAATTGAATCCAAAACATTCATTTACACTTCAGCGAAGAAAAACATCCAGGCCACCAATTACAGTGGTGATGTCAAAAAGTTTGCTGAGGAACTCGATACTTTTTCATCGGATCTCAATGATTTTTATGCCCGGGATGAAGACGCTAGCGGAAGTCTTAACCGAAAAAGCACTGACCCCTCGATCCCCAACCACAAGCACCGGCTTGTCAATGACATCGCCATTTCCAAGGGAGGGGCTCATTCAGGTTACCCAGTGATGTGGATTAATTTTGATTCGGATAGTACCAAGATTGCTCAAAATCCGTTGAACAGTTGGACCTTGTGGCATGAGGTTGGGCACAACGCTGCAGAATCTCCCTTTGCTATTGACGGATCGGGCGAGGTGGTCAACAACCTGTTAGGGCTCTACATGCAGGATAAACATCTCAAAAAAATGAACCGCGTAGAGAGAAGCCTAAGGATCGTTAAAGATCAAATCGAGGCTGAAACCGGAAATGTCTGGGGAGCCGTTGGTGGTGGAATTCGATTGCTGATGTTCGCGCAAATCAAGATTTGGGCAGACAAGAAATTCGACATCAACAACTGGTATACGGGTTCTTTGCCCTCATGGTATGACGAGACGGAAGGGATGAAAGGCTGGAACCTCTTTAAATTGATGCACCGCTTGACCAGGAACGAGAATGACGCGGCCATCAAACTTAAGGATGCGAACAAATGTTATGGACAGAATCTGAATGTCAACGACCGTTTCATGCTCTGTACCTCCTATGCCGCCCAGAAAGATTTCACTGATTTCTTTGTCAACTGGAACCCGGGCTCCCAGGCCAATCTTGTCCCGGGTGAAACCGAGCCGATTTATGTCGGGGGCATCACCGAAACCGGTAAATCCGCAGTCAAGGCACTGGGTCTACCCAAACCCACCCTGGATCCGATTTCAATCGAATCGCTTTAAAGCCCAAAATGATTACGTTTTTTTACCGGTCCAAAAGGGTCTTTCCCATTTTCCTTTTCTTAAGTTTTTTTGTATTCCCAGGAATTTTGACCGCTTCGGAGTCTTATAAAATCCTTGTACTTTCCTCAAAGTTTTTTCTGGGTCAAGTTGACGAAAAATACTTGTCTGCAGGTAAAAAAATCCTCACCGATGAATTCTCAAGAAGAAGCAGTATGGAAGGAGAAGATTATTTAAAGAAACTCATTGATAGTGCCCTGGATCCTGCCCAATCCAAATCGAAACAGAAGACCTTCATCGATTGTAAAGCCAAGTGTCTGGAGGGTGTACGCAAGATATTGAAAGAGGAGGATTTGCAGGCCGTTATGCTCCTGACCATTGCCCAGAAAAACAGAAAAATCCGATTGCAATTATTGTTGACGGATCATCAGAAAACAAGAATCGAATCCTCTTTTTGTGAAAATTGTAACAACTCGAAGTTTAAGACCGTCTTGCTCCAACTGGTTCAGAAAACCTTTGATTACAACCAAACATCCCTACAAAAAAATGAAAAGCCTGATCAACCGCTGGTAGAGAAAACTCCAGAACCAAAGCCCGAAACACCTTCGGTCCGGAAAAAGAAGAAAAATATTTCTGCTGAAGCCTTTTATGGCTGGGGAAGTTTTGCAGACAGTTCAAGCAGTGTGCTTGGTCTGCAATCGTATTGGAACAATCTGGGAGCGGGTCTCACCAACTGGGATTTTCAATACAAAACATCGAGTTTCGATTTAAAAATGAATACCCTTGCGTTGAATTTCGGTTACCGATTCGAAATGCGAAGAAACCTATTGCCCTTCGGTGATCAAAGTGAGGAAGAAGTCAGCGTGATTCTCGGATGGGTAACCAGTGGAAATGCCAGTTTTCAGTATTCTGGAGAAACATATAAAAGTTCCGGTCCTTCCGGATTCGATTTAATGGCAACTTTCGGAAAGAAATTCCATGACTGGAGAGGGTTCCTCGGCTTCCTTTATCACAATCGTTCTCTGAAAAATCTCTCATCATCAGGCAATTCAAAAATCAAAGATCAGAATTTTTCATGGATCAATCTGACTTTTGGAGGAGGATGGATTTTTTAGAGGCTTCAATGGCTCAGTTTTACGGTTGAATTTCTACCCTCCAAGCCTTCCTCTTCAAACGATTCATTTCGAATTATTGGATTCTGCGNCTCCGCTTCGCTTCGTGCAGAATGACAACGTTGAGAGAATGGAGTTCAAAGGAAAGCAATAATGCTTTATTGCTCCAGCACTTGCCTTTCAAAATCAGCAATCCTGATCCTCCATCCTGTCTTTCTGCACGAAGGACTTNANGTCCGNAGNNGCAGAATCCAAAGTCGGTTTCCTAATCAATATAATATCAGAGGTTTAGGCTGCATATTTCGGATCCTGGCAAATCAGGAATAGTAAATTCCAGATTTTATTTATATGGTTCAAGCACTCATTTCTGTTTTTCATAAAACAAAGTAGACCTGCATTCAAAAAAATTAATTTTGTCTTCTCCAGGCCAAGTTGACGGTTTTGCTTCCTGGGTCCGACTAGCGATAGGAACTTTGGTCTCAGTGATTGGCACCAATGGGATCTGGGCCGTGGTGATCGTTCTCCCCGCCGTCCAAAAAGACTTCGAGGTCGACCGTTCTCTGGCATCCCTTCCTTTCAGTATGACGATGATAGGTTTTGGTCTGGGAAACATCGTAGTCGGGAAAATAGTCGATCGCTTTGGTCTCGCCATTCCAATTGCAATTTCAGGAGTNATAATGGGGTTGGGATATTTCCTGGCAGCCAGCTCTGAAAATATCTACCTCCTGACCCTGGTTCAGGGAATTTTCATCGGGTTTGGAGCTTCGGTCTGTTTTGGTCCCTTTCTCTCGAATATCTCCCATTATTTCGAAAAATATCGAGGAATAGCCGTTGGTATTGCTGCGAGCAGCAATTATATCGCAGGCGCGTTATGGCCTTTTTTCATCGAGCCCTTCCTGACCCAGAGCAGTTGGAGGGAAGCGTATTTTTGGATTGGAATGATCTGTCTCTTCGTGATGACTCCTTTGAGCTGGTTTTTAAGAGAATCNCCAAAAAATAAAATNTCTCAACCGGAATCCTTTCAGGAAGCTATGCCTCTCACTCCATCAGATTTCACTCCTTTTCAGATTCAAGCAATGCTGATGTTGGCAGGAGTCGCTTGCTGTGTTGCCATGTCCATGCCCCAAATTCATCTGGTGGCATTATGTTCGGACCTCGGATATGGAGTTGTGGTAGGAACCGAGATGCTTTCAGTGATGCTGGCCTGTGGCATATTAAGCCGGTTATGTTTTGGATTGCTTGCGGACCGTATCGGCGGGGTTCAAACCCTAATGCTGAGTTCTTTTTTACAGACCGTTTCCTTGTTGCTCTACCTGCCTACTGATGGACTGGTTTCCCTCTATCTTGTTTCAGCCGTTTTTGGTCTCTCACAAGGAGGGATCGTGCCTTGCTATGCTCTTGTGGTCCGGGAATACCTTCCAGCTAAGGAAGCTGGAATCAGGATTGGTGCGGTATTGATGTCCTCCACCTTTGGCATGGCACTAGGAGGATGGCTCGCTGGTGAGATTTTCGACTGGACCGGTTCCTATCAGGTGGCACTTTTAAATGGCATCGGCTGGAATATCCTGAACATGATCCTTGTGGGGCTTCTATTGATCCGTCCCCTGCGTTTAAAATTGCAGGATAAACGGTTACAGCATGCTTGACACGATTCATTCATCAAGAAGAGATTATAAAAAAAGTTCTTTTCACAAAGGCTTGAATTTGTTTAGTATACGTTCCAATAAAGATTCTTTTTTAAACCTTATTCAAAAAAATGCTTATGGCAACCTATGAAGGAAGNTGTTTTTGTGGTGAAGTCAAAGTAGAAGTGGATGGAGAACCGGATGCAATGGTTGTCTGNCANTGCACNNTATGNCGNANTTGGTCTGCNTCNCCNGTCAACGGTGCNACNATCTTCNAACCNGAAAACNTCCGAGTCGTCCAGGGAAAAGACAAACTCAAAAGCTTTGCAAAAAACCCAGGTCATGAACGAAGCTGGTGCGAGTCCTGCGGAGGGCATGTCTTGACCGATCACACCGAATCCTATGGATTTCTGGATGTCTATTCATCTATTTTGAAAGATTTCGAGTTCAAGCCGACGGCCCATTTTAATTATGAAAACACCATCCTGCCCATGAAGGACGGTCTGCCGAAATTCAAGGATTTTCCCAAAGAATTGGGGGGTAGTGGTGAAATGGTCGAAGAATAAGGATTCCTTCCAAAATCTAAATCTCCCCCGCAAGGGGTCATCTTCCCTAAAGATGGCCCTGCTTCCAACCTGGTGCAACACACTTCTGACAAACAACGTATCGTTACGCTTCATTTTTATAAATAACTAGGATTCAATCCTTCTCATGAAGGAAGGAAGTTGTCTAATTGAGGGCAGACACCTCCTCATTCAACATTCAGGTCACACTAAAGGATTCGCACTTCCTTGTTTATTATGAAAAAGAAATCGAGTTGGATTTTCAAAGAATTAAACAACTGATTTTATTAACCCAACCCTCTAATTGGAAAGCAAAATGCTGGTCAAAACAAATTGGACAGGGAAACGTCGTTTTGTTTCGAAAACCCCTTCGGGTTTTGAAGTGGCAATGGATGCTACTGAAACCTATGGCGGAGACAGTCAGGGGGTTACGCCCATGGAACTCATTCTTGCAGGAGTGGCAGGATGCATAGGAATTGATGTTACCATGCTACTAGGGCGTTATTTGGAACAAATCAATAAGATCAAGATTGAAACAGAAGGATCTAGACGTGAAGAAATGCCCACATCATTCACCAATATCTTGGTGACTTTTGATGTTGAAGGAAATATAGAAGGAGAAAGGATATGGAAGTCGATCAGGTTAGGGCACAAGAAATATTGTGCTGTCTCAGATTCTTTAAAAGCGAATTTTGATTATCAACTCATTCTCAATGGCGTTCCGATACTTGAACCCTCTTGATCGATTTATTTGCAAAATGTTAATAAATTGAATGAGGTGATTGATAAAAACTAATGCTGAATAAATGCATCCAAATCCATAAAGTAAAGAACTCTTTTGAAATCCTCAAAACAAGCATCCACCTAAATTCTTCGTCAATCAAGTACCCAGTTTAAGTGATTCGAAATGATTTCAGCCTCAGTACCAATGGCTATTGGATAGTTGGGGGTGTCATGTCCAAAATCTTCTGAAAAAAATATGGGACATTGGGTTCGCTCCAACAAACGCTGAAAAAGCCATTTTTCATCCAATTCTCCTTCCATGCTGTGAAACCTTCCAAGAATGATGGCCGAAACTCCATCAAACATGCGACTGGCTAGCCATTGATTCCAAAAACGTAAAACCCGAGGAGCATTTTCGTTCGTGTCTTCAAAAAAAAGGATGGATCCCTTCAAAGATTTGGGGATATAGGGAGTTCCAATCAAGTTGGTCAACACACTGAGGCAACCACCAAGAAGAGTCCCCCTGACAGGACCAACCTCTGAAAATGATTTAAGCTTCAACTCCCCATGCCAGGGACGTCCTTTTTGGAGCATGGAAAGCAGAAGGTCAATATCGGGCCCATCGCTCCACAAGGGAGAACCTGGCATTGGCCCATGCAAAGCAGGCCAACCCAAGCTCGTATAAAGTGCCAGTTGGATGGCTGAAATGTCCGAAAATCCCAATAGGATCTTAGGGTTCTGGAGTTTCAGATGATCCCAATCCAGCGTGCTGAGCAAATCACTTGCACCATAACCCCCTCTTGAAGCAATAACATAATGACAATCGCTGCATAAAGCCTGAAAAAGTTTGGAACTTCGCTCGTTTATCCCTTGAGGAGAGAAACGATCTCCTAACCCTTCATCATAAGTTGTAAAGTCTACCTGCAAACCAGCTTCACGAAGGGCCTGCAAGTTATGCAGGAAGCTTGTTTCATCTGCTCGACCTGAAGGTTCTAGAATGTTTGCTTTGTACATCATCAAGTTTAGTAATGAATCAACAATCGAATTTTAGGATTCTATCATGGCCTATAAAAGAATCCTGACATTGAAATGATATGATTATAAAAGAATATCTTTTCAAAACTTTTTTTCGTAAATTCTCAATAACTATTGCATCAAAATACTCATCAAGGATTTTTCAACATACGATCTTGCAATTACATAATTGAGGTTGAAGAACATTCTTGCATTAAATTTATCCAAAAAAGAGAAGTCATGCTAAAACACAAAATGTTTTCCTCTCATTCTACTTTCGTTTGGGATGCTCATGCAGGTTTTGAATCCCGACCTGATGCAGACCTTCAACAACTGAACCAGTGGTGTGAGAATGGCGTTGATTATCTGTCCGTAAATGTGGGATACGATGTTCGTTCATGGCAAAATACGATCAAAACATTGGCCAATTACCGTCATTACATCACATCGCATCCGGAAAGGTTTAAATTAGTCGAATGCTTCGAAGACATCGATACTGCAATTCAAGAAGGTCTGCTGGCGGTAAGCTTTGATATTGAAGGTATGGAATCCCTAGACGGTGAAATCAGGATGGTGAAGTTCTACTACGATCTAGGTGTCAGGCAGATGTTGTTTGCCTATAACTTGAACAACCGTGCAGGCGGAGGTTGTCACGATCAAGACATCGGCCTAACGGATTTTGGAAAGGAAGTGATCCAGGAAATGAACCGGCTTGGCATGTTGGTGGACTGTTCACATACCTCATACCGCACCAGTATGGAAGCCATTGAAACGTCCAGTGATCCCGTGATTTTTTCCCATTCCAACCCCAAAGCATTATGCGACCATCCGAGGAATATTGGTGACGATCAAATCCGTGCCTGTGCTAAAAAAAATGGCGTCGTCGGGATTAACGGTGTCAGTCAATTTCTAGACGGTACAACCGATCCTCTACGTTTTGTGGAACATATCCTTTACACTGCTGATGTAGCCGGTGCAGAACACGTGGGACTGGGTTTAGATTACGTAAAACCGCAGAATGACCTCAACGATCTTGTTCATGAAAATCAACGGTACTGGCCCTCGGAGCATTATGCCAGAAGCGTTACTTTCATGAATCTGGAAGCCCTTCCTCAAGTGGCAGAAGAACTCTTCAAAAGAGGAATGAAAGAACAGGAAATACGAGGGATCTTTGGGGCAAACTTTCTTAATCTTGCCAAAAATGTGTGGAAAGCCCCTCGTTTATGATCTCTGCTCAATCATTAGGGAAAGCTTTTTACAATCATTAGTCCTTAGCATCCTCTAGATGTGATCTGTTGAAATGATACCTCATTATTTAAAATTATTTTTTGATATACATGGTTTCACAAAAAATATATTTCCCTTTTTTTTCTTTATTTGTTTGATCAAGATTTCTATGGCTCATGCTATCCAGGTTGATCTTCATCTGGACACTCCCACTCAAATCTTCAAAAAGAAGATTGGATTAGACTCCCTCAGGGGATTGGAAGCGGGATTGCCTCAACTTAAAGCTGGAGGTACCAATATCGCCATGATGGTGCTATGGCCTCCACTCAAGTCGGATCACCTTAAACGGACCATGGATCTTCTTAGGGTGATGGAAAAAGAAATCCAACGTCTCGATGAAGTGGTGTTGATTCATAATCCCGATGAAGCACGAAACGCAGTCAAAGGATCAAAGATTGGAATCATGCTTTCATTGGAGGGAGCACATGGACTGGGTCATGAAAATTGGAAACAAGTACTGGAAATCCTTCACAAAAAAGGGCTTTCTGCAATTGGAATCACATGGAGCTTTAGCAATCGTTTTGCAGGAAGTTCAGCAGATGAAGGAGGAGGCCTTACCCAAGTAGGTTTCGAACTGGTCCGGGAGTGTTTCCGTCGAGGTATAATCATGGATGTTTCCCATGCAAGCAGGGAAACAACCCTTCAAATATGTAGTCAGTCGCCGGTTCCAGTGATTGCATCTCATTCAGATGCATACTCAATCAAAGCCCATCATCGAAATTTAAGGGATGAAGAAATCCGTTGTATTGCAGAAACCGGCGGGGTAATCGGTCTTAATTTCCATGCACCCTTCATCGGCAAAGATGCTGACATAAAACTGGTGGCGGACCATGCAGACTACATTTCAAAGATCGGAGGACACCGATCTGTCGCATTAGGCTCAGACTTTGACGGATTTATTAAGAAACCTAGAGGTCTTGAAGATGCAGGCAAATTGAAGGCACTTTGGGATGAATTACGTTCCAGGGGTTGGAGCAAAGAACAAATCAAGGGGATTCAGGGAGAGAATTTTCTCCGGGCATGGAAAAAAGTTCTGGATGGATCAGAAGATAAAAAGAAATTTTAATAAGAAAGAACTTTACTCAATTTTTTTTGAAGAATAGTATAAGTGCTCTTTATTTTTGCTATCGTCATCCTCTCAATAGGAGATTTCATATGATCAGAAAAATGTTGAATGCTATTGTTGCCGTCTCAATGGCATCAAGCATGGTGATACTTGCATTTGTTCCACAGACGGAGGCCGCAAGCCGTAAAGATGTCCTCGTCGTGGGTATGGCCACCAGTGACCTGATTTCACTGGATCCTGCAAAAGCTTTTGAATTTTCTGGAGTTGGGCTCATCACCCAGATGTATGACCGTCTGTTGGACTTTCCTCCAGGAAGTTACGAAACACCTGAAGCATCTCTAGCAAAGTCCTGGTCCGTGGGCTCTGACGGTCGAACTTGGACCTTCAAATTGCGTTCAGACGCAAAGTTTCACAGTGGAAATCCAGTTACTGCAGAGGATGTTGTCTATTCCTTCGCACGGGTTGTTACGCTCAAGGACCAACCCTCATTCATTCTCACTCAGTTCGGTATCACTCCGGATTCACTCAAAGCCGTTGATCGTCACACCTTTCAGGTCACCTTGGATCAGCCCTATGCGGGAGGTATTTTTCTGGCGTGTCTGGCCGCAGGAGTAGCAAGTGTTGTTGATTCCAAAATCGTAAAACAGCATGTCAAAAATACCGACAAATACCCTAGTGGTGATATGGGGCTCACCTGGCTTTCAACAAATTCTGCTGGTTCCGGAAGTTTTATATTGAAGCAATGGGCAAAAAACGACCGAGTCGTCATCGATTCCAATGCAGATCACTGGGCCCATGTGCCAAAGGTGAAACGTGTTGTCATCAAGGAGATCAATGAAGCTACCAGCCGCAGGCTTCAGGTGGAAAAAGGAGATATTGACATCGCATGGGAACTTTTCCCCGATCAGGTGAAAGCCCTTCAGGGTAACCAGGATCTGAACATTCAGAAATTTCCTGGAACCACCATCTATTACATGGGAATCAATGTGAAAGCGGGTCCATTGGCAGACCCCAGAGTTCGAAAAGCGATCCGCTACGCCATTGATTATGATGGGATCATCAATAACATCATGGGGGGTGCAGCAAAGCAGATCAATACTTTCATTCCCGAAGGTTTTGCCGGATACACTTCCAAAATTTACTATCGACAAGACCTGAATAAAGCTAAAGAACTTTTAAAAGCCGCAGGGTTTGAAAACGGGTTTGAGATCGAAATGGACACAGGAGACCAGACTCCTAATCCAGAACTGGCACAGTCCGTACAGAATTCATTGAGGAAAATCGGTGTGACTGTGAAGATAAACACCTTGGTTTCAGCACAACTCTGGCCAAAATATCGTGCTCAAAAACATGACATGATTATGGCACGTTGGGGTCCGGACTATAATGATCCCCATACCAATGCGCAGCCATTTACGGATTATACCGCTCGTCAGCTCTCCTGGAGGAATGTTTATTACAATGAGTGGACTTCTGGTCTGATCAAACAGGCAGGTGTTGAAATGGATCAAAAACGCAGGATTGGTCTATATCAACAGGCCAATCAAGTGATTCAGGAAGATGGACCGTACGTCTTTCTGTTCCAACCTCTCTATCAATACGGGGTCCGCAGAAACATTGATGGTTTTTATCCTCCACCTAGCTTTGATTTGTGGAAACTTTATACCATCAGTAAGAACTGATCCTTTCCCTTCTTGGACTTCCCGATTATAAAATCGGGAAGTCCGTCTTCTTTCGATGCCCGCTTATCTGCTCAAAAGGCTAATCAGCCTTATCTTCACCATTGCAGGCATCGCGGTGGTCACATTTTTCATATCGTTAGTCGTCCCTTTGGACCCATTGGCCGCAATCGCAGGTCCACAGGCACCTCAGGAAACAGTCGAACGCCTGCGGGTACTCTATGGTTTTGATCAACCCCTCTACGTTCAATTTGGACACTATGTTTCCCGCCTTTCAGAAGGAAATTTGGGAATGTCGTTTCAAACCGGACGTCCGGTTTTGGATGATATCATCCAGTTTTTTCCTGCAACTCTGGAACTGGCCACTATCGCCCTGATCATTTCCATCGTTTCTGGAATCACACTAGGAGTTTTTTCTGCAGTCTATCGCAATTCCTGGATCGACCACTTTGCGCGTGTCTTCAGTCTGATTGGTGTCTCCATGCCCGTCTTTTGGCTCGGACTGGTTCTTATGCTGATATTCTATTTCAAACTCGACTGGCTCCCAGAACCAGGAAGGCTGGATATCATGTTGATCGAACCTGAGCGTGTCACAGGTTTTCTCCTGATGGACAGCCTCATCGCTCAAGACTGGGAAGTCTTTTATGACGCACTCATGCATCTTATTCTTCCGGGATCAGTGCTGGGACTCTTCGGGTTGGCTGGAATTGCCAGAATTGTCCGATCCAGCATGTTGGATGTGCTTTCGCAGGAATATGTCAAAACTGCAAGAATCAAAGGCCTTGCCGAACATTTGGTGATCGTCAGGCATGCACTGAGAAATGCTCTGGTCCCGACGGTCACTGTGATTGGCCTGACCTACGGAGGCCTGCTTGAAGGTTCCGTTCTCACAGAGACCATCTTTTCATGGCCCGGTTTAGGAAGATACCTCACTACAGCCTTCCTGACCCTTGATCTGAATGCAATTGTCGGTGGTACGATGCTTGTGGCTATGTCCTATTCCCTGGTCAACCTGGTCGTCGATTTACTTTATGCCTACCTCAATCCAAAAATCTCACTGGACGGCGAGGGATCTCTTTCATGACCGCCCAAAATTTAACCACCGTTGAAGTCCGGATGCTCCGAGCCGAATCCAGGAAAAGGGCTCTGCAGGACAGTTGGACTCTCTGGAAACGCAACCCCGTGACGATTGCGGGAACATTGATCATCCTTTCCCTGATTTTGATTGCCATGGTGGCACCTTGGTTGGCAACTCATGATCCTTTTGATCAAATTCTAGCGGACCGGCTCTTTCCTCCATCATTGGATTACTGGTTTGGAACAGACAACCTTGGAAGAGACATTTACTCCAGAGTCATCCACGGTTCTCGTTTGACCCTGATGATTGCCTTTGTTGTGGCTCTAATCAGTGGCCCCATTGGCTTGGTTGTTGGTGTATTGTCAGGTTATCTGGGAGGAATGGTCGATGAAGTGCTGATGCGCCTGTCTGATATATTTCTTGCTTTTCCCAAACTGATTCTGGCCATTGCATTTGCAGCAGCGTTGGAACCAGGACTCACCAATGCCATCATTGCCATATCGATTGCCAACTGGCCAAGTTATGCAAGGCTGGTTCGAGCAGAAACATTGGCAGTCCGTAACAGCGACTACATTGATGCAGTGAGAATCCTTGGCGCAGGACATTTGAGAATCATGATCTATCATCTGACGCCCATGTGCCTTTCAACCCTGATCGTCCGTGTTAGCCTCGATATGGGCACAATCATTCTCATTGCAGCCGGGCTTGGTTTTCTTGGTTTGGGAGCACAGCCTCCTGCCCCAGAATGGGGATTGATGGTCAGTGACGGACGGAACTACCTGGTCGATCAATGGTGGGTTTCCACCATCCCAGGCATCGCAATCTTAGTCGTAGTGCTTGGTTTTAACCTCGTGGGAGATGGCCTCAGGGATATTCTCGACCCACATCAAAGACAGAGCTGAAAAATGACCGAAACAGTTCCGTCTTTAATCCCCAAAAGTGAACCCATTGATTACTCCTCCACGAATAATGAATCTCAACCCCTCCTTACCATCCGGGACCTGAGGGTCCATTTTTATACCCTCCGAGGAACCGTGTATGCTCTCGAAGGAGTCAATCTGGACGTCCAGAAAGAAGAAACGATGGGGATTGTGGGAGAAACCGGTTGTGGCAAATCCATCACTGCACGTGCTGTACTGCGCCTTATTGATCCTCCAGGAAAGATCGTTTCAGGGACTGTAGAATTCGATGGTCAGGAGTTGCTTAATTTGCATCCAAAAGAAATGCGACGAATTCGTGGAAAAAGGATTTCCATGATCATGCAGGAACCTAGGATGTCCCTGAATCCGGTGATTCGTGTGGGAAATCAGGTAGCTGAAACGCTCTTGATTCACGAATCTGATTTAAGCCCCTCCGCCGCACGCAAGAAGGCTGAGGAAATGTTGCAATCCGTTGGTATCCCTGATGCAGGAAAGATGTCAAAAAGATACCCACATGAATTGAGTGGGGGGATGGCCCAACGTGTCATGATTGCCATGATGCTGGTCACTCGTCCAAAACTGCTGATTGCCGATGAACCCACTTCGGCACTTGATGTTACGATCCAGGCTCAGATTATTGACCTGATGAATGATCTGGTCCATGAACTACAGTCTTCTGTGATGATGATCAGTCATGACCTGGGGGTTGTAGCGGAAACCTGTGACCGAGTCGCGGTGATGTATGCAGGTTCTGTTGTGGAGCAAGGCCGGGTCGAAGACGTTCTGCACAATCCTCGTCATCCTTATACAAAAGGTTTGTTGCGCACCCTCCCAGATAATGCATCAGAAAACGAAGATCTCTATTCAATCAAAGGAAATGTTCCAAGTCTTTTTATGCCTCAACAACAATGCCGATTTGCACCCCGTTGTGAATTTTCCCAAGAAAGATGTTTTCAAGAAATCCCAGGTTCCTATCAAGTTGGAAACAATCATAGTGCAGCCTGTTTTCTCCATGAAAATGGAATCTGATGTTTGTGGTCCAATGCTAACAAAGATAATCAGTACAAATGTCATCTGTTGATTCAAACCCCTCCAGTCTGTTGGAAGTCAAAGATCTCCATGTTTATTTTCCAATCCGTGGTGGAGTGATGCGCCGTCAACTGCATACTGTCAAAGCAGTCAGTGGAGTCAGTCTGAATCTTGCTCAGGGTGAAGTGTTGGGGTTGGTAGGGGAATCAGGTTGTGGCAAAACCACTCTGGGTCGTGCACTGGTCGGGCTTGCGCCTATGACTTCCGGAAGAGTTTTCTTCAATGCTAAGGAGTTGCATCACAAAAATGGAAAATCATCCAATCATGCAATGAAAATGCAGTTGATCTTCCAGGATCCATACTCGTCCCTGCATCCTCGCAAGCAAGTTCGCGACTTGGTGGGTGAAGGGCTTCTAATCAATGGTCTGGCACGGGTGGAGGAGTTGGATGAAAAAGTACTCGACATCCTCGAAAAAGTAGGATTGGGCGTCGATCACTTGTATCGCTATCCCCATGAATTTTCAGGGGGTCAAAGGCAAAGAATTTCCCTTGCCCGAGCCCTCATTCTGAAACCGGAACTGATCATTTTGGATGAACCAACATCTGCACTGGATGTTTCGGTTCAAGCCCAAATCTTAAATATGCTCAAAGGTTTGCAGAAAGAATACAACCTGACCTACCTATTCATTTCCCATGACCTGAGTGTGGTACGCTACATGAGTAGGAGGATTGGGGTGATGTATTTGGGAAATCTTGTAGAAATTGGCCCGACCCGGTCCGTATTTGAAAATCCCAAACATCCCTACACACATTCTCTGCTTTCAGCATTGCCTTCAATAAAAAAAGGAAAAAGAAAAGAGCGAATGATTCTCAAAGGAGATCCTCCAACCCCCATTGACCCTCCACCAGGATGTCCCTTTGCAGACCGATGCTCAAATACCCAGGAAAAATGCCGCATCGAAAAACCAGTCCTTGAACCCTTGAAAAAGGAATCGTCTCAACTTGTTGCCTGTTTTTTCCAAAATGAAAATGTTCTTTGAAACCCCAAGAGTCTTATGGAAAAACAGTAAATTCCTGTCGCCGAAGGTTTTTTGAATCATGCTGAGTCAGTTGAATGACATTCAATAACTGTTTCAATCATGGTTGCACCTTCGATTGTCCTGAAAAGAATTCAAACAGCAAAAAATCCATTAATTCCTGTAAAAACAACTGCTGTCTTGATTCAGTCATTGCTGGGTTCTCAATCCAAGACATTCCAAAAGTTCGACATGGACTTCACCCTTGAGTTCCAAAATTCCACGGGATTTTCCTTTTAATTTACCACGAACCGTCATCCAGGCATCATTCGAGATCAAGATTTCGTTTTTTTCGGTGGTATCACAGATACGGAAGGCGGTATTCAAAGTATGCCCAAGCATATCGAACTGGAGTGACTGACGGCCTACGATTCCCGCAACCACCGGTCCATAATGAATGCCAACATGAACATCCCACGGAGGATTCATGGCATTCGCCTTTTCCCTGAATAGAAAACCACATTCGACTGCGCTCATGACCGGCTCATGGTTGTCTCCAAGGATCCCGGAAGTGGCGACGATCGCATCCCCGACGGTTTTGATCTTTTCCATCCCGGTTTCCTCGATTGCAGACTCGAATCCTTCAAAAACATCCTGAAGGGTTTCCACCACCCTTTCAGGGGAATTCTGTTCACAAAATGGGGTGAAGCCCACCAGGTCACAAATGAGGATGGCGACATTGTCATAGCGTTTGGGACCGATATTGGAAGCAGATTTAATTTCTCCGACGGTTCCTTTTGGAAGCACCGAGTGGAGTAGGTCATTAGTCTTCTTCTTCTCCTCTTCGACCCGGCCCAGATAACTGGCTTCCAGATCACGCACCCTCTTCTTGTCCAGGCTGGAGGAGACCCGAGCATTGAGCAATGTTGCATTGATCGGCTTGGTGATATAGTCATCTGCTCCTGACTGAATACACTCTGCTGCGCTGTCCACATCATCACTGGCAGTGACCATGATCACCGGGATATGCCTCAAGTCTGGATCGGACTTTATTTGCTGAAGTACTTCCAACCCGCTGATGTCGGGCATCATCAAGTCCAGGAGGATTAAATCAAAAGTTTCCTCATAGACGATGTCCAAGGCTTCCTGCCCCCCATTGACCAAGACGATTTCTGAATAACCGTCTTTCTTCAGACGCCTTTGGAGGGTATAGCGGTTGTCTTCATTGTCATCAACCACCAGAATCTTTGGATTGTATTTGGCCATTACGGATCCAGAAATTTCCCGATTTTCCCCAGCAGCCTTTTGATGTCCACCGGCTTGGTATCATAATCGTCACATCCAGCTTCAATCGCTTTGTCCATATGTTCCTTCATTGCATGGGCCGAGAGGGCTATCACTGGAATTTGCTTGGTCTCATCATCATTCTTGATCAGACGAGTTGCTTCCCAACCGTCAAGCTCAGGAAGGCTTAAATCCATTAGGATCAGGTCGGGTTGTTCCGCTTTAGCCAGACGTACCCCCTCATTTCCGTCATTGGCAACAGAAATTTCGAAACCTTTCTTTTTCAACCTCTTGGTCAACATATAGATGTTGTCTTCATTGTCTTCGACGTAGAGAATTTTTTTCATGATGGTTTCATTTGGGCGAATGAAAGAAATTTTTTATCTCATTGATGATTTGTGAATTGCCGATATCGGATTTTTGAAGAACCCGAACCACTTCTCCGGAGAGGTACTGTTTTTCCTCATCGGTCAGGTCCGCACTGGTGATGACAATGACCGGAATTTGGCTTTGCAGGTCATTCCTGAATTTTTCCAGAAATTCAAAACCGTTCATGACCGGCATGATCAGGTCCAACAGAATGATATCCGGTACAACCCCTTCTTTGGAAAGGAGAGAAAAGGCAGCAGAACCATTTTCAGCTTCCAAAACCTCATATCCAGAGCGGGAAAGTGCTTCCCGCACACTGAGTCGCATGTCAGGGTCATCATCCACCAGCATCACCTTTTGTCCGTCTCCTTCTCCAATCAACCCCCGTATCGACTGGATCAGTCGTTCACGTTCTACAGGTTTGGAGAGATAATCCGCTGCCCCCAGCGAAAAGCCTTTGTTTTTCTCATCCAGGATCGAAGCCATCACCACTGGAATCGATGAAACTTCAGGATCGGCCTTGAGGGAACGAAGCACGGACCAGCCATCCAGATCCGGCATCAAAATATCAAGTGTGATCAAATCCGGTTTGAGTGACCGGGCCTTATTGATACCGTCTTTACCATCGGATGCGGAATGGACTTCAAAACCATCCCGCTCCAACTGCCTGCGCATCAATTCCCGTACCGTTGGATCATCATCGATGATAAGAATCCTTCTGAAGGATCCATCTTTGTTCAGAGAATCCTCGGAAGAATTTTTGCTCTTCAAAGAAGCATCCTCAGGATTAGGTTTTACTCCTTTTCTCAAGTGCAGGGATGCCGTGAATTTTGTTCCTTTCCCCAATTCACTCTCAACGGTCACATCCCCCCCCATCAGGCGGCTCAACTGACGGGTGATGGTCAACCCCAAACCGGTCCCTCCATATTTTCTTGTGGTCGAACTGTCTGCCTGGGTGAAGGCCTGAAAGAGTCGCTGTTTCTGCTCCTCATTCATGCCGATGCCTGTATCATTGACGCTGATTTCGATTCGGTCGGATTCCACTTCCAGGATTTTTTGGACTTCAATTCGGACTTCCCCCTTTTCTGTGAACTTACATGCATTGGAAATCAGATTGAGGATGATCTGCCGGACACGGGTCTGGTCAGCATAAATCCTGTCAAGATCGTCATCCATCTGAACTTCAATCCGGTTTGAATTCTTGTCTGCAAGGGGTTGGGTGGTTTGAATAATGTCTTCCACCATTCTTGCCAGACTGAACTCCTCCTCATACAATTCAATCTTGCCCGCTTCGATTTTGGATAAATCCAGAATGTCATTGATCAAGGCCAGCAGATGCTTGCTGGCATTATGAATGCGGTCCAGAGGCTCCAAATAATCCTCATTCTCATCATCCTCAGCATCCTCTTTGAGCATCTCCGTCAAACCAATCACGGCATTCAAGGGGGTTCTTAATTCGTGACTCATGTTGGCCAAAAATTGGCTCTTAGCCTGGTTGGCATTGTGAGCCTCTTCCCTGGCATTTAATAATTTTTCATTATTTAAGGTTAAATCTTCCTCTCTTTCTTTCAGTTCAGTAATGTCTGAAAAAATACTGATCAAACCTCCATTTGAGAGCCTTGTGTCGGCAATTTGATAATGAACCCCATCGCTTAGTTTGACTTTCCTAGTATCTCTGTTTGTTACTTTCGATCTTTTTTCAATCATCTGATTCAATAAGGCCTCTTTATTGATGCCCGTATCAAAATCAAAACCATCATTGTCAATATATTTTTTAATAGTTGGACGAAATTCCACCCCTTGATAAATATCTACACCGTATTTTTTAAAATTATTTTTCATGATTTGATTAAATGAGACTAATCGGTCTTGTTCATCCCAAATCAATATTCCTACTGGAATATTATCCATCGCATCAGCAAGGGTTTTCTCTGCCGAATCCAATCTTTCCCTCAGTTGTTTTTCCTTATCTATATTTTCTATCAACCCGATCATCCGGATTGCACGGTTTTGATCATTCCATCGTGCTTTGCCCCTGATCCGATGCCATTCCCATTGATTGCTGTCATTGATGACTCTGGTTTCGAATTCTAAAACTTCCGAATCTTTTTTGAAATGTTTCACCAAAGTCTCTTTAAATCTTTGATGGTCTTTGATATCAATGAATTTAAAAACATCTGGATCGTTTGATGCGTCTAAAAACTGGGCGGGAATCAATGCCTGATTCGGATTGATGGAATAATCGATTTGTTTGTTTTCCAAATCCCAATCAAACACCACCCCATTGATCGCCTCCACCATGAACCCATACATTTCCTTTTGTTCTTCAAGTTCTTTTTCATGTTGTTTGAGTTCGGTGATATCCGTCGAAATTGTAACAAAACCTCCATCTTTCATTTTTGAATTTAATAATCTCAACCAACTTCCATCTTTTCCTAGAATTTCAAAAGGAATCCCTGCATTTTTTAATCTTTCATCAAATTGCCTCCCTGCCCATTCTTCACTATCCTCTTCAGGAGGAGGATGAAATATATTATTTTTTATTCCATTAATATATGCATCTTTATGTTTTAAACCTATTTCAGCTTCTTTACCCAAACTGTCTTTAAAACTTTTCTTTCCTGCTTCATTAATTTTTACGAGTTTTCTTTCTCCACTCCATATGAAAATAGCATTAGAACTATTCTCCATCAGTTCATCTAAACGACTATCCGCCAGCTTAAGTTTGTCTGATTCGATTTTTTCATGGTGGATATCCTGAATCAACCCGTACATTTTCGAAACTCGACCAGAATCGTTCCGGATTCCTCTACCTCTTTGAAGAAACCAACGCCATTCCCCTTCATCTGATGGAATTCGGTATTCAGAAACAAAACCCTGAGTTTCATTTTTCAAATGCTTCTGTATTTCCAAAAGATAATGATCAACATCATCTGGATGCATTAAATCAAGAATTTGTTTTGAAGTTTCAGAAGCAATCAGATTAGTCGGTAAATTCAACTTTTTTACATCCTCAGAAAATAAAATTTGATCCGTTTCCGCATCCCATTCATAAGCAAAACCGGACAAGGCTTCCATCGTAGCCGAATACCTTTGTTTATTCTCGGCCAATTCCAATTCGACTTTTTTCACTTCAGAGATATCTGTATTGAACTGAAGGATATAACCATTCGAAACCGGGGTATCCCTTACCTGAACCCAACTGCCCATAGGAGAAAGAATGGTTAACTCCTGAGAATTGCCCGTCTCTCTTGCCAGTTTTCTGATTTCCTTTCTTTTTTCATAATGTTCCAAAGTAAACGTTTTAGAATCGAACAGACTCTGAGTGAATTCACTGAATTTGATGCCAACATCTAATTTACCACCTAGACTTGAAATGAGTTCCTGAGTCTCCTTATTTATGTATAACAGAACGTCATCAGGGTCCCATAACATGACCCCGGTCCTGTTGACATCAAAGGCCTCCATCAGAATGGCCGTGGTGTCCTTAGAATGATCCATTTTCAATCTCTTTTATTAAATTGCTTTCCCAATAGTTTCATCCGAGTCAATTCTTTGGGAAAGGATTAAAGACAATGACAAAGTCTCAACGCATCAAACATTGCAGACGGAATATCACGACTGGACAAAGCGTCGCCTATTCGAAATAGTGCAAATCCTTCATCTTTCAAACCGGGTTGCGGAAGGCCTTGAATCAGAGCAGAAGTATCCATAACCCCCTTGTTCGAAGACAAATCTTGTAACCCATCATAAAGATCGGTAATTGGAACTGNCCCGTATTCNATCACCACGGAATCTCCTTCAAACCGCAAAATTTNGCCTGTCAATTCATGTGCGAAAATCCCGAGCAGATTGTTTCCGGATCGTTCAACAGACACGAGGCTTAATTCGGCATGGGGTAAAATACCCTCTTCTGCAAATCGTTTCCTCCAAATGACCCGTTCCGCATAAACAAGTTCTTTTGCGAGAACTTCATCCAACATGACATAGTGAACCGTTTTTCCGGCATGTTTCGAACGTTCGGCGACCATTGGTGCAGCCTGACGCCCCGTGCCATCGTAAATGATAACCCTAGTTCCGAGTGAAGCATTGCCACTGATTGCATCCCAACTGCTGATGCAGTGCTCGGATCCTTGAAACCCTTCCAGGTTTGGGATCCCACCCGTTGCTATAATCACGATGCTGGGAGNTTCAGACATCACATCCTCGACCTCTGCATAGGAATTGAGGCAAACATCAACATNNAGTCGTTCTAGTTCCTNTTTGCGCCATTCTACAATCCCATTAAGATCACGTTTCCAATCGCTCCTCTCTGCCAGGCGGAGTTGTCCCCCGAGTGCATCGGCAGCCTCAAAAAGTTTCACCTTATGTCCTCGTTCAGCACAAACACGGGCTGCTTCCAATCCTGCGGGTCCTCCTCCNACCACNANCACTTTGTGAATTGGACCCNGGGTCTTTTCCAGGGNCTGGGGCCAGAAACGTTCACGACCTGCGGCAGGGTTATGGATGCAGGTTGGGCGACGGTCTCCCATGCAGTGTGATGTCCCAACACAGGGGCGTATGCGATCTTCCTCACCACGTTTGATCTTGTTGACAATCTGAGGATCCGCAATATGCGCGCGCGTCATGGCCACCATGTCCAAGAGTCCTTCCCGGATGGCATACCTTGCCGTGGCAATGTCCGAAATTTTGGCTGCATGAAAAACCGGCAACCCGACCTCCTTTTTGAAGGAAGCAACCCGATCCAACCATGGTGCACCAGGCATCGCCATTCCCGGCATGCATTCATTGGCTAGGGCCAACTCCGTATCGATCCGTCCAAAACTCAAATTGAAAAAATCGAAGAGGCCTTCTCTCTCAAAAACACTTGCAATCTCAAGTGATTCTTCGAAAGTTGAACCTCCTCCCTCACTTTCGTCAATGCTCATACGGATACCGATGATGAAGTCGGNACCAACCCGATTACGGATTTCCTCATGCACCATCAGGGCGAATCGGCATCGGTTTTCGAGACTTCCTCCAAATGCATCGGTTCGTCTGTTGGTGAAGGGAGAGAGAAACTGTCCGATGAGGTGACCGTGTGACATGGTTTCCAAACCGTCCAAACCACCTTTTTCCGCTCGCACCGCAGCATCTCCAAAAGCTTTGACGATCCTGTTGATATCATGGCGGTCTATCTCTCGGGGTATGGACCGATGACCCGTCTCACGCAGGACCGAAGGTGCCAGGGTAGGCAACCAGTTTTGGGTATAGGTTTCAGCACGACGACCAAGATGCGTCATCTGGATCATGATTGCTGCCCCTTCAGCATGGATCCTGTCTGAGAATTGTTGAAGGTAAGGAATGACGGAATCGACTGAAACATTCAGCTGATTTGAAGACCAGAGGGAATCTTCAGCAATGTATGACGAACCACCAAACATCGTCAGGGCAAGCCCTCCCTTAGCCTTCTCTAGATGATACCGTTGATAGGTTTCTCCAGGCATGTGATTGAAATCACCCAATCCACAGGCATGACTGGTCGACATCACACGATTTCTGAGTATNAANTTTTTGAGCTTAAAGGGTTCNAGTAGGGGATCTGAAACAGAATTGNAAAAATCCATGANNCNCCCAGGCTATTTCTTAGATNAACAAATANAAGAATGGGATGACTGGATTGATATGCCCTGATTAAGAGGTCCAAGTCAAATGTTTGTTNGTCAGGTCCATGGGATAATGAAAAAATAGTATCGTAAAAAGAATAATTTCATGCCTACAAAACAATTTTCCATCATCGATTAGAGTTTGATTGTGATCGCTGAATGAAGAAATAATTCTTCGGTTCTAATCCAGTGCAACTGAAAAATAGTATCCATGTCCTTAATTGCTTTTTGAGACCTCCAGGAACCCTTGAAAATAAAAAACCCAAGCAATGAACCTGTNGATGCAAATGAACGGCGTGCCAAGAAACCCGTCATATGCTACGCCCCCTCCGCACTTCCGCCAAATCAAATTGACCTGCTTCAATCCATCCGGGGAAGCCTGACTCTAGACGATGAGGTGATCGTTCCTCCACGTGAAGCCGAGTGCTTCGAGGTTCCGGCCGGGCATTTCTTCAGAATCATCAGTCATGAAGGCCCTCAAGTAGGAGACCTCAACTTATGGGCCAAGGAAAATCTTGCAGAAAAATTCTATTCCGGCAAGACCCGAGCTCTTCACGGGACCCATCTTTCCACAGGAGATCGAATGTGGTCTTCATTTCCTTACCTTCGTCCATTGACCACCATTACCCATGACAGCCTGGACTGGTATGGGTTTGACGAAGACGGAGCTTCGGTTCATGACGTGATTGGAACCCGTTGCGATCCCTATACGGCCAAACTTTTATCACGTGTGGATTACCATCACTGCTGTCATTCGAATCTCATACGGGCACTATCAAAATTTAAGGATTGCTCCTCAACAGAAGCCGAAAAATATGTGCATGATGTCCTCAACGTCTTCATGTGCACCGGATTCACCCTGGATACCCATCAGTATTTCATGAAAGCAAGTCCTGTCAGGCCCGGTGACTACCTGGAATTGTTTGCAGAAATCGATTTGCTCTGCGGACTTTCCTCCTGCCCTGGAGGAGACTGTTCTGAAGAACATTCTTCCGATCATGCTCAGTGCTTTCCCCTCAAAGTAGAAATTTTCAGCCCGGAATCAAGTTCTCTTGAAAAATGGATCCCTCCTGCCCCCTCTGCGTATAATCGAATGCACCAAGATATTGAATCATGATCCAGTTCAGGATCCCTTCATCATATGAACTGTTTGANAACTAAAATCTCAGCTTTCTTTCTTACTCCTATGTTTTACAAATGAATCTGGTACTTGAAGTCCAAGACGTCTCCAAAATTTATGGAGACGGAACGAAAGCCCTCGACCATGTCAGCCTGGAAGTAACAGAAGGTGAAATTCTCGCGCTTTTGGGTGAGAACGGAGCCGGCAAAACAACCCTGATCGGGACCATCTGTGGTATGGTCCAGCCTACTTCGGGCAGGATCCTGGTGAATGGCATTGACGCCTGGAAAGATTACCGGGAAGCCCGCTCAAAACTGGCACTGGTGCCCCAGGAAATTGCACTCGATCCCTTTTCCACGGTTTATCAGACAATCCGTTTTGCACGAGGTTATTTCGGCAAAAAACATCATCCTGATTTCTTTGAAAAAGTTCTGAGGGACCTTTCACTGTGGAACAAGAAGGACAACAAGGTGATGGCCCTTTCCGGTGGAATGAAGCGCAGGCTCTCCATCGCCAAGGCCCTGATGAACGAGCCCAAACTGCTTTTCCTGGACGAACCTACTGCAGGAGTCGATGTGGAACTGCGTAAGAGCATGTGGGAGATGGTTCATGAATTAAGAAAGGGCGGGATGACGATCGTACTCACAACCCATTATCTGGAAGAGGCAGAAAAGCATTCCGACCGAATCGCCTTTNTCTCAGAGGGTTCGATTAAANTGGTGGAAGAAAAAGAGGNTTTGATGAACAAATATTCCGGTATGAGTCTGGAAGATATNTTTTTCGAATTGTTCAGCAACAAAGAATGACATGAAGATCAATCTGATTGGGATCTGGACCGTCTACCTCAAAGAAATGACGCGAACTTCCAGAGTAATAGGCCAGACCATTATTTCACCNGTGATCACGACAACCCTTTATTTCGTGGTTTTCGGANCCGCCGTCGGNTCGAACATCGATGAACTTCAAGGAGTCTCNTATGGGGCTTTCATCATGCCCGGGTTGATCATGCTTTCACTGACGACCAATTCCCTGACGGCTTCTTCAAGCGGAATCTATTTCCCAAAATGGACTGGAGTGATTTATGAACTGCTGACCGCACCCCTCTCCTATTTTGAAATCTGCCTGGGCTACGTGCTGGCGGCAACCACCCGAGCCTTCATCATCGCGGTGATCATCTTTCTGGTTTCCCTGTTTTATGTCGATCTCACCATGAAGCACCCATTGTTTTGTCTTTTTTTCGCTTTCATCACCACCCTTTCCTTCGCATTGTTCGGGTTCGTCATCGGTTTGGCGGCCAATTCCTTNGAACAGTTGACGCTGATGCCAAATTTTGTCATCACCCCGCTTTCGTTCCTCGGAGGGATTTTCTACAACCTGGAAATGCTCCCTCCTTTTTGGAGAAACGTTTCTGTGTTCAACCCCTTCGTCTACATGAACAATGGTCTGCGTTATGGTTTTTACGGGATCACCGATGTCGATCCAGGGCTTTGCGTGATCGTGATTTTCCTCTTTACCGCCCTCAACCTCTCCATCACCCTCTGGATCTTCCNNACCGGNTTCCGCTTGAGGCAGTAAATGAATTTATGGAATTTAGCAACGGTGGGAACTCTTGGAAAGACTCAGCCTTGATACCACTCCAAGATTAAAATTCAGGACATCACTTCNGCAATGNCCTGAACCATAAGAACTTCTTTAGACCAGTTTCTGCTTTCCAATCGGAAGTTTACGTATCCTTTTTCCCGTTGCTGCAANGATGGCGTTGGTGATAGCTGGAGGNATTGGCATCAAAGAACCGTCAATTCCCCTAACATCTTCATCACTTTCAATGATAGTCACATTGATTTCCGGGCAAACTTTCATTCTCGCAATTTTATAATCATCATAGTTTGATTGCGAAACACGACCATCATGGAAAGTTATTTCTTCCTTGAGTGCTACCGATATTCCCATTACGACGGATCCTTCAACTTGTGAAAGGACTATATCAGGATTAATGATCTTTCCGAAATCTACAACGACGTCAACTTTTTCAATTTTAAGTTTG
This sequence comes from Deltaproteobacteria bacterium, assembly GCA_002683785.1. Classification (GTDB taxonomy): domain Bacteria; phylum SAR324; class SAR324; order SAR324; family NAC60-12; genus UBA1014. The sequence goes on from NYUB01000032.1 coordinate 24,690, forward strand.
TTTCTCTTCCCGATTGCGACTTGAACAACAGAGGCGACAATTCCCTTACCTATCATTTGTGTAAGAGCGATTCCCTTCCCCTTTCCGTCTGGTAATTTTTCACTCCAATTGGAAACCGTATTTAATTTGTCTAAGACATGAATTAATCGTGGATGATTAGAAATCAATTTCTTTCTATATTCTAAAGGGTCGGATTTTGATAAGAATGCACACTCGTCTATAGCGCTTTCAAGGAAGAAATTATTGCTTAAAAAAACTGTTCTCCAAAAACCATTTGGAATTCCGAAGTCGACATGCTCGTATTTTACATCTACGTTTTCTATATCATAATAATGTTTTACTCCAAATTTGGTGGAGAACTTTTTATTAATAAAATGAGTATGTGCTGTTTGATAATGACTGAATGGGTCAAAATCCAGCATTGAAAATAATTTGTAACGACGATACCAATGTGAAGGTTTGACAAATTGATTCATCAATTGTTTGGGTTGTCCATCTTTATCCAAAGATATTTGGAAACGACTCTTGCTACCAGAATGATAATAACCATGTTGAATATCTTCTTCACGGCTCCATAAAATCTGTACAGGTTTTTTGATTGCTTTGGATACAATCAAAGCTTGTTCCACGAAATCAACTTCCAACCTTCTTCCAAAACCACCTCCAATGGGCATAGTATGAATGATAATGTTTTTTTCACTCAATCCTGTAATTTTTTTAGCTTTTTCTAATGTCCAAGTTTGAGCTTGAGTTGGAGCCCAAATTTCACATTTCTGATCTGTAACAAAAGCAGTACAATTCATTGGTTCTATCGCGGCATGACTGAGATAAGGAGTTTCATATTCCAGTTCTAATATATATTCCCCTTTTAATTGTTTTTTCCCAATTTTATTTAGAGCCTCATCAAATTTTTTTCCAATAATTTGACTATTGATCCCTTCAGAATTCCCTCCATGGTAGTTAAATTTTAAGCATTCTGCCCCCTTAATTGCATTCCATGTAGAATCTGCAACGATTGCGACCCCATTCGGTATTTCTATGATGTCTTCAACACCTTTAAGTGACATGACTTCTGCTTGATTGAGAACTTCCAATGATCCGCCAAATACTGGTGACTGTTTAATCATTGAAAATCTCATACCAGGCAATCTGATATCCGTACCGTATATGATTTTTCCGTTAACTTTGGATGAAGTATCTAAGCGTTTAATCTTTTTTCCGATTATTTGATATTCGTTGGGTGATTTGAGTTTAGGGGATTTAGGGAATTCGAGTTTTGAGGCAATATCAATTAAATTTCCATATTTAATGGTATTTCCTGTATGGACATGTTTTATTATCCCGTTTTCTGCAATGCATTCATCTTGTCTTACATTCATGAATTCCGCCCCAGACTGGAGAAGTAATTCTTTAGATCCGGCACCTATATTGGCTAAAAGCTCTTTCCAAACATGAATTCCATTTGAACCTCCTGTAAATTGCGCACCTATACTACTCCTGTATATATCATTATGTGATCCTGTGATCACCTTGATGTCTTGGAGATTACATTCTAATTCTTCAGCAATAATCATTGCATGGGCAGTATGGGTTCCTTGGCCCATTTCTGAAACCGGACTAATAATGGTTATTTTGTTGTCCTTTGAAATACGGACAAATAAGCCTAAATTTTCAAATTTTTCATCTAGGCTACTGATTTTAGGGGGAGAATGAATCCTGCAACCCACCAGCATGGTTGCAGTACCAATGGAAGTGACTCTGATGAAATTCCTGCGGTTTATTTCTTGTAAACCTGTAGGCATCTCAATTTTGTTTTAAATTAAATAAAAACTTTTTGTCACTAAATTCAAAACTTTTCTTCACTATTTCTGAGTTCGATAAAATTAAGTTTAGGCTAATTTTTGTTTTCCAATGGGTAATTTACGTATGCGTTTCCCAGTAGCAGCAAAGATGGCGTTGGTGATGGCTGGTGGTGTTGGGGGCAATCCGGCGTCTGAACCAGTAGGTTCGTAATTGCTATCCATAACTCGGACATTGATAGTTGGAGCATCTTTCATCCTTGCAATCTTGTATTCGTCATAGTTGCTCTGCTCCACCATTCCGTTTTTAAAGGTGATCTCTTCTTGGGTCGCAATCGAAATACCCCAAATGACACAACCTTCAACCTGAGCTCTCAAAGTATCAGGATTGACGTACTTTCCAACATCAATAACGCAATCGACATTGTGTACCACCAATTTACCCCGCTTATTCACGGAAACTTCTGCAACTTCTGCGCAAACACTCCCCTGAAAATTACATATTGAAATCCCCCTGCCGTGTCCTTCAGACAGCGGACTGCTCCAGTTCGAATCCTCTGCAACTTGTTCCAAAGCTTTCTTGAATCTTGGGCTATTCTTCAACAGTTTCATTCGATACTCAAAGGGGTCATCTCCCGCAAGATGTGCGGATTCATCAATTGCACTTTCGAGATAAAACGTATTTTGAAACATGAAGGAACGCCACCAACCTAAAGGAATCTCCAAATCCACTGATGTGTGATCAAAATTCACTCCCTCAAGATCATAATGAGGTTTGAATTTTGGAGCAAAGACAGAAGCTAAAGAACTGGACAATCCCGAGTGTGCACTACTCGAATATGCCATGGGGTTTACATCGATCATGTTCAAAATTGGACTATTTTGTACCCATTGTGATCCTGCAGCTTGCTGGTTTTCCCATTTCCTGGGCATACCATCCTCTCCAAGGCTGATCTGGAAGCGGCTTCTGCTGGTAGGATGATAATAGTCGTGCTGAATGTCTTCTTCACGGGACCAGAAGACCTGAACCGGTTGTCCTAACTCCTTTGAAAGAACGACGGATTGTTCCACAAAATCTTCTCCCCACAATCTAAATCTTCCTCCAAAACCGCCTCCAACATAGGTCGTGTGAACCTTGATCTGATCTTCAGAGAGTCCCGTCGTATCCTTGATTTTGCTCAATGCATTGGACTGAAACTGAAAAGGAGCCCAGACTTCGCAAGAAGTTTCAGAGACCGAAGCCGTACAATTCATCGGCTCAATCGCAGCATGACTTAGGAATTGGATTTCATAATCCAGATCCAGTGTGTTTTTCCCCTCAACTTCAGCTTTTCCCATTTCATCCAAGGTGGAAGTGAAAAGCTGTTCAAGCTCTTCGCTGCCTAAATTATGTGTTTTTCCACCTTCGAATTGAACTTTTAATGCTTCTAATCCCTTTTGAGCATGCCAGGTAGAATCTGCAACTACAGAAATCCCATGAGTGATTGGCAAAACAGCTACCACGCCCTTCACAGACATTGCAGCATTCTTATCAAAAGTAGTGACCTTTCCTCCAAAAAAAGGGGACTGGCTGACAGCCGCATAAAGCATTCCTGGAAGGCGGACATCGGTGCCATAAAGTGCACTGCCGTTGACCTTTTGTGGAGTGTCAATTCGTGACATCGGTTTTCCGACAAAACGGTACCGATCTCTTGATTTCAATCTTGGACTTGAAGGAGGGTCCAGTTTGGAGGCAGCTTCAGCAAGTTGCCCATAGCTCAATTTTCGGTTGCTTGGCTGATGGAGGACAAAACCGTTTTTGGCTTCACATTCTTGGACAGAGACCCCCATTTTGTTGGCGCCAGCCTCAATAAGTATCTCACGAGTTCCTGCTCCTATTTCTGCAAGCCGGTCCCACCACATTCTGATTCCACGGTTACCACCTGTGGATACATCGGAACTTGTATTGTATTCAGAACGAATGGTGTGAGTGGTGACCACGTTGATGTTTTCCCAGTCAGCATTCAGTTCCTCTGCAATGATCATGGCATGGGCCGTATGAGTACCTTGCCCCATCTCTGAAGTTGGACTGATGATGGTAATGCTGTTGTCCTTGGATATTCGGATGAACAATCCTAAATCCTCCGTTTTTGCCGTTGAAGTACTGAGGTTAGGATTGGACTGGTAACTGCAACCGACCAACATGCCAGCACCAGCGATGGTTGTCACCTTCAAGAAGGTTCGTCGATTTATTTTCGTATCCATCATCAGGCCTCCTTTTGCATTTCAGCGGCACGGTGGATGGCTTTACGTACTCGTGTGTAGGTTCCACACCGGCAGAGATTGAGCATCCCTCGATCGATGTCCTGATCCGATGGGTTGGATTTCCGTTGCAGTAAAGAAACTGCAGATAGGATTTGACC
>NYUB01000033.1 GCA_002683785.1 Deltaproteobacteria bacterium
GTCATGGTCCAAGGGATATCCGAGATAAATCAAGCATGATGCGCAGCATCCATCATGTCACNAAAGTGAATCCCTATGATTTATGTTCGATTGCCGACATCGGAGATGTTCCNTTCNANGAAGTCTTCNGTCATGAAAAAGNCGTTGAAGANATNGAANNATTTTACAGNAAAATTTTTGAGGCCANGGTCATCCCATTGAGTGCAGGAGGCGACCATTCCATCACCTATCCGATTCTCAAAGCGATTGCCAAAGACCAACCCGTGGGTTTGATCCACATCGATGCCCATACGGACACATGGGATGAATTCCAGGGTTCGAAATTCATGCATGGAACGCCGTTTCGTCGTGCCCATGAAGACGGNCTGATCGATGCGTCAAGGACGATTCAGATAGGGATCAGGGGAGCACAAAATACTCCTGANGGATGGGATTACTCTCTGGAGCAGGGGATGCGNGTCGTGTTCATGGAGGAATTCACAAAACTGGGAGTCGATGCCGTGATCCAGGAAGCCCTGAAGGTTGCTGGTTCAGGGCCGACCTATCTTTCATTCGATGTCGATGGTCTGGATCCGGTTTATACCCCAGGCACTGGAACACCTGAAATTGGAGGGATTACCACCATTGAAGCCCAGGCCCTTTTAAGGGGTTTAAGAGGATTGGACTTCATCGGAGGTGATGTGGTGGAAGTTGCACCTCCTTTTGATCCCTCCGGCAATACCTCTCTGGTTGGAGCTACTCTGATGTACGAAATCCTTTGCCTGCTTGCAGAATCGGTTTCCAATAAGCAACCCGATAGTTGAAGAAATCCCTGAAGCTGATATTCTGTCAACCTCTGTTATTCAGTCTCAGTTGGTTCGTCTTTGATTGAATTGGTCAGAGTTCCAATTCTGCTGATTTCAACTTCAACAATGTCTCCTGTTTTCATGAAAACCTGGGGATCACGTTTAAATCCTACCCCTCCAGGAGTCCCAGTACTAATGACATCACCAGCTTCCAATCGGGTGAATCTGGAGATGTAATGAATCAGGACAGGAATGGTAAAAATCAGCATGTCAGTTGTCGCATGTTGCATGATCTCCCCATTGAGCCGAGTTGTCAGTGAAAGCGAACTGGGGTCTGGTATTTCATCCGCAGTGACCAACCAGGGTCCGAATGACCCGGTGTGAGGAAAGTTTTTGCCTGGAGTGAACTGGCTTGTATGACGTTGCCAGTCCCGGATGGTTGCATCATTGTAGCAGGAATATCCTGCAATGTGCTCCAATGCCTTTTCCTCAGGAATTTTCCATCCACTTTTCCCTATTATGACCGCAAGTTCACCTTCATAGTCCAAGTTGGTTGATTCAGAGGGCAGCCAAATGGGTCCCTGATGTCCTATCTGAGTATTCGCAAATCTTGTGAAGATGGTGGGATATTTGGCTACCGGTCTTNCTGTTTCCTTGCGATGGCTCTCGTAATTCAAACCAATACATAAAATCTTATCCGGCTTCATGATAGGAGGCAGCAATTGAACATCAGCAAGTTCATATCGTTCTGCATTCGTCATTGCGCCAGAAATTGTTTCATCGTTACCTGANCTAATTAAGGAACGTAAATCAGGGTGNTGTCCTGCNANCNATTGGCCANNATCAATNACCACNTCACCTTCTACGACTCCNAAACTGACTGANNCGTTATAATTNAAAGACACNANTTTCATTTTTTTCTCCTAGCTGCGCAGATAGCCTGGTCCCCAGAGATTCAAAGATTTTTNATTATGCGGCCAGATGCCNATTTCTNTNTCTTTTATCAACTGTTCCAGTTCTGCANATATTTCAACCCAGTTTCCATCAGGGTCATGAACCATGAAAAATAGATTNTTTCCTGGTCCATGNCGACCAGGACCCCAGACGATTTTGATATCGTATGTGGAANAATGATCGNCCCAGNNTCGAACCAAATTCNACTCCCCAACTTCGTACGCGTGATGATCCAAACGTTTTTCAGGTGCTNTGAAAATAGCGAAANTATGGTGTTCGCTGTCANTGTTTTAAAAACATGCCCTGAGGACTCCTTCTTCATCTTCAACACGATCAGTTACACTGAACCCAAGACCATGGTGATAAAATTTTATCATGGNTTCTATTTCATCAGTTNCTACTACTAGGNGTTGCAATCTGGCAGTCATACCATTTCNTTTTTCTCCTGATNAAGCTGTTCCAAAGACGATGCAGTTTCCATCAGGATCATAGANAAAAGGATGAGTCGGTAAAGATTGGACTGGGTGAAGGTTTCAGATTAAACCCGCATTGACCTAGACTTTCGCGAAACATGGTGAGTAGGACTTCATCTGAAAAAACAAAAGCACCAAAACCCAGTTTTCGTGATTCACCTTTGGAAATCAAAAGTTTCATGCCTTTATTCCCAAGTTTTTTAAGGAGTTATGCCGGCTCATAGTCATACAGAGGCAATCTCGATAAAATGCTGCCAGCCGATCTGGATTGTAGGAAAAGAGCATAATATGATCAAGAAGCACAGGATTTTCTTTCCAGTCGATGAGCATGGACTTTATAAAGAATGATTCTATTAACAATCCAATTCAGAAAATATCATCCTAAATAAAAAATCTAAATGTCAATGGTAACAAATTTTAATTAATTGCTTTTACCAAACGATTATCTGAGTGTTTGAATTCATCATTGTTTTGATTCTGTTAATGAACATCAAACGAAGTGAACCATGATTAAAAGAAAATTAGGAAATAACGAACTTGAGGTATCCGCGGTTGCATTGGGCTGCATGAGTTTCAGTGGGTTTTATGGACCCAGCGATAAAAAGGAAACATTCGCCTGTTTGGATCATGCAAGAAACCATGGAATTGATTTTCTTGACACGGCAGAAGTGTATGGGAAGGGATTGTCTGAGGAGTTGATCGGAGACTATCAACAAGACCGTTCCTATACCTTCAAAATTGCGACAAAGGGAGGAATCGTCGTTGGAGGCAAGCGCGGGGAAAATGATAATTCTGAAAATGGATTAAGGAAAGCTCTGGAAGGATCCCTCAAACGTCTGAAGATGGATTCGGTTGATCTGTATTATATTCATCGGCGTGACTGGTCGATTCCGATTGAAGAAGTGGTTGAAACCCTAGTGAAGTTTAAACAAGAGGGGAAAATCAAAGGTTTTGGTTTTTCAGAAATTTCTCCAGGATCGCTGCGACGGGCCCACAAGGTCCATCCCGTCATGGCAGTCCAGAATGAATACTCGCTTTGGACGAGGTATCCTGAGCTTGGAATGATCCAGGCCTGCAAAGAGTTGAAGGTGACCTTTGTCCCTTTCTCACCGCTTGGAAGAGGAATATTCGGGGAAGAATTCCCGGATCCCAGTCAGTTTGGTGAGAATGATTTCCGAAAGAACAATCCACGTTTCATCCAGCCTAATTTTAATGCAAATTGCGACTACATTGCGCGTTTCAGAGAGTTTTGCAACTCCAGAGGATGGACGACCTCGGGCACTGCGCTGGCATGGGTTCTGGATCAGGGGGATCATTTGATCCCTATTCCTGGGACCCGGAGCGCAGATCATCTTTCGCACTGGGGAAATGCTGATGAGATTCAATTCAGCGATGAAGACCGGAATCAAATCCACAGAATACTTCCTCCAGGATTTGCTCATGGAGATCGTTACTCTGATGCTCAAATTGTAGGAATTGAAAGATATTGCTGATTCAGAACACCCTAGGATTCATTGGACGTTGATGCCTTGGAGGTGGGGGTTAACCGAGGAAAGGAACGGTGTTACAGACATCGAAACTCAGGCCTTCATGATGACGCATTCATCAGCATGATTCCATTTTTCAGGGTTGGAAGTTTCAGGAATCTTTGTCTTCTTGAGTCATGCTCCTCCCTCAAATTTCACATCTGGGACGGGAGACCCTTAAGTTTTCAGGCAAAAAATCAAAAAAATTCAAATATTGAATCGTAATCTTTTCATCTTTTTCAAATGTGATTCGAGAAGTGCTGCAATTATAACTCTGAAAGGCCGTACCCTCTGCAGGTTTTAAATGAAATAAGGTACATAAGAAACTGCTGATAAAACCCCCATGTGCGACCAACCCGATACGAATATTCTCTTCAGCCCTGTCCTTCAGGGTTTTGATGACTCTTTCCACGCGTTCACTCAATTCTGGAAGAATTTCTGCATCCTTATTCCACCAACCCTCATCCTTGAGCGCTTCAGGTAGAATATATTCAGGAAAAAAATGTTGGATCTGTTTCCGATTCAATCCGGAACGTCCAATCTTTTTCGTGAGATCAGAGTTGAATTCATAGATTCCTCCCACTTCATGGATATCCAGCCACACCTCAGGATTGAGTCCGATTGCAACACCAACCGGATTGACGGTGTCCAGGGATCGTTTCATCGCACTGCAATAGATCTGATCCAATGGTTTTTTATGTTTTTCATACTCGGCCCTGGAAAGGTGCAGGCCTTTTTGAAGAAACTCTGCGAGATGAATGCTCTGTAGACGCCCATTGTCTGTGAGTTCCGGATCTGAAACACGTTCTTGGTCACTTTTACGGATGTTGTTTCTGGATTCGGCGTGTCGTATCAGAAATAATTCCAAATCTTCTCCTCATCCATTTTTCAGTGCACTCAGTCCAAAACCTCCTGAAACCATTCGGGCTAAGATGCTTCCAGAGATAATAATAACCGTCAGCAGTAGCGTCACAGCACCTGCATGCTGCGCCATATCCTGTTCATTGTAGTTGAATAACAAACCCGTCAGGACCATGTTGGAAGGAGAAATGAGGAGGATGATGAGAGAGAGTTCACGCATGGCTGTGATGAAAGTAAGCAACATTCCTGAAACCAATCCACTGAATGATAATGGTATCACGATTCGTACCATTCGTTTGATCCATCCGATGCCTTGGACCCTCGCCGTTTCTTCGATGGACTTATCAATCTGAAGCATCGAAGCAATGCCTGTACGTGAAGTGAATGGCAGGTTCTTGACAACCGTGATCAATACTAAAATGGTAAAGGTTCCATAGAGTGCAGGAACCGGTCCCCAGGAGGTTGAAAACATTCCAATGTAAATGGCGCCAAAGGCGATGGAGGGGAAGATATAGGGGGCAAAAGCTACCCCTTCCAGCCATTTTGACAGCAGGGTTCCTCGGCCTCGTACGACCGCATAGCCCACCAGCAATCCAATGATCCCATTGAAGAAGGCCGCAGACAGCCCGAGTTTAATACTGTTCCAAAGGGAACGGAGGATATTATCACTTTGAAAAACACCTGGTTCACCATAGGTTTCGTCGATGCTGCCGTCTCCTATCCAGTATTCCAAAGTAAAATTTTCCAGATGATAGTCACCTGGGACAATCAAGAGTGATTCCCACAAAAGGATCAGGAGCGGCAGAAAAACGGTAGCCGTCAGGAACAATGCCACTCCTGAGGTTGCCAACCAACGCCAGGCGCCCAGATCGATCTCGCGTGATCGGAACCCTTTTCCCGTCAGGGTGACGAAACTTTTGCGTACCCCTAAAACCCTGCTGTTGATCCAGATGCATGTAATCGCAGTGGCAATCAGAACCAAGGCCAGGACATATGCATCACCGTTATTACTCGCATTGAGAGAAGCATAAATCTGGGTGGAGAATGTATAAAAACGAACGGGCAAACCCAGTAGTGCCGGAGTTCCAAAGGTTCCAAGGATCCTGATGAATGTGAGGACAATCGCTGAACCAAGGGCAGGCAACAGCAACGGGATGGTGATCCGCAGCATCCTTTGACGGCGATTCATTCCACAAATAGCACCAGCATCTTCCAGTTCCGAGTCGACACTTGCCAGTGCCCCTGACATGAGCAGATAGCCATAAGCGTAATAATGAAGAGAAAGGCAAACGACGATCGGGAAAAAACCATAGGAAATCCAATTGGGGGGCAGGATTCCAAAAAAATAAGTGAACATGCCTTCGGCACCACCGATGCGATCGTTTTTGAACAGGCTCAGCCAGGCCAATGCCAAGACCCAGGAAGGCATCATGTAGGGCACTACGGCCAGGGCGCCAAAAACGCCTTTATAACGGATGTTTGTTCTGACAATCAGCCACGCTAGGATCGTCCCGATGGAGACCCCAATCAGGGTCACACAAACGCCGATCGCAATACTATTGAGCAGAGGATTGATTAAAAGGGCTTTGGAAAGCGGGCCTGCAAAAACCCGTTCGTAATGAAAAAGAGTGAACTCACCGATTTCTGCCTCAGGCAGATAGGCAATGTCGTAGCTTTGGACGCTTAGAGAATCCTTGATGATTTCCATTAAGGGCGTCAACACCAGAAAACCAAGGATCACCAGACAAACAAATCCGAGGACTAAATGAGGACGGTTGATTAATTTATAAAAAAAGTAGGTCAGATGAGACTTGGACAAATCGGCGGCCTGTTTTTGAATAAAAAGCTGGGATTTTTATTGGAACAAAATACTCAGAGGTGAAGGTTTTTTCCTGTTTCTTCATCAAAGAAATTCAAACTTTCAGGATAAAAACGGATCCATAAGGGCTCATCGAGTTTCATCCTGATGAATTCAGGCTGCAATAGGGTGATTTCAGTGTTGCCGTGTTTAACTTGCAGGATCGTATTTGCACCCGTCGGCTGGACTGATTTCAGAGTGACTTTCAACCAGTCTTTCTGCTCCTGAAAAGATACGTTGATGTTTTCTGGACGAACCGCTGCGATGACCTTTTGTGAGTCTGAAGAAGGCTGTTTCTTCATGGGGAAGACAATCTCCTGGCAGTCCAGCAGAAGCTGACCGTCTTTGTCGACTATTTCACCTACAAAAAAATTATTGGGGGGATCTCCAATGAACTCAGCAACAAATATATTATTTGGATGATGGTAGATATCATAGGGAGTCCCACTTTGCATGACTAAGCCTTTGTTCATGACCACGACAATATCCGAAAGCGTCAGGGCTTCGGTCTGATCATGAGTGACATAGACCGTTGTCGCTTCCAGTTCTCGGTGAAGGCGTTTCAACTCGGCACGCATTTCAGTCCGCAGTTTGGCATCTAAGTTGGACAATGGTTCATCCATTAAAAGAATTTTTGACTGAAGGGCAATCAGGCGTGAAACCGCAACTCTTTGCTGCTGCCCTCCTGACAGTTCTGAAGGATAGCGTTTGCGGTATGGTTCCATCTGAACCATTTCCAAAGATTTCTTGAGACGTGATTCAACTTCGGTACTGCTGAGTTTTTTTTCTTTAAGAGCAAGTGTTACGTTTTGCTCGACCGTCATATGAGGCCACAAGGCATAGCTTTGAAAGATGAAACCCACGTTTCGGTTTTCAGGAGGAATAATCACCCCTTGCCGGCGTGAAAAAACGATTCTATCACCAAACTGGATTTCCCCTTCGTCGGGTTCTTCCAGTCCGGCAATAGCACGAAGCATGGTAGTTTTACCACAACCCGATGGACCAAGGATGGTCAGAAAGTCTCCAGGATTGACCGTTAGATCCAGATCCTGCACGGCCATTTCTTTGCCATACGACTTCTTGATGCCTCTTAGATTAATCTGTTCCATGGGTTGCAGCAGGCTCACATGCTCGAATGTTGAATCCAGAAATCACGGATTCTTGCACCCTGTTTCCACATAAAATCCGCATCAACATGCCATTCCTTCATTTCATCCCAGATCTCTCCACCTTCGGGTGATGGAACATCATTCCGCGGGCTTCTTGTGCCAGGGTCAAAATAAGGAGCAAGGCCCAAAAGCAAATCCGAACTGGCTCCCTTCGTGTAGGGTTTGGAAAGTTTCGAGTTCTTGTTCAACTCCGTGCTTCCGAGGACAAACGCGGTAAACACTTTTGCAGCATTCGGATGGGGTGCCTGCCGGGCAATCGCAGTGAATGTGGGATAGAGCAGCTTTGCAACAGGATCAAGATCTTGAACGATGGCATTCACAAAACCCTTGGAGTCGTTGCGGGCGATATAGGTCATGTTAGCAAAGGCGAGCAATGGGTTTTTCTGACCTTTTTTTCCTGATGCCGCGGCCAATTTGGATCCTGATTTAAAGATGACAATATCATTCTTTAACATCCGTGCCCAAAATTCATATCCGGCATCCGGAACCCCATCTGAAAGTTTGATCTCCTCTCCTTTGTAACGTTTGTATGCAGCCGCCATTTCCTGAGGATGCTGAATCAGAGTCATGACCGCCATAAAGGTGGAACCTGAGGACATCGGGTTTTTCATGCCGACCCGACCTTTGAATCGGGGTTCAGTGAATTCCCAAATGTTGGTGACCGGGGAACCGTTGGTAAAGGCTTCCATATTGTAAAAAAACACCACTGCTTCATTGACTCTTATTAAAAGAGGCTCACGGTATTCTCTGGGGATACGGCTTTTGAAATGGTGTGGGACATAGTTGACCAGGAGATTCTTGTTCAACATTTCATGAATGACTTGCCCGGAATTTCCTGTTGTGACGACATCAGCATTGTATATTCCTGCTTGCTGCTCACGTTTGGTCTTCTCAACGGATTTGGTGGACCCAAGGTCATGAACCGTTAATTTAATCCCGGGGTAGACCTTCCCAAATGATTTGACCAGTTTTTGGATACGGCCCGATGAGGTATAAACAATCACTTCTCCTTCTTCGGTGGCCTTTTTAACAATCTCATCCCAGTTTTCCTTGCTGGGTTCATAAGCTCCCAATTCTGCTTTTTTCAACCATGCCTGCATCTCAGGAGGTGGTTCAGGTTTTGCGATTGCTGAACCTAAACTCAAAAAGAAAACCACGAAAACGACAGTAAAAAAACGTCTGGATAAAAACCAAATATCATTTTTCATATCAATCTCCATCTTTGTTTTTGACGAGCAGATCTTTCTCTCAACATCACTGTGACGTCAAAAGCTTCAATACCGCTGATTTACTAACATTCCTGCTTGAGTGAAACTCCAAGCCTGGCAATATGAACCAATGGATTGAGCAGCATCACCTTTCCCCCTCATAAAGATAGAGAGGTGTGCCACATCCAACCTGACCCAAAAGATGATAACAGATTTATGCTCTTTGAAAAGCAGATGCCTGTTTTCGGTCACAATGTGTATCCTTAACCCGGATAGCATCGTGATTTCATCAACGGTCCAAGGAGTCCTTGCGGATCCATGGAAGCAGGAAGAAAGATAAGTTGTAATTCATNTGGAAAACNGATTTNNTTCAAACNNCTGTNNCNNGTGTTTTAACAATGATCAGAGGATGGAGATTGCCNGCAANACGGGTTTNAGGATGACTCGNGGAAAAGGAAATCGAAACGGAGTTCTTGTTAGAAAATGAATCTTCACCAGTCCCATAAACAAAGAATCATTTCAGAATGAATCTGAGTCTGCATTTTGACAAAGGAACGATCCTGCTGAAGGGTGTGGAAGAAGAACACGTCCAACATCTTGATGGAATTGTTTGGGATGAACGCACCAGTTGCTACCGTGCTCCTGCACTAAATTATCGTGAGCTTGTCTCTGCTTTGCTGGAGCAAAACATCTCGTATCAGGATCATGCCCGAAAATTTTCTGCAGAAAACTTTTCTCTGAAAAAAGAAATTCAACCACGTTCGTTTCAGAGTGAAGCAGCCAATGCATGGATGTCTGAAAAGCGTGGTGTGGTGACCATGCCGACAGGAGCTGGGAAAACTATATTGGCTGTAATGCTGATCGCGAAAATAGGGCGTCCGACGCTGATACATGTGCCGACTATTGATTTGATGAGACAATGGAAAGAGGTCTTGAGTGAATTTTTTGACACTCCTATTGGATTATTTGGAGGCGGCACCAATGACGTCCAGTTGATTACAGTGGCCACCTATGACTCTGCATTGTTGCACGTTCCACATCATGGGAATCTTTTTGGGCTGCTGGTTTTTGATGAATGTCACCACTTGCCGGGTGAGCAATATCAATTTACCGCACTAGGCTCCATCGCCCCTTTCCGGCTTGGATTGACTGCAACCCCGGAGCGTGCGGATAAAAAAGAAGAAGTGCTTTACGAGCTTTGTGGGTCCCTTTGCTACGAGGTCCACATTGACGAATTGAGCGGAGGCAGCTTGGCGCCCTACGAAGTGAAAACGGTCGAGGTGGAAATGCTTCACGAAGATCGTGAAAAATACGAAATGGCCCGTGAGTGCTACATCAAATTTCTAAGGAAAGCCCGTATTAATTTTGAACATCCGAATGGCTGGTCCATTTTTTTACGAAGAATCAGTGAAAGTCCGGAAGGCCGTCAAGCATTCCAGGCTTATTTGCTGCAAAAAAAACTCAGTCAGGCTTCTGGAGCAAAATTAGAACGTTTGTGGAACCTGATCCGAAAGCATCAGGGAGATCGGATACTGGTTTTCACACAAGACAACGAAATGGCCTACCGCATTGGCAGAAGATTTCTTCTGCCTGTACTGACGCATCACACCAAACTTCTGGAACGGGAGGCCTTTTTGAANGCGTTCAGAACAGGAGAGTATCCGGTTCTAATCACCTCGAAAGTATTAAACGAAGGAGTCGATGTTCCGGATGCCAATGTAGGCATNATTGTTTCGGGTAGTGGCAGTATACGTGAGCACGTCCAGCGTCTGGGACGAATTCTTCGTGCACGCCCTGGAAAGCAGGCAATGCTTTATGAACTGGTCTCCCAAAATACCGGGGAATATTTTACCAATCAACGACGCAGAAAACACCGTGCTTACGAAGGAACTGCTGCGCTATAGGACGAATCGGGGTAAAATTCTGCCGAAATTCATTGACCCGAAAGCACAAAGTCTTTTGGAAATTGCAGAAGAACTGGTGGAGACTTTTTCTGCAAATGTAGGCGAAGTCCGGGAGACCCTCGAGGATTGCACCAAACAGGTCCTTGAGGGATTCCCGTCAAATGCTGTGGTGGGTAGGGGCTTAGAAAAACTATTGCTGGACCGTACCGAATTTGACACTGAACTTAACAAGGAACTGATTGAGCTCCGAGAGAAGGTATTCAGAAATTCCTCTTTACTGCTTNGGCAAAATGAAGAANCNGTCATTCAGGGATTGGAGAAAGGAGATGGTGGAGATTTAGCAAGTTATCAAAGTCAGATGACCCAGGCCATGGGGATGCCTGCAGAAGAGTTGGGGGACAGACTGTATGGAGACCTGCCGCCCTTCCAACAAGTCCTGGACTTCCGGAAAATGACCGCCGAAGGACTGCTGCACCGCTACAATTGCGCTCAGGTCCAGGGGTTGCTTCTTCGATGTGAAGGCATGACAGTGACCTTGCCTGAAAGCGGACCAGCGAAGTTGAGGCAATTGCTTAAATATTTACGTTTCAATAAATTGTTGGCAAATATCACCCAGGATCCAAAATATAATAAGACACTCGTGCTGGAGATTGACGGTCCCCTGAGCCTGTTTGTGCAAACACAGAAATACGGTTTAAATCTCGCCAGTTTTTTTGCTNCCATATTGCTTCACCCCCAATGGGAGCTTGATGCACAAGTCAGAATTCGTAAAAATCAGGTTCACAGTTTACATCTGGATCAGTCATGTGGTATACGCTCTCATTTGCGCCAGTTCCTAGCCTATGTTCCTGATGAAATTCAGATGTTCAGTCAACAAGTTTCAAACAAATTGCCTGAATGGGAACTGACTTCTTCCTCGGATTTTGTACCTCTCGTTGGAGAATCACTTTGCTTTCCGGATTATCTGTTGACGCATATTTCAGGAAAATCAGTTTCCTTGGAACTGTTCCATAAATGGCACTTGATCCCCCTCAAAAGTCGGTTGGAACAACTGGACGCACAACAAGGTTCCCCTTTGCTGATTGGCATAAACCGGAGCCTGCTCAAAGACGAACCATTGGCAAACCAAGTGGAAGCATCAACGTATTTTTCACGTTATGGTTTTTTCTTCAGGGAAGCNCCAACAACCACAAAACTTCTTCCGGTGTTGGATGCCTGGATTAAAGACAAAACATCATAACTTTGTTCGTTTGATTGAAAGGAGCGCAAAAAAGGGAGCAGATTGGCAACAAAGCCGGCAACTGTAAAGGATGTGGCCAAGGTTTGGATGTGTCGCTGATGACCGTCTCAAAGTTAATCATTTTTTTCATAAACAAACATGAAGAGTGAAATGACCATAAAAGTGTGGGGTAGAAGAAATTCTGTGAATGTCCAAAAAGTTATGTGGGCTATTGGTGAAATGAATCTTGAATTTGAACGTTATGATGTCGCAGGTTCGTTTGGAGTGGATGCGAATTATCTCAAATTAAATCCATCNGGAACGGTTCCAACCATTGAANACGGAGATCTGGTNTTATGGGAATCAAATTCTTGTGTTCGTTATTTGTCACGGGAATATGGTGCAAATACTCTTTATCCGGAGGACTCCAAATCGATTGCACTGGCTGAACAATGGATGGATTTTCAAACCAGCAGTCTTTATCCCGTGTTTATGCCGATNTTTTTGAACAAAGTCCGGTCACCACCTGAAAAATCGAATTCGGATCAAATTGAACAAGGTCTCAAGGGGTGTTCTAAAATTTTTGAAAAACTGAATCACCATTTAAAAAATAATGATTACATGGTCGGTTCAAAATTCAGTATGGGAGACATAAGCATCGGTGCAATGATGTATCGCTATTTTGAAATGGACATAGAGCGTCCTTCATTTGAATGTATTGAAAACTGGTACCAACGTTTAGTGGAACGTCCTGCCTATCAAAAAAATGTCATGATTCCATTTGGACGCAATCTTGAAGAATGGCTGCAGTTCGAAAAAAACAATGCAGGCATACAGTAATCATTGGTTAAAAAAAAATGTGACAATGAACTAAAATGTTCTGCATAAAATTGCAGTTCATTGCCTGATTGAAGAAATCAAGAATGAAGACCATTTCAGCAGATGAATTANAAGAAAGGATCATAGCAGGCAGGGAGTTGGCCCTGATCGATGTCCGCACCACGGGTGAATTTGCAAAAGCCCACCTTCTTTTTGCGGTTTCGGTCCCGCTGGATAAGCTGGAACTCGTNTTTGATCAACTGGTGCCAAGACTTGGAACCCCGATCGTCTTCTGTGATGAAGGCAGCGGGTTGGCNGATCAGGCGGCAGAGCGGCTTTTACCGTTCGGCTACAATAATTTGGAGATTCTTCAAGGAGGCATCCAAGCCTGGAGGGAGGCAGGATATGAGATTTTTTCTGGAATCAATGTCCCGAGCAAGGCCTTTGGTGAATTCGTGGAACATGAATATTCAACTCCACATGTATCTGCAAATGAACTCAAAGCAAAAATCGATGCTGGTGAAAAGCTGGTGATACTCGACAGCAGACCCATGTCAGAATTCAATAAAATGAATATTCCTGGAGCATCCTGTTGTCCAGGAGCAGAGTTGGTCTACCGGGTTACGGATGCCAGTATTGATACGAAAACCCTGGTCGTTGTCAACTGTGCCGGCAGGACACGCAGTATCATTGGCTGCCAGTCATTGATCAACGCAGGGATCCCGAACCCTGTTGTTGCTCTTAAGGATGGAACCATGGGCTGGCATCTTGCTGGATTTGAACTTGAAAAGGGACAGGTCCGATCGGCACCCAATGTCAGTAAGACAGGACTTCAACGTTCCAAGGAAATGGCAGATGCCGTCCGCACAAAATATGGAGTCCGGCGAATTGGTCTTTCCAAACTTCAGTTGTTTCAGGATCAGTCACAGGAACGTTCACTATTCCTTCTGGATGTCCGTTCTCCAGAAGAATTCGAATCAGGACATCTACCCGGATCCCAGTCTGCACCCGGAGGTCAATTAGTTCAGGCCACTGATGAATTTGTTGGAGTACGCAATGCCCGGTTGGTTCTCATCGATGATACAGGCGTCCGTGCCGCAATGACGGCTTCCTGGTTGATCCAGATGGGATGGGACGAAGTGTATGTTCTTGAAGGAGGTTTGGAGAATGATGATCTTGAAATAGGAAAACCGCCAAGGAAGGTTTTGGGTCTGGAAGAAACGCGTTCTCCCAAACTTTCTGCAGAACAGGCAAATCAAATGATAACCGGAGGAAGTGTTTCCATTTTCGACCTTGCAGACAGTCTGGAATTNAGAGAAGGACATCTGCCTGGTGCAAAAAGGACTTCACGAAGCATTCTAGCAAAGCAGCTTGAAAATCAGACTGAAGAAAGCCAGGTCCTTCTCACCTCACCCGATGGTGCATTCGCCTCTTTGACTGCAGAAGATGTTGGTCACAAAGCTGGTAAAACTATCTCTGTTCTAGATGGAGGAGTTGAGGCCTGGCGTCTTGCAGGTTACACCTTGGAACAAGGAGATGATCTTGATGCTGGAGAACTGTCTGAGGATGTATGGTATAAACCTTATCAGAGAACGGATGCCATTGATGAGGCCATGAAAGCATACCTGACCTGGGAAGTCGCTTTGGTTGAACAAATCGAACGGGATGGCACCACAAACTTCAAACGGTTTGATTCCTCCAATGAGAAAGTCCGTGAAGAATCAAATACAAAGTGAAACGGTCCGAGTTCACGATCACACATCGTCTGGATCATTCAACCGTGCAATGTGCAATGATCGTTTTTGCTTCATTAAGATCCGTACTTGAGTAAATGAATTTTCCTTCATAAAAAATTAATGAAGGATGGCTGTCATAATTTCTAAAAACATTCTCTCCTTGTTGTTCAATTTTAAAAATCTTTCCACCAAAATATCCTTTCTTTCCAAATTCGATCACCTCTAGTTTCTGTTTGAATTGAAAATCGAATAATCGGTATTTTTTAATCCTTCCATTTTCTGCCAAAACACTGACATTCTCAATAACTTGACAGTAAAATTCATCACCAGGATTTGCTGAGATACCCGTGTATTGAAAAAAAATAAGCAGCGTCAATGAATGAAAAATAAATTTGTTTTTTAAAAACATATTTTTAATTTCACTCAAGCCTGACGTGCTAATGACTCTGAAGGAATAAGACTATGATAGATGAATCTGAGTGTTGGAACATGGACTGATAACTGTTCAGCTTCTTTCACAAGATATCCATGGATTGAATGGAGTTCAGAGGGTCGATTTGATTGAATATCACGAAATAACGAACTATTCGATTCTGGTGCCATTCCGTCAATCGTTGAAATAGCCCAATTAAAATCTTCTTCTGCAATATTTACGTTTTTTGCCTGACCAATTATGATGATTTCATGGATGAGATTGATCAGCATTTCTCTTGTTTCAGGTATCTCGCGAAAAACTCCATTCGGAGTCCTTGTTATAGTCCCGATACCACTGGTGGGTGCAAACAGCAGTATCTTCCGCCATAGTTCCTTTTTGATATCCAAGAAAGCTTCTGCATCAATTCCTGGTGTTGAATTTAATAGGTTTTCAAGATTTCGACAGTGGTCACTGATGTTATCTTGGGCCTTGGGAAATGGAGGTTCACGGAAATATTCTCCAAAACCTATATAGGTTGCTCCTGTGAAATGATTGATGACGCCAGGGGCTTCGATTTTACTGAAAATTTTGGTCAAACCTCCAAGGACGGTTTCTTTAGCAAGTGAACCTGCCAGGATATCAGAAGCATCCACTCCATTTTGAAGAGGTAAAACCCGTGTTTTCGGAGTGCAATATTTTTTTATTTCATCTTTGATATCACGAAGCTGCCAGGATTTTACTGCGACTATCACCAGATCTGGATTAAAATTCGGATCACAGGTTTGTCCTGCTTCTGGATTTTCGATATGAAAATCACCTTGATGGGATTGTACAGAGAGTCCATCCTTCTGAATCGCCTGTAAATGTTCTCCCCGGGCGATAAAAAAGACCTCATGACCAGCACGGGCTAAGCATGCTCCAAAATAACCGCCAACTCCTCCCGAACCATGGATGACACATCTCATCAGCTGAAATATTTGTTGTTGTTAAACAAGGTGAAACTCAAGAATCCGCAGGGATGATTGGGTTATTTTTTTTATAGACACAAGATTATAAAACCATAAAATTCAAATATTGAAGGCATTTACTTTAAAAGGTTCTGTTTCTGGAAAGTGGAACCTCTTCAAAGCAAATGCTGGGATATTAGCGACACGACTTCTGCCGACCCTCTTGGTGTTGATTTTGATGAGGATGCACAATTGAGGAATGAAGAAATTTGATGGAGAGACATTGAAGAATCCTCTTTTATTTGAAGAATCTCGACCTAGTCTGGCAATTTTATTCATGATTACCGCAATGTTTTTGATTTCTCTGGTTGATTCCTTTTGCAAAGTATTTACCGATGAATTGCATGCCGTTCAACTGGTATGGGGTTATTTTGTTGGAATTTTTGCAGCGCTCTGTTTGTACTTTGTTTTTCGCCGATTGGGATTCAGAGCACTCGCCCATACGAACCGGATGGGCTTGCATTGGTTCAGATCAGGCTGCCTGGTAGGTTCGATCATGTCGTTATTCGTAGGATTAACCTACATGCCCATAGCAGATGCAACTGCGATAGGTTTTATGGCACCCCTTTTTATAACGATACTGTCCATCCCCCTACTCAATGAAAAAGTAGGTACTCACCGGTGGATTGCCGTGGTTGCCGGTCTTATTGGTGTCGTCATTATCATCCGGCCTGGTGGAGGGATTTGGCACTGGTCTTCAATCATGCCCTTGATAGGAGCCGTATTTTTTGCATTTTATCAAATAACAACACGTGTCATCACGAGCAATGACAGGACGCAAACAATCCTGTTCCATACAGGATTTGGCGGGGTTGTTTGGAGTTCAATCATCGTGCTTTTCTTCTGGAATGAAACCCGAACAGAACACTGGATCTTATTTTTTGGCACTGGAATTTTGGGAGCATTAGCCCACCTCTGTATGGTCAGCGCATTCAGAAGGGCGCAGGCTTCTCTGATTGCACCATTCAACTACACCAAACTGATTTTTGTGGGCATCCTTGGTTTCATCATGTTCGAGGAAGTCCCGACCCTCAACACTCTAATCGGGAGCGCATTGATTGTCTTTGCAGGGCTCTTTGTATATTACCAGGAGTCCAGAACTGCAAATACGAACAATCAAACAGGTGAATAAAATCCTGAGGGGATTAGTTTAAGAAATTCATTTGTTTATAGACCAGTTGAGAATAAAGTCCCTGATTCTTCAACAACTGATCATGGTTCCCTGATTCTTTAATGCTTCCTCCATCAAGAACAATAATTTGATCGGCATTCCGTATGGTTGAAAGCCTGTGTGCAATGATGATGGTGGTACGGTCTTCTTTGAGTTTGTCCAGAGCACCACGGACTTCACTTTCGCTTAAAGCATCCAAATGTGAAGTTGCTTCATCAAGAATCAGGATGGGTGCATCTTTCAGGAAGGCTCTTGCAATGGCAACGCGTTGTCTTTGACCACCTGATAAACTCGTTCCCCGTTCTCCAACCATGGTATCAAAACCCTTGGGCAGGGATTCAACGAGTTCTGATAAAGAGGCCATTTCAAGGGCTTTTGCAATTTCGGAGTGACTTGCATCGGGTTTTGCAATCAGGATGTTTTCCTTCAGGGAACTATTGAAAAGGTAGGTATCTTGAGCGACCAGAGCCATTTTGGAACGGAGTTCTTCAAGACGATATTCTCTCAAATCTTCACCTGAAAGCAGGATGCTTCCCTCTGAAGGATCCCAAAAGCGCATCAACAGTTGAGCCAAGGTTGTCTTGCCTGCACCAGAAGGTCCTACCAAAGCAACCGTTTGCCCGCTTTGAATGCGGAAACTCACATGTTCCAAAACTTTTTGTGCCCTGCCTGGATAATGAAAACCAACATCGGAAAGAGACAATTCTGAGGTGGTTTTATTGGCGAATCTTTGGGGACCATCTTTGATCGTGACGGGTTCATGTTCCAATGCATAAATCCTTCGTGTTGAACCCAGCGTGTCTGCCAATTGCCTGCCGACTTGTGCAATTTCAGAAACCGGAAGAAACGCCGCCATGGCGAGGAGGGTTAAAAGCGGCAAGATGCCTGAATCCAGAGAATGGTTTCCTACCAGAAATGCTCCGGTTGAAACAACGGACAGACCACCAAGACCCGTAAAGACTTCGAGCAGGGTTTTTTGAAGGGTCAATTGTGAAAAGAACGGCAGGCGGATCAAAATATGGTTTTCTCCAAGCTGATCAAAATCATCGCGTCGATTTTTTTCCTGCTGGAAAGAGACAACCTCAGCCAGTCCTTGGATGGTATCAATCGCATGGGCCGCCAGTTCTCCTGCAGCTTCTCTTGACTTTGAACCCAGCCGATCCACATTCCTCCGCATCAAAAACGGGCTGAGTCCTACAAAAACTAAAAAAGGAATAAAAGCAAGAGCCACCCATAGATGGGTAAATGCCAGAAACAGGACGACGAGCAGAGGCACAAGAACCGAGACAAATGCCGGTGCAACCGTGTGGGCAAAGAAATATTCAACCAGTTCGACATCCTGAGTGACGATCCCCATCAAATCACCAGTTCTTCTTCGAACCAAATATGCGGGTGAAATTTGATCCAGTTTCTTGAAGACCTGAATCCTCATCTCTGCGAGCAGCCGGAACGCCATATCATGCGCCACCCATGATTCCAGCCAGTGAAGAATCCCTGAAATGGAAGCGATGATGAGCAAGGCGATCAGATAATCATCAAAAGGCGTTTGGTTCTTTAATGCCATGACGATCAATGCACTTAAAACTCCGACTCCAATGAAGGCAACCACTCTCAAGACTCCAAATACAAAAGTCATGATCAGCCTTCTTTTCCAAGGCATGATATGGCCCATCAATGCTTTAATAACCTGGATCCAATCAAGTCCTTCAGCCTTAACGATGCCTTCGGTTTCCTGAGTTAGGTGTTCATCGGAGTAGGTATTTGCAGGTCTCTCGGTTTGGCTGTTTGGTGAAACATGAACTTCAGGATTTTGATGCGAACCTTCAGTTGCTTGTTGAAACATTAATCTGGAATAGATCCCTCCTTGTTCCATTAAGGTCTGATGGGTTCCATTTTCAACGACTTTGCCCTGCTCTAAGACGAGTATTTTGTCGCAGGAAATGATGCTGGAGAGGCGATGAGCCAAAATCAGTGTCGACTTGTCTTTCATCAATCGGGCAAGGGCTTCTTGAATGATCGCTTCATTTTCTGCATCCACTGCAGAGAGTGCTTCATCAAGAATCAGAATTTTTGAGTCACGCAGAACCGCCCTTGCAATGGCAACCCTTTGGCGCTGTCCTCCCGAAAGTTTGATGCCTTTCTCACCCACCAATGAGGCATAGGTTTCTGGAAGCGAATTGATAAAATCATGGATATTGGCTGCTTTGGCGGCTTCAACGATTTCTTCGTCCGATGCATTAGGGTTCCCAAAGCGGATATTCTCTTCAATTGTTCCATGAAAAAGGAAGGTGTCCTGACTGACGACCGAAATCTCTTTCCTGATTTGGTCCAGTCTCAAATCCTTGAGGTCATGACCGCCTAGGAATACCGAACCCTGGTCCGGATCATAAAATCGAAGAAGAAGTTTCACGATGGTTGTTTTTCCAGAACCACTGGCACCGACCAGTCCGACCTTTTCTCCAGGCAAAATCGAAAAATTAAGCTTCTCGTGTATTGCTTTTTGATGGCCCAAATAACCGAAGGATACCGAATCAAAAACAATCGAAGGGCTGATCGTGTTTGTATTTTCAGTCAAAGGTTTTTCATCAATCGGTGATGCTGCATCAAGGATCCGGTAAATTCCTTGAGCAGCAGATTGACCGACCATGCCTTCATGAAGGATGGAACGTAAATCACGCATGGGACGGAAAATTTCAACCCCCATCATCAGAATGATCAGGAGGGATGATAGTTCCATCTGATCACTTGCCACCCGATGGGCGCCAAGCCCTAAAGCGACTGCAGCTCCAAGAGCAATGGACGTGTCCGTAATTCCTCTTGAAAGTGAATTGGTGGCAAGGACCCACATTGTGGAACGGAAAAGGTCTCTTGCTTTTTCGGTCAAAAATTCTGACCTCGGACGGCTTTGTCCAAAGGACTTCAGTGTCCCGAGCCCCTGTACTGCATCTAAAAACTCTGATGCAAAAACCGCATAGGCTTTTTGCCGATCTTGAGATTTTTTTAAGTCAAATTTGTGCCAGAGTGAAGGTGCCGCCAGGGCAATCATTGCAGCAATAAAGAGGGTCAATGCAACTGGCAGATCCAGGAAGGCAACAAAAGAAAAAATCAGCAAGGGGGTGATTGCTGAAATCAGGAGTTGGGGCAGATATTCGCCGAAATACGTTTCCAACTGTTCGACGCCGTCAACCATCGAAAGAACCAACTCTCCAGATCGTTGTCTTCCCGCATATCCCGGTCCCAGTTCAACAATTTTGTCATAGAGGTTTTGCCGTAAAGTTTTTTGAACCATTGCCGCCGTATGATGGGCGACCATGATTCTCCAATGCTCGAAGAGGCCTCGGAGGATGATCGAGCCTCCTGTCAGAACAATCGGAATCACCAGTCCTGAAAGGCTTTGACCCTGAAAAATCAGACCAATCAGCCAGCCGAGGAGTGCCAGTCGTGCGACTCCCAAAATGGTTGAAAAAATGCCCAGAAGGACCGTAAAAAAGATCCTGGGACGAACCCCCCTGGTAAATCTCCACAACCTGAAATCAAAATGCATCGTTTGGTTTCCGTTGCAAATAGCCGAAAAAATTGAAGCCCTTAATCTATAAAGAAATGGAAGACTAACCCAAATAAAATCGTAAACTCATGAAAAATCTCAAGAGTTCCGGAAGTTTGAAGAGGATCAGGCAGGGGCCTGCAGGCACAGGCCTCCTGATTTTTTTGCAGTGCTTCCTCGCCGCAGGTGAACTGTCTCGGGAGGATGGCCATCCCGATGGAACCATCTCCTGGCCCTAAAAATAAGCCTGCATCAGAAAGGGTTAAACTGGGCCAGGGAGGGAGGCAACCTGGATAGGGATTTTATAGATGAATAACCTGGAGACCTTTTCCGTAGACTTTTTCAACCATAGATTGGACTCAGTTAGGTATGGAAACTTCTTAACCATTGTTTTTCAAAGCTATGATCCTCCTTCAAATTGAAAAGTTTAAAATTTAAGATTATAGCTGACATTCAATCAGAAATGACTGATTGGGTTCCAAAGATATAATTGAAAAGTATGGAGAAAGTGGTCCAGCAGAATTTTTAATGAACCGCAATTAAGTTTATTCCCAGAATTTAAGTTAAAATTGTAACACTCAGAGGATTGACCGCAGATTTCGTCAAAGCCTAGACGGGGAAATAGTATCCGTTCCCAAAACATTCTAATTCGGAATATCCGATAACATGGAGTAGATGGGTTCTAAGCGAGGGTATGCTTGCTGAAAAGCAGCATATTTTTTGTTGTAGTAATGATCTAAATTATTGTTTGGCATGAATTTTTCCTGCATATCATCTTGATCTGTATTTATAGTTAGAAGTCCACAAGAAGCCAGTACTCCTCTTAAACCAATATTTTGT
>NYUB01000034.1 GCA_002683785.1 Deltaproteobacteria bacterium
CAAAGACAAGGACAAGGACAAGGACAAGGACAAGGACAAGGACAAGGACAAGGACAAGGACAAGGACAAGGATGCGGACTCAGATAAAAAAGAAAGTCCGGAACCGGTAGCAGAAACTGAAAAAACGGAAGAGACACCTTCTGCAGAAAAGGATCAGGAAAACTCCGTGAAGGAAGATGATTCAGAAAAATCCGAATCCACCCAGACTGAAAAAACAGAAGCATAATTTCATTGAGAACCTAATAACGGAGAACTCATGGCACGTAAAAAGAAAAAATTGAGAATGAGGCGTAATCGAATACCGGCCAGTATCCTGTTGCGTAGAAAACGTAAATCCTGCCCTTTCAAGGAAGCCGGCATCACGCGCATCGACTACAAAGATGTGGAATTGCTGAAGCCCTACGTCACAGAAGGGGGGAAGATCGTTCCTAGCCGGATTTCCGGAGTCTCTACCTCTTATCAGCGTAAACTCCAGCTGGCCATCAAACGGGCCCGTAATCTGGCTCTGCTTTCCTACACCGCAGGTTATGTCCCACAGTTTGAATCCACCCGAGTCCAGCGGTTCAACCCAGCACACAGGGAGGCGAGATGAGATTGATCCTCACCGAAGATGTAGCCAACCTGGGCTCACTGGGGGATGCTGTCGAAGTCAAAGCAGGATATGGGCGAAATTACCTGATCCCTCAGGGAAAAGCCTTGCTGGCCGACAACCGGGCATCCAAGGAACTCCAGCATCGGTTGACCCATCTCGAAAAACTTCGTCAGGGGAAAATCGCTCTTGCTCAGGAACAGGCAGCAAAAATCAAAGAACTGCAACTTGAAGTCGTTCGCAAAGCGGGACAGGGCGGACGCCTCTTTGGCTCGGTAACCATCCGTGACATCCTTCAAATGCTGACAGATCAGGGTTATGATTTCGACAGGAAGGTGGTCACTCTCCATGCACCGATCCGAAACGTCGGGAGTCATGAACTGACCATCCGGGTTCACACCGAAGTCCGAGTCTCACTGAGTATCAAGGTGATAGGAGAAATAGAACCGGGTGCTGCTGAGGTTGCTGAAGAAACAGCCGAAGCCTCCGAAGACACAGAAACGGGAGAAGAAAATCCGGAAACTGTGGAAGCTTCCGCAGAAGAATCTCAAGAAACGGAAACCGGTGTGGAAACGGAAGCCAGCGCCTGATCTAAGCGCCGAAGTTTCCTGGAACCTGCCCTTTTTCATTCCAAAAAGGAATGCGATTTGAAGGTTTCTTTAATAAATTGTTTCCGAAGAGTCTTTCTTCAGAAACAAACAGGTGATACCCTTCACAAATTGATGTGAGAGGCAGTTCAAACGAAGATCTGCCTCCAACATCGTATCCTCAACAAATCCCTGCGCTTTCTTTAGAAGTGCCCCGGGATGATCACCTTATCCGTGTGTACATGCCTCTGGATCCTAAATCCGTTCAATCCAGCAGCGATTCCGAACAACGGAATGCACCCTATGCATCCCGGCAGCGGGGAGCTCGAGGGAAACCCGATTTCGAGGCCCTTCTGCCCCATGACCGACTGGCCGAACAAGCTGTTTTGGGGGCCGTCATTCTGAATAATTCCGTGTTACCCAAGATGGCGGACATACTCAGGGATGAGGATTTTTTCTCGATGTCCCACCGCAGGATTTTTTCCGGGATGCGTGATCTTTCTGAAAATGAAGCACCTATCGACGAATTAACCCTTTCGCGATGGCTCGAAGATCAAAAGCTGCTTGAACATACTGGAGGTGTGGACTACCTCCTGGAACTTGCAGAAACCACTCCGGTTGCAGAAAATGCGGAAAGCTATGCGGAAATCGTCAGAGAAAAAGCCCAGCTACGGGACATCATCACCACCGCCCATGAAATTGCCCAACAGGGCCAGGAGGGCGCAGAAAGCATTTCGGACTTCATTGCTGAATCCAGTGAAAAATTAAGGTCCATCGACTCTCGCTATCGAGACGAGAGTTATCACCCCCTGAAGAAGATCCTACTCACCCAGTTCGAGCTGCTTGAAAAACTATCTGATCAACCCCAGCTCATCACCGGTGTCCCTTCCGGTTTCATCGACCTCGACAACATGACCAGAGGATTTCAGCAAAGTGATCTGGTCATTCTGGCAGCACGCCCCTCCATGGGAAAAACCGCCCTGGCGATGAATATCGGACTCAACGCTGCAGCCCATCATGCCGTTCCGGTATTGATCTTCAGTCTCGAGATGCCCAAGGAACACATTGCGATGAGATTGATCTGCAGTGAAGCCAGTGTCAACAACAAGAAAATGATGGTCGGAGATCTCGATCAGGATGACTGGGACAAACTTCTGGAGGCAACTTCCAGGATGATGGAAGCGCCTCTTTTGATCGATGACCAGTCCGGAATCAGTCCCAACCACATCCGTAAGGTTGCACGTCAGGCCAAGGAGGAATATCCCGAACTGGGAATGATCATCGTCGATTACCTGCAGTTGATGCAGAGCAGCCGTCAGCAGAATTCCCGTGAACAGGAGATCGCTGACATTTCCCGGTCGATGAAAGCCATCGCCAAAGAATTCAATCTGCCGGTGATTGCCCTTTCCCAGTTGAACCGTGATCTTGAACGCCGTGCTGACAAAAGGCCGATGATGGCTGACTTGAGGGAATCCGGTGCCCTCGAACAAGACGCTGACCTGATCCTTTTTATTTACCGTGATGAAATCTATAATTCGGAAACCGAAGACAAGAACATTGCCGAAATCAACCTGGCCAAACACCGTAACGGAGAGATAGGCGGTTGCAGACTGGCTTTTATTGGTCAATACACCAAGTTCGCCAACCTTGCCCTGGGCAGTGACCCCACCATGCCTTGAATCGCTCTCGAGCTTTCAACAATCCAAAAAACTTTCGTGAACCAGGAATTCAACCAGGAACCAACCGCAGAAAAATTATCTGCGATGCTGAACCCTGAAAACCTGAGACAAACGGTGGTGGCCTTCGCTCCTCCTTATCTTCCCATCCCCTGTTTCCCGGAAGTGATCGGAGCACTGCTCGAACATCTGATGCCACTCGAGTGGGAAGATCTCAATGAGCGTGGGAGGAATTTTCTGAAGTGGATTTCAGTCAAGGCCGAAGCAATCGACTCTCTGCTTCCAGAATCATCTGATTCACCTACACGAGGTTTCGAATTGCTTGCCATCAACCGGGAAGGAAATGGATTTGTGAAAATTTCCGAGCAAAGCAAGGAACTCGAAATCCCTTCTGTCATGCTCCGTTTTTCAACCCTGATTGCTACTTTTCTCACCGTCCGTCTTCTACTGAAACAGATGAAAGAAGATGGTTTCCCTGCTCCCTCTTTGGTATTCACTCAGAATGTGGATGGCGATTACCTGAACTATCCAAGAGCATTGCAAAATCTGCTTCAACTGTTTCCCGAATGCCAGCAGATGTTCCATTTTGAAGTCAGTGAACTGCTTACGGAAGATTATGTGACAACCATTCGTACCCTGGCGGAAGATCTAGGAATCCGATTCGTACTCGATGACACCAACAAAATGGACGCAAGGGTTCATCAAAAACTTCTGGACCTCGCGGACTGGATCAAGATCGATTTTCAGGCAACAGCTTCAATCGAGGAGCGGCTCAGGGAAGGTCAAGGAGAACAGATCCTTCTGCACCTCGAACTCTATGCCCATGGCGCGGGTTCACCTGTGATCGTCTTTGAGGGCTTAGGTGATGAGAGCCAGCTCAAATCCTTCCTTCAGGAACGTTGGCGTAATTCCGAAACCGCTCTTTACCAGCAGAGCAGGGAACGGCTCCCTCTTCCTCCCTGGGATCGTTATTTTGGACTGATCCAGGATTATCATGAAGTGGAAAAAGGGCTGTTTTACCAGGGGTTGCTTGTCTCCCAAATTGAGGCCTCTGAAGGATGATTCTCCAAATTCTGAATCCTCTGAAACGAAGAAAAAGGATTTCTTCCTGGATTTCCTTTCCGGTCCTTCAGTCGATGATGGTGATAATAATTCTCAGCGGATGCAAATCAGAAAGTATTGAGGAAACAACTTCTGAAACCCCCTCTGAGACAATGGGGACTGTTTTCGAAAATCCACTAGAGTATTCAGCAGGAGAAAATCCGACCACCATCGAGAGTGGGGACTGGAACAATGACAACCGGACTGACCTGATGGTACTCAATCCCCGAAAACAATCAGGAACCTCGAGCTTGGTAGACGGAACGCTTTACCAGTTTTTGGACAACTCCAGTCTAAGCACAAAGTTTCCTTTCAGTTCCACCAGCCTGACTCCCGCAACCACAGTCTGGAGGCAGCACCTGATCGCTATCGACTTTAATGGAGACAATCTCACCGATCTCGCTACTGCTGAAGCAAATCTCGACCAGGTCAAATTCCTGCTCAACTCCTCAGGCAGTTTCACTGACAATGGAACGGTCAGCGTGGGTGATGTTCCAATCCACCTCGAATCTTTGGATATTGATAAGGACAACGATACCGATCTCAGTGTGGTCAATAGGGGAGGCAACAGCATCAGCTTACTCAGAAATGATAATGGAAGTTTTACCAGCCTCGATAATTTAAGTGTGGGAGACACACCTCTGAAAAACGTCAGCGGGGATTGGGATAATGACAGCGACATAGATCTGGCCATACTTGCATCGGCTGATAACCAGATAGAAATTTGGACAAACAACGGTAGTGGCAGTTTCACTAAAGAGTCCACTCAGCCTTCCACTACCGGAAGTTCTCCCAGGGACCTGATCAGCGGAGACTGGAACTGCGATGGCTACCTGGATCTGGCCACAGCCGATTTTTTGGGAAACAGTTTGTCGCTTTATTACGGTCAAAGCAGTGGTGCATTTTTTTCCAGCCCCCAGACGATCAGCATTGGAAAAGGCCCGACCAGTATTGCTGCTGCTGATTTCAACAATGACAGCAGGATGGATTTTGTCATCGCTCACCGTTTCTATTTCAGCACTTCAAGCCTTTCTTTGCTGACTGGAGATATCGGTATTCTTCTGAGCCAGTCGACACTCGATAGCAGCAACCAGGTTGTATATGATGCAGAAACACGTTTCGCTTCCACCCTTGAGGCTGGAGGTTCTCCCCCTGCAGATGTCTTGATTCGTGATGTCGATAACGATTCCAAACTCGATCTGTTGCTCAGCCTGCCCTTCAACAAAAAACTGGGCATCCTTTCAGGAAAAAATTACTCCGGAACTCTAGACTGTTCCTGAATAACGCTTTTCCAACTCTAGGGACCATCAATTTTCGGCAGTGTTGAGGGGCGAAAAAAAGATGCCTCCTCCATCATGGATTATATTGGCCTCCCTGAGGGATTATTTTTTTATTTTCTGAATCAAAACCTTTACCAAAAGCACCGATATCGGCCTGCTGTTTGCAAGTCCGATAGTGATTTTTACACAATTTCTCCGCTTTTGTTTTTTAAAAGGGAGCAGAGATTCGTGAAACTTTTATTCTTCGAACAAGATTCATGATTCAGGATCGATCCTCTGGAAAAATCATCAGCTTTCTGGTTTTCCTGTTGATGATTTTCTCTTCCTTTTCCTGGAACCAGCTTTCAGCCCAATCCGAACTGCCACTTACCTACCTCTGGAAACCAAAATATTATGCTTCGGTGGAAGGTCAGGAACGGCTAATTTATGCAAGGAGTTTTGCTCGAAGTCAGATGAAATTCGTCGACATCGACGGAGACCTGGACAAGGATCTTCTGATCGGAAAGGCAGACGGCAGACTGGCTTTTTTTCGAAATGAAGGTACTCCCAAGCAACCACGCCTTCGTCTGGAAACAGAAGACTTCGAGGTCATCCATGAAGAAAAAGATGCAAACCAGCAATTGATGTATCTGAACCGAATTGTGGATGTTGGCAAGAACGCTGCTCCTGAACTGTCTGACATCGATGACGATGGGGATATGGATCTTTTTGTCGGATCCTCCGACGGTCAGATTTTTTTCTTTGAAAATCGAGGAAATAAACTCTTGCCCAAATTCTTCCGGGTGACACCGATTTACATGAATTTGAACTTTGTTGGAAACAGCGTCCCGCGTTTTGCCGACCTGAACGGAGACCTGGTTCAGGATCTGGTCGTTGGATTGAAAGACGGGAGGGTAATGATTTTTTTTAATTCAGGTGTTTCCACCAATGCCCTCTTCTGCAAGGAATTTGAACCACTCAATCCTCCGGACAAACGTTGTAAATACCAGCCTTTGATGCTCACCAACATATCTCCACTTGGAGATGCCAGTCCTGCCATAGTGGACTGGGACCTTGACAAGGATCTGGATATTGTTATCGGAAAATCAAACGGCAAACTCGATTTTTTCTGGAACAAAGGAAATCCGATCGAACCAGACTGGCATCTGGAATCGAATCATTTCCAGTTCATTGATTCGGGAGGACTTTCGGTTCCTACATTCCACGACATGAATGGAGACGGTTATCCCGAACTATTCGTCGGCACCTCCACTTCAGGTATCATTTATTATGAAAATCGTGAACTGGTCTTTGACCGTCTCAAAGCCATCAAAACTATGGACCTGACTCTTCTTAACCCCACAGATGGGCCTGAAAGAATCCTCAAAGAAGCCTGCGAACAACTGAGAGGAATGCCTGAATGCCTTTTCCCTCTTGGCGCAGCTCTTGATGTTCCCCCTGGATCAAAACTTGCTGAACTCGATCAGCTGCTGCCTTATCTGTTGCGTCCTGATACGAGTTTAAATTCCACTCCTTTAGCTCAATCGGAGACCGCTGAAACTAAGGGGAAAGCGAAAAAAAAGCCTGTGATGCAGGCCAATACCAATACTGAGAAAGATGCCACTGCAGAAACATCTTCAGAAGCTCCCGCTGAAACAACAGAAGAAGAGAGCAAAGACAAAGCAAATACTACCGTGGAAGCATCAGAACCAGAGGTAAAGGAACCCAATCAGTTGATCACCCGCAATCAACTCTGGCTCAATACACGGAATTTCCTGGGCCTCCATCGGCTGACCGCTTCCGAGAGACATGCGATTCCATTTTCGACAGACTGGAACAAAGACGGCAAATCCGACCTGATCCTTGGAAGTGCTTCAGGACGCCTTTACGCATTTGAAAACCGGGGAGAGAAGGAACCGGATTGGTGGCCCCTGGAACAGAAAGTCTTTGCTCCAAATCAAAGACGTTATAGTGCTCCAACGCTGGGAGACCTTGATGGAGATGGAGACTTGGACCTCATCAGTGGAAACCGTCAGGGTAGACTTGAGTTGATGGAAAACCGTGGCACAGCTGAAAAACCAGAATGGACTTTGACCGACGTCAACCTGGCCCAGATCGATGTGGGCAGCTACAGCGTTCCCAGATTGTTTGACATTGATGGCGATGGGGATTTGGATCTCTTCGTGGGAAACAGCCGAGGCCTGGTCATCTTTTATGAAAACCAGGGCAGCAAGGAAAGTTCCATGTTCGTTATCCGAAGCACCCGGTTCGCTGGAGTCAACACTAAGGGGCATGCGGTGCCTGCTTTTTTTGAATGGAACGCCGACAACCAAAATGATCTCCTGGTGGGCAGTCGTGAGGGTTTTTTAGGCCTTCACACTAACACTGCTGCTGCGGGCACTTCGGTTATGAAAGGTTGGAAAGCTCAGTCCGATAGATGGCAGGATCTGAGAGTGCCTTCATTCAGTTCTCCTTATTTTACGGATCTCAATGGCGACGAAAAAATCGACCTGCTGATGGGTGACGAAGAAGGGCATCTTATCCTGCTGGAAAATACCGGGGTTCTGAAAACTGAAGAAATTCCCGAATCAGAACTGGTATTGACCCAGAACATTGTCGAAGAGGAACCCGTTGCACTTGAGGAGACTGCAGCAGTTGTTGTCCAGGCGAGTCAAGCGAAAAGAGACGATTCTGCATTTGATCCGAATTTTGAACTGGTCACGACCAATTACGGCGGACTTGATGTTGGGAAAAGAGCCGTACCTGCCTTTTTGGATCTCGACGGAGATTCTGATCTAGATCTGGTGATAGGCAACCATGCAGGCGAACTAAGACTTTATCTCCATGAAACCGGTTCGGAAGACGGGGAATGGTTGCTGGAAACCAAAACCTACTTGGGTTACCAGGGAGGCCGCAATGCTTCACCCGTTTTCACGGACCTCGATGGTGACAGTGATCGTGACTTGTTGGTTGGTACGGAGAGAGGAAAGATATTTTATTGGGAAAATCAGGGAAGCCTTGAGCTTCCAGACCTCATTCCAAATCCCACACCCTTCATTGGTGTCACAGGAGGCCGGAATTCCGTCCCCAGTGTTTTGGATTTGAATCAGGATGGCCAGATGGATTTGCTGGTTGGAAATTTTTTAGGACACATTCGTGAATATCATCAGATCAATAATGGTGATGCGCCTCACTTCAAACTTGAAAGAAGGCAGTTTCTTAATCTGGATGTCGGTCTTGGGGCCGTCCCACGTGTCGCGGATTTGAACAATGACTCGTTTCCGGATCTGGTCATCGGTTCAGACCATGGAAGACTTGTCAATTTCCAACCTAACACGGAGGAAAAGGCCGTCAATGCGATGCAATGGAAACTCAAGGGCGGATATTTCGACAAACTGAAGCTTCCTGTGGGCGGAGCTCCGGTTTTTGAAGATATGGACTTTGATGGAGATTTGGACATGGTGATAGGCACCGAAAATGGCACTCTCGAATACTACAGAAACATAGGACGTTAGCCCTCCTTTACAGTTCGAGGTCTGGACTTTCCAGGAAGGATGGTCCGGCCACCCTTCCCGAGATCAAGTGATTAACCAATCAGTTTAAGGACGCTCATCGTCTTCTGATTGGCATGGGCCAACATTGAAGTACTCGCATCCATCAGGATCTGGTTCCTAGTAAATTCTGCCATCTCCTCAGCCATGTCAGCATCACGAAGAACCGATTCGGAACCTTGCACATTTTCGTGTGCGATCCTTAACCAGTTCAGATTACTTTCTAGGGTGTTCTTCTGGAAAGCGCCCATCTCACCACGCTGAATCGCAACTTCTTCAATCGCACGGTCAATGATGCGCATTGCATCTTGAGCTTTGTCTGCACTCATTAAACTGGTTTCTTCAAGTGATTTAAATTCAGAATTATTGAGGACACCTGTACCAAGTTGAGCTGCTTTCATGCTCTTAAAAGACA
This sequence comes from Deltaproteobacteria bacterium, assembly GCA_002683785.1. Lineage (GTDB taxonomy): Bacteria > SAR324 > SAR324 > SAR324 > NAC60-12 > UBA1014. The sequence goes on from NYUB01000034.1 coordinate 9,179, forward strand.
TGCCCACCTGCTGGTTCGGATTCGCACCAACATGAAAATTCATTGAATTCTGCTTGAAGGTTACGGTTCCGGCAAAAGCTCCTTCCGGACCACCGCCTCCAGGAGGGAGAGTGTTTCCGGTATAGCGAACACGAATGCCTTCAGCGACCCCTGCTCCAGGACCACCTGTAAGTACCTGCCCAAGACCAGTGGATTCTTCACCGGCAATTTCTCCAGCTACATCCACACCATTTTGCACAAGCGAAGGAACATCTGCCTGGGCAGAAAGAAGACCGGGAGTATTACTCGCAACCTGGAATTCCTGATCACTTCCAAATTGCTTGTGACGAAGGGTGATATTCTGGGGTAGGTTCCCATCAGTCCCTTTGGCTTCAGGACGAACCAGTTCTAAATCGAGCCCCGCCGACTTGATGGCAAGGTTCAGTTCATTCAGGTTCTGTTCGACGTTGGCACCTTTGATAGTCCTGAAATTGACAGTCCTTCCTCCTTCTGAGATGGTAATCTGCTCCTCAGAATCGATGACGGCTTGACTCAATTGAACTGTTCCGGAATGTTCTGCACGCCTTGCAGCTGTCTTGATGGTCACATCGTAACCACCAAGGCCCGAACTCGTGGCGTCCTCTGTTGCGTCGACAAACTCCAGATTTGCACCCGTGGTCACTCCGTTGCCGGCTCTGCTTCCATCAAGCAAATAATTCTTACCATATTGAGTGTTCGCTGCGATACGGTTAACTGAATCGACGATGTTCTGGAATTCGAATTCATCTGCTTGTTGCATGAATTCATCGTTTGCACCTTCGTTTGCCGCATGAACCGCCAACTGCCTGGCATTCACCAAAGCTCTTGAAACTTCATCCAATGCCGCTTCAGCAGTCTGCAAAACTGAAACAGCATTTTCAGAATTATCGATGGCTTGACCCAGACTTGCAGACTGGGCCCTCAGCCTTTCGGAAACCTGAAGTTGGGCCGGACCGTCTGCCCCTTTGTTGATTTTCATCCCAGAAGCCAACCGTTCAAGATTCTTGTCCTGACGTTGACTGTTCTGGGTCATGATGCGGTGAGTGTTCACCGCCGATGTGTTGACATTGATACGCATTATGACTCCTTGCGGCTAATGTTAAATGAAACGGAACATCTTTTGTCCCATGGGATTTGATATGCGGAATGCTTTTCCGGATATCCCTGATAATCACATATATTCATAAATATATTGTTTTCATGATAAATAGGTTCATCATTACCCGATGTGGCAGATAAAGATCATCTCAGATATTTATCTACCCAACGGAAGTTCATTCTTCTCGGTACTTGGTACCGTAATTCCTACGACCGTTCGGACTCTATGTCTTAGAGGGTCACAAAACCAGATTTGAAATATGATCTAGCCGATAAGTTTAAGCACACTCATCGGTTTTTGATTCGCATGGGCCAGCATCGATGTGCTCGCATCCATCAGAATCTGATTCTTTGTGAATTCAGCCATTTCTTCAGCCATATCCGCATCTCTCAGAACGGATTCAGAACTTTGGACATTTTCATGGGCGATTCTCAACCAGTTCAGGTTGCTTTCCAGCGTATTCTTCTGGAATGCTCCCATTTCACCACGGGTTATGGCAACCTCTTCAATGGCCCGGTCAATCACTCGCATGGCATCCTGGGCTTTTGGCCCGTCCAGTAAACTCACATCTTGAAGATTGGCGAACTGCGATTCATTCAGTACACCAGATCCAAGGGAAGCTGCTTTCATGCTTCTGAAAGACATCCCGACCTGTTGGTTCGGATTGGCACCTACATGGAAATTCATGGAGTTCTGCTTGAAGGTCACGGTACCTGCAAAGGCGCCACTGGGACCGCCTCCGCCAACAGGGAGAGCTTCACTCGTATAACGAACCTGTATGCCCTCTGCAACCCCTGCTCCAGGACCACCCGTTAAAACCTGCCCTTTTCCTGTAGATTCCTCACCTGCAATTTCACCCGCGATGTTTACACCATTCTGGACTAGTGATGGAACATCCGCCTGGGCAGAAAGAAGGCCGGGAGTGTTACTGGCCACCTGGAATTCATGCTCACTTCCATACTGTTTGTGACGTAGTGTAATGTTTTGGGGTAGGTTACCATCGGTCCCTTTGGCTTCCGGACGAACCAGTTCCAAATCCAGTCCTGCGGATTTGATGGCAAGGTCCAATTCATTCAGATTCTGTTCGACATTGGCCCCTTTGATCGTCTTGAAGTTGACCGTCCTGCCTCCTTCAGAAATGGTGATCTGCTCCCCATTATCAATAGTCGCTTGGGTTAACTGAGCAGTACCGGTTAGCTCAGCACGCTGGGCTGTCGTTTTGATTGTCACATCATACCCTCCAAGCCCAGAACTAACGGCATCTGATGTTGCGTCAACAAATTCCAAATTAGCCCCAGTGGTAACCCCGTTTCCAGCCCGGCTTCCATCAAGAAGATAGTTCTTTCCGTACTGGGTATTGGCTGCAATTCGATTGACCTGCCCCACGATGTTTTGAAATTCTAATTCATCTGCCTGAAGCATAAACTCGTCGTTCGCCCCTTCATTCGCCGCATGAACTGCTAACTGCCGTGCATTAACCAGTGCTCTGGAAACTTCGTCCAGAGCAGCTTCTGCTGTCTGAAGGACCGAAACCGCATTTTCCGAATTGTCAATCGCCTGACCCAAACTTGCCGTTTGAGAACGAAGTCTCTCTGAAACCTGAAGAGCTGCCGGGCCGTCCGCACCTCGATTGATTTTATGACCTGACGCCAACCTTTCCAGATTCTTGTCTTGGCTTTTACTGTTATTTGTCATGATTCGATGAGTGTTCACCGCAGATGTATTTACATTAATACGCATAATTAGGCTCCTTGCATGAATCCAGTGATGGATTCTTTTTTTACCAAATATCCCGATGGTTCATTCCTTCAGGATTAGAATTATTCCCCGAATTCGCATCGAGGTTTTTAAAGTCAGGAATTCAACTATCCCTGTCGGAAGATGTTCCACTCCGTGGAACCAACCTCCTTAACGAGGAAATCATCCATGTTTCCCCTTGATTTTCCTCCATCCATAAAAGGCATTAGACAATGATATTTGTCATATATATTTATTTTTATGACAATTTTCTCAACATCTTGAGTTCACAGACATGTCGGGATCTCAAAATGCCAACATCCTACTCTGGCCCAAACTATGGGGCCTATAGGAGAAAAACGATTTTTCCAAGATCTTGTTCTATACCCTTTTTATATGCTAAGGCTTTTTTTACCTCTGAAAATAGAACCTTGAAGCAAGGCTGAACCTTTGAACGGTTAAACCTGTTTCGGCTTTTCAAAAATGGTGATCTATTTTCCAAGAACAAAAAATTTCGATGTTAATCCTGGTTTGGAATAATCATTTCAAACTATCAGGATGTCTCACGATCAATCAGACTCTATTCGAATCTGATTGATCAAAAGGCAGTTTTAAAGCAAGTTTCCCGGGTAGGAACGCATCCCACCCGGGAACATTCAATTTTATCCAAGCAATTTCAGCATGGACAGGGGCCTCTGGTTGGCCTGGGCCAGCATCGCAATACTGGATTCCATCACGATCTGGTTTCGTGTGTAGGCAGCCATCTCTGCAGCCATGTCAGCATCACGAACTACAGATTCCGAACTCAACGCGTTTTCATGGGCAATGCGCAAGAAATTCAAGTTGCTTTCCAGAGTATTTTTCTGGAAAGCCCCCATGTTGCCTCGGGTAGAAGCAATCTCTTCAATGGCCTTGTCAATCACCTGCATTGCATCCTTGGCCTTATCACCATCCAAAACACTGATTTCATCAATGTTCTTAAAACCCGAAGTGTTTTCAACGCCCCGTCCTAAGGTCGCTGCTTTGACACTTTTGAAAGAAATTGATGTCCTATGGTTTTCGTTATGACCAATTTGGAATTGAAGCGAGTTCTGCATGAAGGTCACTGTACCAGCAACTCCTCCTTCGGGAGCTTTTTCTCCGGTATAGCGGACCTGGATATCTTCTGCGACTCCAGCACCCAGATCACCTGTCAAGACCTGCCCCCTTCCGGTTGCTTCTTCACCCGCAATCTCAGCTTCAACATCGATTCCGTTCTGAATCCAGTCAGGGACATCTCCTTGAGCAGAAAGCAAACCGGCTGTGTTTGTAGCCACCTGAAATTGATGCTCACTTCCATAATTTTTATGCCTGATATTGATGAATTGAGGCAATGCTCCATCAACATCTTCAGCATCCGAAGATCCCTCAGGCTTGAGCAGATCAACATCAAGTCCAGCTGACTTGATCGCCAGGCCGAGTTCATTCAGAGTCTGTTCAACGTTCAGTCCCTCTTGAGTTTTAAAATTGACCGTACGGCCTCCTTCAGTGATCGTAATCTGTTCTCCTTCATCAATCATGGACTGGGTCAACTGAACCGAACCAACCACTTGAGAACGCACCCCAGCCTGAGTGATTTTCACCTCATGCCCTCCCGCACCAGAGGATTTACCTTTGTTCGTTCCTTCAAGAAATTCTAAATGTTCTCCAGTGGTGACCCCGTTTCCAGCTCGACTGCCATCCAACAAGAAGTTCTTCCCATACTGGGTATTTGCCGCAATCGTGTTGACTTCATTAATGATGTTGTCAATCTCGAGTTGATCGGCCTGGAACATGTACTCTGAATTCGTACCTGAGTTTGCAGCGTGGGTAGCTATCGCTCTNGCTTGAATCAAAGCACGACTNACTTCATCCAGTGCAGCTTCACCCGTTTGCATNANAGAGATGGTTGATTCTGAATTGTCAATGGCCTGCTTGAGGCTGGCAGTTTGGGAACGGATCTGCTCACCAATTTGGATATGGGCCGGACCATCTACCCCTCGATTGACTTTATGCCCGGAAGACAATTTTTCCAGATTCCTTGCCTGTACTCTTGCATTGTTGACTACATGACGGTGAGTGTTGATGGCGGCTGCGTTGGTGTTGATACGTACTGACATTGCGACTCCTTTTGCAATAATTAGATTATATTCCTGATGGAATAAATAACCCGACTCATCCTTGAATCGAGTGATTAAAACTGGTCCCCTTCATTGGACACCAGAATTATTTTGGACTCCTGTCCTGTTCACGGTTTCCCACCGTGCAAACTGAAACTACAGTTCATTTTTCAATGCTGTTGATTGGAAAGCACTGAAACAAAAAGACCTGTGAAAAGTATTTTTCACAACTGATCCTGTCGGTTCAGCAATTTCCATCGAGGGGAATAGTTGCCCCTCCAACAGATACGACACTAAGATAATTCTACGGCTTCAAGACCCATCTCTTATTAAATTTTCCATGCCTTCAAAACCTGAATGACTGTTAAACTTTTTCAAAATAGTTTTCAATCACTAACTACTTTCTTCTTTATGAGAAAAGATATCATGAACATATTATTTTAATGATGTATTTCTAAAAACTTTTCCGCATAGGCTTCATCTTGTTTGTCTTTTTAGAAAAAGACACTTGATGAGAGGCCATCGTCTATACATTCACTCGAGGTCAACTGCTACCATTTAAATCCCAAGGAGTCCGTCAAATTCTTATATCCCTATGAGATTCAATTAAGAATGTCGTCCGACTCAATCCTCTACTTTTTTCTTCCAAAAGGAAGAATCGGTTATGAATCTGACTGAATCGCTTTGTATCCTAATGGCCAAAACAAAATAACATACACTAAGCATCAAGCGTTCGGTCATTCAAAACCTCATGGTTTTTTTTCAATTGGAACGCTTATTTCAAAAGTGAACTCAAAACAAAGTCCTTATTGCTCTATGGCTCAAACTTTTTACACAGCGTACCAACCTTAATTTACCAGTGATCTTTCAAAGAACGAATATGCTGAAAAATCAAACCACTCACAGGAATGGTCTGAGCCTTCCGCACGATTCTCTGTTTCCGGCCAAACAATCTTATTGTCCAGCCGGATTCACCATAAGAAACCTCTGCTTATTGAAGTAATTTTAGCATGGCCAAAGGCTGTGCGTTTGCCTGAGCCAACATGGCAACACTGGATTCCATCAGAATCTGGTTCCTGGTGAAATTCGCCATTTCAGTTGCCATATCCGCATCTCGGACAACAGATTCAGAACTCAGGGTGTTTTCATGGGCAATGCGCAGGAAGTTCAAGTTGCTTTCCAGTGTGTTTTTCTGGAACGCACCCATTCTTCCACGCGTTGCAGCCACTTCTTCAATCGCACGGTCTATCACCGTCATTGAATCCATTGCTTTTTGACCGTCCATCAGGTTGATGTCGGCCAAAGAAGAAAATCCGGAATCATTCTGCATCCCAGTTCCCAATGTCGCCGCTTTGACACTGTTGAAGGAAACCTTGGTCCGGTGATTGATGTTGTGGCCAATGTGGAATTCCAATGAGTTCTGCATGAAGGTCACGGTTCCAGCTGTCTGACCTTCAGGAGCTTTTTCACCGTTGTAACGGATGCGAATTCCTTCGGCGACTCCAGCTCCGGGTCCACCGGTCAAGACCTGACCTCGTCCCGTCGATTCCTCACCCGCAATCTCCCCTTTGACATCCACTCCGTTCTGAATCCAATCAGGCACATCTGACTGATTGGAAATTAATCCCGCCGTATTCGTGGTCACCTGGAAAGAATGCTCACTACCATAGTTTTTATGGCGAAGAGTCAATAGTTGTGGCGTAAATCCATCACTGCCACCCGTGTCAGGTCGAACCAGTTCCAGATTCAAACCTGCTTCTTCGATTGCCAAGGCCAGTTCATTCATGTTCTGTTCGACATTGGCATT
>NYUB01000035.1 GCA_002683785.1 Deltaproteobacteria bacterium
GACGCCTCTGGAGGCGCTTGAATTACCTGAGCCGGAATTCTATTTCCCAAAGGAGGCGGCCCTATGAGAGACCAGGAGAGCGTTCTGAGTCGAGTCCTCGTTACTGGAGGAACTTCGGGAATCGGGGAAAGGCTGGTGGAGACTTTTGTCCGGCAGAAGTCTCGGGTGGCTTTCATCGATCTTAATTTTGATGCAAGCTAGGCTCTTCAGAAACGCCTTGAAGATGAAGGTCTTCAAAAACCCTGGTTTAAGCCGTGTGACGTCAGGGATATCGCTTCACTGGAAAAATGTCTCAGAAATGCAGCCTTGGATCTTGGTCCGGTTTCTGTGCTTGTGAACAATGCGGGTAATGATGAACGTCACAAGGCTGATGAAATCAGTGTCGAATATTGGGATGACCGGATTGCAGTGAATCTGCGCCATCAGTTTTTTGCAGCAAGAGAGGTTGCGAGGGACATGAAGGAAAATGGAGGTGGGTCGATCATCAATTTTGGTTCTGTCCAGGCTTACCTCTCCAGCCCTGGAATGTCCGGCTATGCTGTTTCCAAATATGGTGTCCGTGGAGTGACCAGGACCCTGGCCAGGGAATTTGGCAAGAACAACATCCGGGTCAATACGGTGGTTCCAGGCTGGGTCATGACTGAACGTCAGAAAGAACTCTGGGTGGATGAGGCTGCAGAGAAAATGATCGATGAAGTTCAGTGCCTTCCTGGAAGGCTTCAGCCTTCCGACGTTGCCAGGTTGGTCCTCTTTCTTGCTTCCGATGACAGTGCCATGTGCACGGCTCAGGATTTCATTGTAGACGCAGGCTGGGTCTGAACCACCATCTAAAACACTGTTTTCCTATCTACTGAGATGTTATCAGATTCAGGATCTCTGCATTCATTGAATAGATCCAGGGTTCTTTTGAAAGAAAAATACAATCACAAGAAACGATGTCAGCAAAAAGAATGAATGGTGCAGAAAGTCTGGTTCGGACTTTGATCGATGGAGGAATCGAAGTCTGCTTTACCAACCCTGGTACTTCGGAAATGCATTTCTGCGCTGCGTTGGATCGAGTATCAGGCTTGACCTGTGTGCTCGGGCTGTTCGAGGGTGTTGTTACAGGAGCCGCAGACGGTTACGGCCGGATGCGAGATTTTCCTGCTGCGACCCTGCTCCATACCGGACCCGGACTCGGCAATGGGCTCGCCAACCTTCACAATGCGAGAAAAGCCCTCACACCAGTCGTCAATATCGTCGGGGAGCATGCAACCTACCACATCCGTCATGATGCCCCATTGACCTCGGACATCGAAGGGATTGCCACTCCTGTTTCGGACTGGGTCAAGACTTCCCGGACTGCCGATGAAGTTGCCCAAGACGGGGCCCGGGCGGTTGCCGAAGCGCGGAAGACTCCGGGAAGAATTGCAACCCTCATTCTTCCTGCTGACACCGCCTGGAACGAAGCTTCTTCCGGAGCTGCCGTTCCGACTGTTCCAAATCCTGAAACAGTGAGTTCCAATGCCCTGGATGAATGTGCAAGGGTCCTAAGCACCGGAGAGCCCGTGATGCTGCTTCTGGGAAACAAGGGTCTGCGTTCCAAAGCCCTTGAATGGGCGGGTCGAATCGCGAAAAAAACAGGGGCAGTGCTTCACAGCGAGTCTTCTGCGGCCCGGACCGAACGTGGTGCAGGGCGTGTCGGGGTGACTCGGATTCCCTATGTGGTGGACCAGGCTCTGCAGGTGACAAGGCCTTTCAAACACCTGATCCTTGCAGGAGCGAAGGCCCCCGTTGCCTTTTTTGCTTATCCTGGTAAGCCCAGCCATTTGATGCCGGAAGAATGCAAAATCCACCAGCTTGTTGGTCCGGAACACAACATCGAAGACGGATTGAGGAAACTGGCTGAAGCGGTGGGAGCACTGAACAGTGAAGCTGATCGGCAGGAGCTTTTCAAACCGGAACCTTTGAGTGGTGAGTTGACCCGGGATGCAATCGGGGCTTCCATCGGCAACCTGCTTCCAGAAAATGCGGTGGTCTGTGATGAATCGATTACCGCAGGACGGAATTTTCACACTTACACCCAGGGTTGCCCACCCCATGACTGGCTCTATGGAACCGGGGGGGCAATTGGTCGTGTTCTGCCGGAAGCAACCGGTGCAGCGGTGGCCTGTCCTGACCGTAAGGTGCTTTGCCTGAGTGGGGACGGCAGTGCAATGTATACCGTTCAGGCGTTATGGACTCAGGCTCGTGAAGGGTTGGATGTGACCACAGTGATTTTTGCCAACCGCAGCTACGCCATCCTCCATGGGGAACTGCTCAATGTCGGTGCTGAACCAGGGCCGAACACCCGTGCGATGTTCGATCTTGAGGAACCTGCTCTGGATTGGGTTCAGATGGCAAACGGGATGGGTGTGGAAGCGGAACGAGTTGATACGGCGGAAGGTTTCCATCGTGCCCTGGAAAAAGGCTTCAACTCTGAAGGGCCCTACCTCATCGAAGCATTGATCTGACTCAGAGAGCGTCTGCTATTTTAGTAGGAGCTTTCGCTACAGATTTTTCTTGAAGGGTTTTTAGTTCCGGAAATCTGCTTCTTCACGGTCCAGGACACGTTTCCATGCAGCCAGGGTGAGTTGAGCTCCTTCCAGGTATTCCTCTTCCATTTGGGAAACCGTCCTTAGGCAGATTTCGTCCGGAATGACCCGTGCTTTGCCTCCAGAAGAAATGACAAGGAAGTATTCCTTGCAGACCAGTTCCAGGTAATAGAGATCAAAGAATGCCTCCTCTACAGTCGGCCCAGCAACTGTGACACCATGGTTGACATGGATCATGATCCTTTTCTCCCCCAACGCCTGGCACATCCTTTGGCCTTCTTCACGTGCGACCGCCAGTCCTTCGTAGGCCTCGTCGTAAACGATCCGATCGAAAAAACGGATGGTGTTCTGGTTGGTCATTTTCAACCGGTTGTCCTGCATTGAGGAAAGCCAGGTGGAGTAGGGAGGGTGAACGTGGAGGATGCAAAATGCATCCGGGCGGCCCAGATGAATTGCTGCATGAATGTGTAATGCAGAGCGCTCCACAGTCCCTTCGCCGCGCACGGTCCGGCCCTGCTGGTCGACAACGATCAGGTTGGAGGCTGTTACTTCCGACATCAGCAGCCCATGCGCTTTGACAAGAAATTCCTCTCCCCCGGGGAGAGCGCATGAAAAATGATTGTAGATGTTGTCGTCCCAACCGAAACGATGTGCCAGCCGATGAACTGCCGCCAGATCCTCCCGAATCGCCTGTTCCTTTTCATTCATTTGACCAGATTTCTGCCTGCGCTGTTCAAGGCTGATGGTCTCACCCATAAGGCTCTCCTGCTAGAAGATAAAAAAATTTATTAGTAAATGATTAAATAATCCTTAGCTCTCATTAAAGAGAGTATAACATAGCTTTTTCTAGCATTATAGGTTGGATCTATTTGATATGAATCCAACTTTGTTCATTGTAGACAATGGAAGCTGGCTGTTATAATTGATTAAATTTTTTATGCTTGACTGAGATATATGTTTTTAATATAAATTTTTTTTTAAGCGAAATTGCNTCTTCCATAAATACTGAGGAAGAAAAGTAGTTTGCATTAATTTNTTTTTCATAAAGGAGAACTATGAGAAAAGTNATCACTCTTTTTTTAATAGCATCATTTTGGTTTATCGGAACTGCGGTAGCGAAAGATACTGATGTTGAATTAACCGGCTGGCCCTATCAGGTGGATGTCGTGAGAGAGAACTTAGGCCGATTTACCAGTCAGTCAGGCCTCAGTGCGACATTCAATCCTTTCCCGAGTAACGAGTATCACACGAAAATGGTTTCCAGTTTTACCTCTGGAACCAATTTCGACGTGGTTTATGTTCGTGACAGTTTCCTGGCAGAATGGGCTTCAGCAGGTTGGATCGTTCCAATAACTGGGTTACCAAAGGTTGATGAATACATGGCAGACTTGCCTCAAGGAATCATCGAACAGATGTCATTTGAGGGTGAAGTCTACGGATTACCCTATTATTCAGGAAACGCCGTATTTGTTTATAACGAGAGGATTTTGAAGCAGGCTGGAATCAGTGCTCCTCCCAGAACATGGGATGAACTGATGGATCAAGCAAAAACCATCAAACAAAAAGGAATCCTGGCACATCCTATTATTATCGGGCTTGCTGCCAACGAAAATTCCATCCTTCGAAATTTAGAAATCATTTCTGCGGGTTTTGGTGGAAGGTTTTTTAATGACAAGCTGGAACCTGTATTCCAAAAAAATAATAGTGCCGTTAAAAAAACACTCCAATGGATCGCTGATGGAATGAAGTCAGGTGTGATTAATCGTGCCTCCATGAGCCAGGGAGATGGTGAAATCGAACAATTAATGAGGTCTGGAACAGCAGCATTTACGCTTGTGACCGATTATGAAATGAAAGTATTGAATGACCCGAAAAAATCAAACGAGGCAGGAAACATAAAAAATGCACTCGTTCCCGGTTCTGATAATGCTGTAAGCGGCACCATAGGCTATGTAAGATTGTATTCCATTACCTCCAAAGGGGACAAACAGAATGCTTGGAAATTGATCCAGTTTCTTGGTGGAAAAGATGCAACAGGTGCTTATTATGTCCCCAAAAGATGGGCACTTGAATTTGGACTCGGGTTTTCACCAGCACCTCTTTATAAGGATGCTGACGTGAGAAATTCCATTTCTGGATGGATCGATCCGGATCTATTGCAAGAGCAGGCAAAATACGGTATCAACCGTGCCTACCGGTTTGTTCCTTATTTTTCTGACTGGGAGACAGAGGCATGGGGTGAATTCCAAGAAGTCATTGATGGAGGAAATGCCAATAGCACTTTAAATAAATTGGCTGAAAACTGGAATGAATTAAAAGATGAATATTAATTCATTGATCTGATTCTTACTCATTTTCAGGGCATTCAGAAACGAATGCCCTGATATTTCAATGAACCTCTTTAAAGACAAAAACATTTCTTCGGGCAAACTTGCACTCATTTTTAGTGCCCCAGCCATTTTTGTCCTCTGTGTTACCGTACTCATACCAATAATCTACGCAATTTATTTAAGTCTGCACCGTTACAAATTAAAACGTGCCAAAAGACCATTTATTGGTTTTGATAATTACGAAAAAATACTCACAAGTGAAAAATTTTGGGATTCACTTTCTACCAGTTTGATTTTTGCTACCAGTGCCGTCGCAGTCATCATCACCGTATCCTTCTTTCTGGCATTACTGCTAGATCAAGACTTTCCTGGAAGAGGATGGTTAAGAGCACTACTTTTAATCCCTTGGGCCATCCCTGATGTAGTAAACGCATTGCTTTGGAATTGGCTGCTTCACCCGTCTTTCGGGATCATCAACGCTTTATTTTATATGGGTGGATTTATTGACCAGTATGTTGCCTGGCTCAGCAGTATGCCCAGTGCAATGATTTGGGTTGTGATCGCATATTCGTGGAAAAACATTCCCTTGGCAACCCTCTTAATTCTTGCTGGTTTACAAACCGTTTCAAAGTCCTTGCATGAATCAGCCATGGTTGAGGGAGCCAGTGCATGGCAGAGAACTTTGAAAATCACAATGCCTCTTCTTCGACCAACGTTGACTGTGGTTTTGATTTTCGAAACGATTTTTGCTCTTAAAGTATTTGATTTAATTTATGTATTAACATCAGGTGGACCAGGTAAATCAACTTCTGTTCTTGGTTGGAGTATTTACATCAATACCTTTAAAAAACTGGATTTCGGTTCTGGTAGTGCATTGGCAATGATTTTAGGTTTAATTACATTATTTCTTGCAATGATTTTTTACACATATCTTGATCGAGGTGAGAAACAGTGAAAAGAAGCAAAATTAAATACTACATTTTAGTTTATTCAGCTTCTTTAATCTTTCTGATTGTTTTCGTAGGTCCTTTCCTTTGGCTGGTAAGTTCAAGTATGCAATTAGAGAGGCAAATCATGCAGGTCCCTCCTGTTTGGTATCCTGATCCTTTGAGTCTTGATAGTTATAAGGAAATTTTTTTTGGTGCTTTCTACGACGAAAGTTATGTTTCGTTGTATGGAAAAAGCTCCTCTTATCAAGCAAGGATTTATTTAGGATCTTTTTTGAATAGCTTAATCATTGCTTTGAGTGTATCTCTTTTTAGCGTCATCTTTGGTGCTTATGCAGCTTACCCCATCGCCAGGATGAATTTTAAAGGGAAGTATGTTCTATTGTTTTCGATTTTAGTCGTTAGATTGGTTCCGGCTTTGGCATTGGCGATTCCAATTGTTTTATTTTCAAAAAAAATGGGAATGAGTGACAGATTGATTACTTTAATTTTCATCAACATGTCATTCGTTTTACCTTATGTCATTTGGCTTCTTCAGGCTTATTTTAAAACCATTCCTTCAGAATTAGAAGACGCAGGAAGAATCGATGGCTGCAACAGGTTTGAAGTGGTGAATAAGATAATCCTTCCCTTATCCATACCTGGTTTAGTAACGACAGCTATTCTGGCTTTTTTGCTCTCCTGGGGTGAATTCCTTTTTGCTTTACTGATTACTGAAACTGAAACATCTTACACAAGCACTGTTGTTGCTGCTATGTTTGCCACCGCAGTGGCTGATGTAAGTTACGTCACCATAATAGCCGCTGGAGTACTTGCAGTTATCCCACCAGTCGTTTTCGCACTCATCTTCCAAAAGTATATCATGAGCGGGCTGCTCTCAGGTGCCGTCAAGAATTAGCATGAAAGCCTTCAAACGGGATAGTGAGTCTGTGCTCTTCAGCAATCGAGTGTACCTTAGGTTGTGACATCAAAGGGGGGGCTGTTGATTTCTGAGGTGTTTGGAGGATGGCTCACTAGCAGCGAAGCCACTGCAGAGCGGCCTGCCATCTTTTTTTTGCATCATCAGAAAGGGGAGGGATGTTGCGGATGGCGTCTTCCATAGCCTTCACATCTCCATGGGAGTGAAGAGCCAGGTCACAACCTGCGTCAAGACAAGTCTGAACTCGTTTGGGCACATCTGAGGGAAGAGCCTCCATGAATAAACAATCGGAAATCAGTAATCCTTGGAACTGCATCTCACTCCGAATGAAGTCATGAATGAGTTTGGAAGAGAGTGTGGCTGGATAGGTAGAGTCTATGGCATTGTATTGGACATGCCCTGTCATCGCCCAGGGAAGATCAGCATTTTTTTTAAATGGGATAAAATCGGACTTCCTGAGTTCCTCCAAAGAATGGTCTAACACAGGAAGTTCGAGATGTGAATCGACGGTGGCTCTTCCATGCCCCGGCATATGTTTCATGATGGGAAGAACGCCTGCTTCCCTCAAGCCTTCGGCTGCAGCTCGTCCGAGAGTAGCAACCGCATCTGGGTTCGGGTTAAAGGAACGATCTCGGATCACTTCATGGGTATGAGGAAATTGAAGGTCTAGAACAGGTGCAGCATTGACCGAAATCCCGAGAGCATAAAGACTTTGTCCAATCCTGAAGTAATTTTCTCTTGTCCGAACTCTTGTCTGATCAGGTTGTTCGATGAAATCTAAACCCAGTTCCAGGGCAGAAGGTCTGCCGGGCCAAAGGGGTTGAGGAAGGCGTTGTACCGAACCACCTTCTTCATCGATAAGGATGGGTACTTCTCCTGATTCAACGCAGTTTTTCAGATCATCGGTGAGTTTCCTGATCTGATCAGGAGCTTCAAGGTTGCGTGAGAATAAGATAAAGCCGAATGGTTGGCTTTCACGAAAAAAATCTGCCTCTGCTTGACTTAATACACATTCCTTTATTCCAAAAACGATGGGGAGTTTCACTTGAATATCAGGGGATATTGAAATTTTTTTAGCAGTCATTCTGATCTAGAAATCATGAAACATTCCATAATAGCGTCGAATAATACTGCTGTATAATAGATTAAGGAATGCCTTTCTAAATATGCTCTAACGAACCATGATTGAATGAAGTTGTTTCAAAGCTTCATCTAGAACAGGAAAATATATGCTCATCAGACAAGTCACTCCCCTTTCCCCAAAAGGCTTTTCGGCAACACCGATGGATCTGGAAGTCAAAGAGGGCAGGATTTCACGTTTGGGTCAGAATCTCGACAATCCGGAAGGGTTGAAGGAATATTCCTTTCAGAATGCATTGATCTCCAGGGGTTGGGTTGATCTTCATGTGCACGTGTATTTCGGTGCAACCGATATTTCAATCCGTCCGGAACAGGCTGGTTTGCGAACAGGAGTGACTACCTTGGTAGATTGTGGATCAGCTGGAGAGGCAAATTTTACGGGCTTTTCAGAATTCATCGTTAAGAATGCACGAGAGAAATTATTCGCCTTTCTGAATATTGGTAGCATCGGTTTGGTGGCCTGCAATCGCATCAGTGAACTGTCTCTGGGGTTTCGTTCCGTCAACATCGAACGCACTCTTCATACGATCAAGGCCTATCCGGAGTTGATTCGTGGCATTAAATGCAGGGCAAGCCATGTGATCACAGGGGATCTGGGAGCTGACGCTGTCCGGATCGCAAGGAAGGTAGCCCGCGTGGCAGATCTTCCTTTAGTAGTTCATATCGGAGAACCTCCGCCCCTTCTTGAGGAGGTGTTGGAACTGCTTGAGGAAGGGGACGTCGTCACCCACGCTTTTCATGGCAAACCGGGTGGCAATTTGATGGAAGATCCACGGACCTTGGATGCTGTACATGATGCCAGAGCACGTGGTGTCCTGCTGGACGTGGGACACGGTGCGGCCTCTTTTTCCTTTGAGGTCATGCGATACGCATTGGATCAGGGTATTGATGCAGACCTTATCAGCACAGATCTTCATCACAACAGCATTCAAGGGCCTGCTTTTGACCTGCCAACCACTCTCTCAAAGTTACTTAATTTGGGAATGCCTCTGGAGAAGGTGATTGCTGCAGGATCGACCCGTCCTTTTAACTTCTTATTTCCCCATGCAGTTGACAGTGATTGCATAAGTTCCGGAAAAGAGGCAGACCTGACGGTGTTTACGGTTGAGGACACCGACAAGGAGGTACAAGACAGCCTCGGATGTCGTTTGAGGTTGAAGAAGATCATCCGGCCATTGCTAGCAATCCAAGGCAATCACCACGAAGAATGTACGAATCGTTTGAATTGAGATGCTGTCAGACTAGATATGTTATTGATCTTATTGGTGAAATCTTTTCCTTGAAAGGTTTTGATTTCCCAACTAATTTAAGTAATTACTTGCTTTCTGGGCATGGGTGTGCAGAATCAAGTATCTTTTAAAAGGACCGTAACATCAGGAAGTTTGGATATTCCATGTCAAGAAAACATGAAGTCATTTAAGTTTCCTATGATGCAAGATTTTTATAAATCGTTTTGACAACGATTCCTCATGAAACGAAAAGGATATCTATGAAAAAATCGTCCATCACTCGCAGAAGGTTTTTAGAACTTTCTAGCGCAGCAGGTTTGGGAGCAGGTTTGAGTGCTTTGTCCCCAGGCCTCTCCTTCGCAAATACGGGTATTAAGGTGGCTCCAGGAGCTACCAACCCGCTTGGAATGCCGGGCAACGTCAAAGGAGAGGGGGTTTTCTTTAGCGGTGGTTTTGGCCATGCCTACATTGAATTTGCTGCTGAGATTTTTGCAGAAGTACATTCTGGAAGCACCATGTCAGTGGAAGGCATCCAGCGTGTGGGCGAACGTCTGCGTCCCCGTATCATTGCAGGTGATCCACCGGATGTGATCGACAACAGCGGAGCCGGGCATTTGGACACGGCTGCTCTGGTGGCCGAAGAGGAGTTGATGGATCTCGGTTCGCTAATGAATGCTCCTGCACTCGATACTCCAGGAAAAACCTTCGGCGAAACTCTTTTTCCAGGATCCCAAGCTTCAGGTGTCTTCAACGGTGTTCAACGCTATGTGAACATTGCCTTCACCATCTTTGGGGTCTGGCACAGTAAAGCCTTGTTTGAGGAAAAAGGCTGGTCCTATCCCAAAACATGGGACGAGATGATGTCCCTTTGTGAGACCATCAAATCCTCAGGCACAGCTCCTTGGACCTACCAAGGGAAGTATCCTCAGTACATGATCTTCGGTGTCTTGGAACCCTTGGTTGAAAAAATTGGAGGGGTTCAGGTTTGGAAGGACATCGACAACCTCAAAAAAGGTGCGTGGGAGCATCCTGCAATGCTGGATGCCTTGCAGAAAATGAAAGCGCTTCATGACAATGGATACATCATGAAGGGGACTTCAGGGCTCACTCACACCGAATCACAGGCCGAGTGGTTGCAGAAGAAAGCAGCATTTCTACCTTGTGGAACCTGGTTGGAGAATGAAATGCGGAGCATCACACCCGCAGGTTTTGATATGGTGGTGAAACCTGTGCCTGGCAATGATCGTTCAAACTTCAGTTGGATTGATGCCAGTTCAGGTGAACCCTTTATGGCTTTTGCAAATTCAAAGAACCCAATTGCAGGTGTTGAGTTCCTGAGATGCCTGCTATCCAAGCAAAGTGCTGCATGGTTTGCCAAGAATGTCGGATCCGTCATGCCAGTTGTTGGCGGAGCAGAAGGCGTTGAATTGAGTTCAGCGATGACTTCAGCACTCGCTGCTGTGGAAAATGCTGGTCCGAACATCTTGGATCGTCCTTCCTTCAGTGGTTGGTATTCAGACATCATGGAAGAGGCCAAGAACAGTATGGGATCACTGCTGACTGGTCAAATTGGTGCTGAAAAATTCATTGAACGTGTACAAGGAGTTGCTGATGAGGTGAAGGAAGACGAAGACATTCCTAAATACACCCGCGCCTGATCTCAACAGGCTGTCCTTGAGCGAAGCATGTTGATTTCAGTTCAAGGTCATTCAACCTTCGTGATCGCATTCGTGATACACGGGACTTATAAGGCTGAGGCATTGTGCAATGCTTCGGCCTTTACCCCATCCGCAAAATAACACCTTCACATATTGTTGAAGACCGGATTTCTTTCATGTACCGCAACAAGTACAGAATCATTATTCCCTTCCTGTCTCCAGCCCTCATATTGTATGGGCTGTTTGTGTTGTACCCCTATGCTCAGGCCATGTACATCGCCTTCACAAAATGGAAGGGACTGCGTAAATCCCCCAGATTCGTTGGGTTGCGTAATTTTGAAAAACTGCTTGAAGACGACCATTTCTGGAGTGCATTGACTCACAACGTGATCTATCTGGTGGTTCTGCCGCTTGTCACCCTCGGATTTGCACTCTTCCTGGCGTTCATGATTACTCAGAAAGTCCGATTCAGTAATTTCTATCGAATTACATTTTTCTTTCCTCAGATGATGTCGGTTGTGGCCATCGGCATCCTCTGGAGCTTTGTCTACCATCCCACCATCGGAATCTTTACCTCCTTGCTGCAAGCCTTAGGTATTGCAGATCCGCCGGTGTGGTTGGGGGATCCTGCCACTGCATTGGGTTCTATTGCCTTAGTGACGGTTTGGCAATCGGCAGGATTCTTCATGGTGATCTTCATGGCAGGCATGCTTTCCATTCCCAAAAGCCTCTATGAGGCTGCTGCGATAGACGGTGCAGGACGCAGAACGACTTTCTTCAAGGTCACCTTGCCACTGTTGTGGGAGAACATGCGTTCATCGCTCGTCTTCATCACTGTGCTGGCCATGGATATGTTCGGAATCACCTACACCATGACTCAGGGAGGGCCGGACCGGGCCACAGACGTTCTGGCGACACTGCTCTATGAACACGCCTTCCTCCATAGCCGGTTTGGTTATGCTACCAGCATTGCGATGGTATATTTTATTATCGTTCTCATCCTTTCTCTTCTCATCATGCAGATGACGAGACGAGAGACGATTGAATTTTAGGAGTTGGAGTGCATCAAGTCAGCCGTTGGTCGGCAATTTCCACACAAACCGTTTTGATCGCATGGTCGGTGATTGTCATCTTTCCCATGCTCTGGATGGTATACAGTTCCTTCAAAACAGATCAGGAATTGTTCTTCAGTCCCTGGGCTGTCCCAACGGAGTTGCAATGGGATAATTTTGAGCGTGCCTGGACCAAAGCCCATGTGGGTGAGTACTTGCTCAATACCTTGATTGTAGTGATACCAGCACTGCTGTTGACGTTGATCATTTCAGCGATGGCGGCTTATGTTCTGGCGCGTTTTCGTTTTGTAGGAAACCGTTTTCTGTTCTACTTATTTCTTTCAGGCATGCTCTTCCCCGTTTTTCTCGCGCTGGTCCCGCTTTTCTCTTTGGTAAACCAGTTAAAAATGCTCAATACCTTCCAAGGATTGATCCTGGTCTACGTTGCCTACTCTCTACCGTTCACCATCTTTTTCCTCACAGGTTTTTTCAAAACTTTACCCACCGAACTTGAGGAATCTGCCATCATTGACGGAGCCACTCCCTTTCAGGTGTTCTTCAAGGTGATGTTGCCCATGGCATCTCCTGGGCTGATCAGCATGGGGATTTTCAACTTTCTCGGTATGTGGAACCAGTATGTTTTACCCCTAGTGCTCATCAGTGATGAAAGCAAATACGTGCTTTCGCAGGGATTGGCATTCATGCTCTTTAAACAGTTCTACGAAAATGACTGGAGTGCTCTGTTCGCGGCTCTCACGATTATCATGATTCCTTCACTGATCGTTTACATCACCTTTCAGCGTCAAATCCAAAGTGGCATCACGACAGGAGCCTTGAAGGGATGAAACATTTCTCAGATCAACTCATGGAGAAAACTCAATGAAAGTCTTACTAGCCGGTGGCAGTGGCATAGTCGCCACCCTTGTCATCCCCTTTCTCAAACAACATCATACTTTACGCGTTTTCGATCGACGAGCACCTGAAGACACCACACTGGAATTTCTGAAAGGGGAACTTGCCGATCCTCAAGCCCTAAAAGAGGCTGTCAAAGGAATGGATGCGTTCATCTACCTAGCCATGGGAAGCGTGGATTGGGAGAACTGGTCCGGAATCGAATCGGCCTATGATGTCAACATCAAAGGATTACACTTTCTTTTCAGGACAGCGGCTCAGGAGGGAATCACACAAGCGGTCTACTGCAGCAGCATGTCGGTGTATGCAGATCTGAGAAACCGTTACTTTCCTGATGAAGAAATTCCTCCTGATGAAACTGAACTCTATGGATTCACAAAGTGGTTAGGAGAGGAAGTTTGCCGAAATGCATGGCGCCGTTGGGGAATTCATGTCAATGCCCTCCGGCTCTGCCATCCTACTCTCAAAGAACAGTGGATGAAAGAGACCACCCTCGGCATTCCCACCATCGCTACAACCGATGAAGATGTTGCTTCAGTCATGAACGCTGCACTTCAACTCCAAGCAGGTTTTCAGGCCTTTATGGTCAGTGGAGATTATGAACAGAAGACCATGAACCTCTCCAAAGCTTCACGTATGCTCGGATGGTCCCCTCAAGCTCGGCCACGTTGAGGCCGCTGAGAAATTCTTGATCACACCCTGACTCAAAAGATATATGCCGTTTAACATCAAAAAACGTGGAAAGCTGACTTATTACTTTGAAGGAGAGGATCCTGTTCTGTCTGCAATGGTAGTAGAGGAACAGATAGATGGAGACCTTCGCATTCATTTTTCAGGATTGACCGGGGGCCATTCTGCCACAGGTATTTTGAATCTGGATACGGTAACCAGCATGGAACCCTCGATTGAAGTCCCTTTGGTCTTTCGCTGTTGGGAGCAGTGGTTGCAGGAAGCAGGATTGTGTCAGTCGATTACGGAGATTGACTTCATCGAAGTCCATGCCTTCGGTGCACAGCCCAAATCACCTAGTCCACTTTCAGATCCTGCAGGATATCGGCGTGAGCAAGAAAGACTCCGTGCTGATTACGCGAAAGCGTATCGAAATTTCTTCAAGGAACAGTGTCCGGAAAATGGAGTTCCGGCCCGCTTCACCGTCCATGTTGTGGATTTTCCTGATGAAGCAGCTTCATATGAATTTTATGGTGTCGGCCTGCTTCAGCGTCAACTAGGATGAAAAAACAATCTTCCAGCACCAACCATCCATTCTAAGGAAAGGCATGACTTCGTCATACGACTCATTAGGCATCCGCCCCATCATCAATGCCCATGCCACCTTGACCATGTTTGGCGGATCGCTCATGCCTGCCGAAGTACGAAAGGCCATGGAGGAAGCAGCAGGTTCATTTGTGGATCTTCATCAACTGCAAAAGAGTGTTGGGGAGCGTCTTGCGGAATTGACACACAATGAGGCGGCTTATGTGAGTTGCGGTGCCGCTTCAGGATTGCTGCTTGCGACTGCGGCCTGCATTTCCAGGCATACTCCAGAAGCGTATGAGGATTTTTCCAAATTGAATGGTGTTCCCAATGAAATCATCGTTCAGAAGATGCACCGTAATTCCTATGATTATGCTGTTCAGGAAGCCGGTGCAAAAATGGTGGAGGTCGGCAGTATGGAGGGAACTCGTATCGAAGATCTGGAACGTGCTTTCAGCCCTTCAACCGTGGCCATTTTTTGGTTTCAAGGGGCCATGAACGAACCTTCCGAATTGCCTCTGAAAGATGTGATTCATGCTGCAGGAAAATATAAGGTTCCAGTCATCGTGGATGCCGCCGCTCAACTTCCTCCGGTTTCAAATTTCTGGAATTTCACTCAACAAGGAGCAGATCTTGCGATCTTCAGTGGAGGGAAGGATCTGGCGGGCCCACAGGCTTCAGGACTTATTCTAGGGAGCAAGGATCTGATTGAGCGCATTCGTGGATACGGAGCCCCCTACCATGGAGTGGGTAGGCCGATGAAGGTTGGCAAGGAGGAAATGATGGGTCTGCTTGCTGCAGTGGAACGATACATTAATCTCGATCATGAGAGTCTGCTGCAAACCTATGAATCGAGGGTTGAGTATTGGATCAGTGGTCTTAATGGAAAGAAAGGAATCCTTGCTCAAAGGGATTACCCCAATGAAGCTGGACAGCCTGTTCCAAGAACACGGGTTGAACTCCCCGTTGGAATGCAAAAGGAGCAGGTGATTGATGCCCTGATGCAAGGAGACCCGCAAGTGGCAGTTGCTCCTTCAGAAAACGGGAACGCTTTGCTGCTGAATCCCATGACCGTAAGAGATGGTGAACCTGAAATCGTTCTACAACGAATCTTGGAGGTTCTTGGTTGACCCACCCTTTATGGACAAACAAGCACCAAAGTTTCTTTCAATGAATTTCGCACAAATCTTCTGAAAAGCTTCGTGACGCTAAGAGACCCTTCTGCATACGGAACTCAGGTGATTAAACCTGACGATTTCGACACATTCTGGGGTGAACTTCTGGAATGTGCCGAAAAAATCCCTCTGAATGCATCGTTCTCTCTGGACACAATGCGTTCAACTGAACAGGTTGAAGTGTTTGAGGTACATTATGACAGCCTGAACGATGTAAGGGTGGCTGGGTGGTATTGCCTTCCCCGTATAAGACCTCGGCCTCTTCCGGGAAGGGTCTTCTATCCAGGATACATCAGTGAGCCCACTCTTCCCAAAGACTATGCGGAACAGGGTTATGCTTGCTTCGGGGCGGCTCCACGCGGCAAGTTAAGGAGCAACCTGCAGTTTAACCCGGGTTATCCCGGATTGTTGACCCACAACCTCGTAGATCGTCAAAGTTATGCTTATCAGGGGTTTTATGTGGATGCAATTCGGGTGATTGATTTTCTAACAGAGCAACCGGAAGTGGACTCTGAACGGATAGGTATTCAGGGAAGCAGTCAGGGAGGTGCTTTAACTCTGGTGGCTGCTGCTCTAAGGCCTCAGGTAAAGGCTGCATCTGCAGGAGCACCTTACCTGACTGGGGTCGTGGATGCCATTGATCTCACCCGTACCTATCCTTACGAAGAAATCAACGATTACCTCCGTCTGCATCCTCAAAACAGGGAAGCGATGATCAAGACCTGGAATTACTATGATTGTATCAATTTTGCAGACCGCATTCAGTGTCCTATCATCGTTTACATTGGGCTTCAGGATGATGTTTGTCCTCCTGAAACCGCTTACCCTCTGATGGACAGAATCAGGTCTCCTGAAAAAAAACTATACGCTTATGATGGACATGGGCATGATGCAAATCACCATGTGCATGATGAGGTGGTCGATACATTTTTTGACGATCATTTGAAAACCTAAAGGGGTGAAAACTTCAGATTCCTGAAACAAGAGCAACATGAAACCTGAAGACTTCGACTCCTACTGGCAGCGGTTGGAACAAGAACTCATTCGTGTGGAACAGGCACCAGAATGCACAGAAATCCATCTTCGGTCCACTCCAGAAGGCAAGCTGTTCGGATTGCATCTTACGAGTCTTGGAGGATACCGAATTTTTGTTTATTACTGTGTTCCTCATGGAAAAGGACCTTTCCCAGTTATTTACCGTCTTCCTAATTACGGAAGTGTGGTCCACATTCCTCCTTTTGAGGAACGCTGCAATCACATTGCGGTTGCCCTGTGCCATCGAGGTCAGAGGCTTTCTGATCAACCCTTTGCTGCTTCCTATCCAGGACTGCTGACACAAGGCATTGAATCCCCACATACCTACATTTACCGTGAGATTGCTGCAGATTGTCTTCGAGTGATGGATTTTCTCCTCACTCGTGAGGAAGTGGATCAGGGGAGAATAAGTCTGGTTGGTGGGGACCTGGCCCTATGGACTGCTGCAATGCGGTCTCAGGCGTTTGCCTTGTATTATGCGCCTTCTCTGTTTTATAAATCATTGCATAAAGCCTCTTCAAGCAGTCATTACCCCCTCGAAGAATTCAATGACTTTCTTCGGGCTTTTCCGGAATCCAAGGGACAGGTGGAGACGACCCTAAAATACTTTGAACCTATAAACTTTGCTTCCAGCGTGGCTATGTCCACGATGATGGTGGAAGAGTCTGAAGGAGATGGTGATGACTTGGCAATGGCCTTTGGTAGGGAGATTGATCGCTGCACTACCTATCATTCCAGTTTCCGGGACGGAGTCCGTCAGGCTCAATGGCTTGCCGATAAGCTCGAAACAGGGGAGCCTCTTCTCCCTGAACATTGGTCCTAAAGAGCTGATTCCGTTAAAAAATACTCCAGGTTTGATCAGTAAAATCATTGATTTGAATGATAGAAATGGGCAAAGACTTAGTCCATTAGAATCCCCTTCAAGAATCTCTCTATTTTAAAAAATCATGGAAAAACGAATCAATCCTGACTTTCCGAAAAGACCAGCTCGTTACAAGGTGGATGCTTTAAAAGAAATCGGTACCGCCACGATTAGTGCAGAACTCAAACATATTGCCGGCATCAAGGATTCATTCATGATGGGGCCTCAATCCTGTTCTCTTGGTAAAACAATTGGGGGGCCGGCCATCACGCTCCAATTCATGCCCATTCGAGAAGATT
>NYUB01000036.1 GCA_002683785.1 Deltaproteobacteria bacterium
GGATGGAGGAGGCCGATAAAGATGATCTGCTGTTTCAAGCATCGGCTGGCCACCAAAAAGGTCCAGCAAGGCCGATGACATGTGTAGCATGATGTGCTTTACCTCTCCAATTCTCCCCTCTTTCACCCAATCTGCTGCCTTCTCCATATAATGCGTGTGGTTCAGCCCATAGGGAGTCATGAGTGTTTTCCCGGAACCCTCCACCAGAGCATGCAGACGTCTCGCGGATTCTATTTCGGTTGCCATTGGTTTTTCGACCAAAACATGACAACCATTCTTGATGGCTGCAGAAGCATGTTCTTCATGCAAAACGTGAGGTGAAGCGACAATCACTCCATCCAAATCATGCGCATAGAGCTCAAGATGATTCTCAGACCCAAACTGGATCTTGAAACGGTTCTTGATCTTTTCCAGTTCTTCTGCACCAAGTCTCGAAACAGCCACCAAATCTGCATTGGGATTCTTAAGCAGGTGTGGAATGTGAAATTCACAAGCCCACCATCCTGCTCCCACCACTCCTATCCTAGCGATAGGCATATTTTCCTCCGTTGATTCTATCCAGAATTACCCACCTTATCATGAACCCATGAATTATTTGATGCAGAAGCTGACTGAATCAAGTCTTGCTTGATTTTTTCCCAGTTGAAATATTAAACATAAAATGTAATACATGATTTTAAGGAATAACAAGTTTTTAACGGCCCAAGGATGGAAATCTCATCACTCCAAATCACAGACCGACCGAAATCCTTAGTACAAATTGCCCAGGATGCCATCAGGAAGGGAATCATCCAGAAGGAATTGAAACTGGGACAACCCCTGAAAGAAGCATCGCTGGCGCGCCCCCTCCAAATCAGCAACACCCCAGTTCGAGAAGCACTCTCGCTACTCAAAGCNGAGGGGTTGGTGGTTTCCGTCCTTCACAAAGGTTATCGAGTTTTCACCATGAATCAGGATGAACTCATTGAATTTTGTGAGCTCCGGTTCACTTTGGAATCACAAGCTTTACGTTATGGAATCGAACGCGATGAAAAGGGATTGACCAAAGCGCTNAAAGGTATCGTGGAAGAGATGAANAAATNTCAGAACGAGAAGCACAGGGAGGATTACCTCTCATTGGACACCATGTTTCACAAAGCTTTTTTCAAAGCCTGCAACAACAGTTTTTTGGATCGTCATTACCANAGCATCAATTCCATGATTGAGACGATGCGTCATTANATTTCGANTTCAAANGAAGCCACTGATAAGTCCCTAGATAACCATTTGGCNATCACGGANCTCATCATCCAGGGCAAGATTGACCAAGCCATTGAATCTTTGGAGGAGCATATCGTCAGTTGGTCCCGNAGGTCCATCATCGACCTTTCCTAATTCAAATCTTCTTCAGAATTTCCTGAGGCTNTCAGGCAGGCATCTTCAATCCACATTCTGGATTCCCCTCTTTCTGCTTTTCATCAAAGCCTGTCCAGCAGGNGNGCCATCATGCCAGCTTCCAAAAAGCTTATCGAGGGGTGCCGGGGTATTGCCGTAATTGACTTCAAAATGCTTATGGTGTAGGTGATGGAAATGGTCTCCGGCGACAGCATTCGTAGATTCCGAGAGGATCAACCGGTCGAAGCCTGAATGAGAAACTGCCGGACTCAATCCATTGAAAAAACCGGTCAGGATGACGATGGCCGGATGCACGGGAATCACCCACCACAGCANGAACAGCGTGAAATAGATCAGGTGNTCCAAAGGATGCATGGAGATGCCTGACCAGGGCCCTGTGTTGACATTNCGATGNTGCAGTTCATGGGCGGCCTTNTAAAGGGGNGGCCAATGCAGCAATCGGTGGATGAGATAAAAATGGAAGGTGCTCCAGAAAAAAACTGCGTAGAGCATCAGAACCAGATAGCCCTCTGAAAAAGACCATCCCGGCATCACCATATTCCCTGATGCCCGATACCAATGGGTCAAGGCCTCAAAAAGAGTCCAGAAAAAACAACCGCTGACGAGGCTCCAGAACATGTTGTCCTTGACCTGATCCTGCCAAAG
Organism: Deltaproteobacteria bacterium; assembly: GCA_002683785.1. GTDB lineage: Bacteria > SAR324 > SAR324 > SAR324 > NAC60-12 > UBA1014. The sequence goes on from NYUB01000036.1 coordinate 2,041, forward strand.
AAATTTNCGGCTGCCAAGGGATGGCCAACGGGTATTGTATTTATATTCACGTTTCTGTGCTCGTCGTAGATAGAGCCAAGCATGTAGACCGCCTGCAAGCANCAGAAGCAGGCATACATTACGGANCCAAATCTGGAAGATCCAGCCAGGTTCCAGAACGGCCATGGTCTGTTCTGAAGGAGTCAGAAAATGCCATGAAAAAAAGGCCAGCCCGATCCAGACAAAACCCCAGGGGAAAAGCAACTCAAACANGAGCCAGCGAACAGCAGCAACGGGCCTTGGAGGCCATGCATATAANGGAGGTAGCTCAATCGATTGCTGAGGCTTGTAACCGCNCCTGGAACTGGATCCTTCAGACATTATTCCTCTTGGTCCCTAATGAGGACGAATTCATGGTCAACCACTCCCTCTTCTACAACTCATCCTACGGAACACTTCCCAACAGCTTTGAATTTGTTCAAAACAATCGATTGATCTTTTCCAGTTCATGCCGGATCTTGTGCATTTCAAAACCATTCAATTTTGTAAACACGTTAATACACCAAAATCAAATCCATTTGCAATGGAAAATAGAACTCAGAAAGTGATCATGATATCCGGCTCCAACCGTGGAATCGGGAAAGCCATCATGGAAAAACTCCTGGAAGAAGGGTACCTGCTCAGTCTGGGGGTGAGGAATCCTGAAAACTTGCAGAAATCCATGACACCTTTTGATTCGAACCTTCTGCATCTTCAACAATATGATGCACGCAACCCGGATCATGCTGAATCGTGGGTCCATTCCACGGTCGAACGTTTCGGCAGAATCGACGGGTTGATCAACAATGCGGGAATCCTTCATCCGATGGGATTGGAAGATGATAAGGAAACCCTGCTTGATGACATGTGGGAGGTCAACGCAAAAGCCCCTTTACGGCTGACGCGTTTGGCGTTTCCCTATCTGCGCAAAAGCGGTCGTGGCAGGATCATCGATATCATTTCCATGTCCGGAAAACGGGTGAAGGGTAATTGGGTCGGCTACTCGATGAGTAAATATGCGGCCCTGGCGGCCTCACGAACCGCACGAATGCAGGGATGGGAGGATGGAATCCGTGTCACCGCCATCTGCCCGGGGTTCGTCCAGTCCGACATGACCCTTCAAAACGCACCTTCCTATCCCCAGGAAAACATGTCCCGGCCAGAGGACCTGGCATTGATAGTCAGTTCCCTGCTCCAACTCGATAACGAGTCTGCCATCCCGGAGGTGATGATGAACTGTGTGTTCGAGCCTATTTGATTTTAGCAAGCATTAATTTTTTAAAAAAATTACGTCGAATTTGATTTTCAGAAAGAAGGTCCTGGGTAACAAAAAATGAATCCAACCTTTTCCAGGATGGATTCTCCAAAAAACAAAAACCAGATGAATATGGGGTTCGATCCGACTCGTCTCCGTTACTTCACTAATTGTCTCTTAATCCCTTTATTTCCAGAGTATTTTAGGTATCCATTAAATCATATGTATGACTGGTTAAGGTGTACGTTTCAACTAATTAGCCTCCCTCCTATCCTCCTCAAGATTCCATAGTTCCTCATTCGGTTCTTAAGGTACTACATCAGTAAAATCCAAGTCCCACATCAGTCCCTCCATAAGGAACCTTTAGTTCATCTCAGGCTCCCATGTATCCCATAAGGGAGGAGGTCGGGAGACGTTGGTATTACAAATGGGGACACAGATTTTTTGATGAGATACTTGGGTTCCACAATGGATAAAACCCTTTATCCCTTATGGGATCAAACTGGTTTGTTTATTTTAAACTAAAGTTTACTCAAGTTCTTGCCGATACAGAATAGAGGTCTATTCAAGTATTGAATCAAGTATTGAAAGAGCATTTTGAAGAATTGCTAAAAGAACCGATGAGAACAGTACTATACACATTTATTCCTATTTTATTCCTAATACCTTCTTTGTCTAATCTTCTTGCTCAAAATTTAATTAATTTAGATGATTATACAACTAGTGTTGGCTGTAGAGGAGTTTACATTGGAAGCTATGATGATGTTTATGTTCTTAATTCAATAGAAAACGTAACAGGCGAAGCTCTTAGTATAGATGGAACACCTGTAGGTGCTTGTTACACTGAAGTACTTTTAAGTAAAAAAATTGGAGGAATACAAAGTTTCAGATATGAAGTAAATTATAATCCATTAGAAAATATAAATGAGACACAGCGTGTAAATCCATTTGATGAAAGAGGTAAATCTAGTGCAAAATCAAATTTTGAAGATAAAAAAGCTACAATCCAAAGACTTTCTTCAGATATAGCTCCATTTGGTCAACTACCAGAATTAGTTATTTCATTCAGAGAGGATTACTTTCACAGTATGATTAAAGTAAAATCAACTAAACCTATTAAATATATCCCTTATGATAACAGCACATCTTCTATCAATCTTAATCCAGATACTGATTATTATGTGGATATTGTACTTGAAGAAATCAACATATCCTGGAATTTTTCATTTCTAAAAATCCCTTCTAGAATTTCATATTTTGATCTAATTTATCAAAAACCTGTGCTGCTTGTTAATAACATTAATAAAGATACATATGATTATAACTTAAATTCTCCTAAATTCTTTATTCAAGGTGCACAATTAGATTTTTTATCAATACCAATATTTGATTCATTTGATGCAAAGATATCTTATGGGTACTCATTGGGTAATTCATATATGATTATGAAAAACGAAGATCTAGATTCAACCTTAGATAAAAAAACAAAAGTAAATATGCATAGATTCAATCTTGGAATAAATTATCAATTATCAAAAAAGATGTTTTTTAATTATTTTGGAGAATTTATGTGGATAAAATTAGACAGTAAAAAATATAACAATCAAACAATCAGTTTAGATGCTATAAATAATATTTCATTTTTTCTTATTTTTTGAATTTACAAAGATAAATAACAAGTTCCTTAGTCGAGATCTTAAGGCACTACATCAGCAAAACCCATGTTCCACACGAGTCCCTTCAGGACCTTCCTTTAACTCATCTCTGACACTCATGTCACCCATAAGGGGGAATGTCGGGAGACGTTGGTATACTAATGGGGCACAGGTTTTTGGCCTGAAATAGTTGATAACACAGAAAATTGCTGAATCATAGATTTCATTCAACATGTCAAACTTTTGTTAGGAACCCATTATGCATTGCATAAAGTCTTTTGCAACCAACTTCAGAATAACTCTATGAAGTATTTCCTGATTTTTTGTATCCTGATGCAATTATCAGTTTCAGTAATTAAAGCTGAAAAAAAAGGCTGGCTAGATGGAATTACATTAAGAATTGGATACACATCACAAACAGATAGTCTTACTTTAGATAATGATTCATTCGTTAAGTCTAATACCAAAATTAACCAGAAAAAATTAGGTGGAATGGGTCCTCCAGGAAGTACAGACAAATTTCCTTTGGCGATTTCATTTCCTGAAACACTTATGAATTCATGGTCATTCAGACAAATGTACTTTGATTATGTCCCTTATTCAGAAGTAAATGATCTTCCTCCTGACGATCCAGACTTTGAATCAAAACTTACATCTGCTGAGGCTACTGGAACTGGGACAATTTATTTAGTACAGAGTGAATGGCAACAGTCATTTATTAAAGATACTTTATTTAATG
>NYUB01000037.1 GCA_002683785.1 Deltaproteobacteria bacterium
AAAAATCCATGATGAAATGGTTGATACTTATAGGAGCCGTATTCAGTGCAGGCTGTTCATTGATTGGAATCAGAACCGAAGAAGTTCCTCAGTACGAAGTGATCCATGCAGAAAGAGTTTATGAAATTCGAGAATATCCCTCTTATCTGATTGCCGAAACGAAAGTGGAAGGGGATTATGATGAGGCCGTCAACAAAGGATTTCGACGTTTGGCAGCCTATATTTTCGGAAACAATCTTTCACGAAGAAGTTTTCAGAACGAACTTCAAGTCCAGCCTGATTCCTCTGAAAAAATGTCGATGACCGCTCCAGTCGAAGTCATGAAGGAGGATCGGACATTCTGGAGCGTAAGTTTTGTGATGCCCTCTCAGTACACCATCGATTCTCTTCCAACTCCTAAAGATCCGAGGGTTGTTGTAAGGGAGATGGGAAATCGTAAAACAGCAGTCTTTAAAACCAGCGGTTTCCATTCGGAAGAAAAGATGCAGAAACATGCTGAAGGATTACGAAGATGGATAGAACCCAAGGAATTTGGGGAGGCCCTTCAGGCCTCCATCATGGTTTATGATCCTCCCTGGACCCTTCCTTTTTTCAGAAGGACGGAAATTACGCTGGCACTTCGACCCTGATGAGGACTTCTCTTTCTGATAAAGACCGCATGCTGACCTGTTCCACTTCCGATTTTGAGCACTGATAGAACTCCCTTCAGGACTTCCTGTAAAATCAGGAGTATGGAGCCTTTGTTGTGTTCACATGCTTCTGAAAAAGGAAGTTTCAATGGTTTGAGGATAATAAAGTTTGTTCATCCTAAAACTTCCTTGATGGAGTCGTAGAGGATGTCGACGATCTGGTCGAGTTGTTGTTCGCTGGTGATGATGGGCGGAGCCAGGCAGTAGACATCCCCGCGAACACGACTGAAAAGCCCCCGTTGGACACCAGCCTGGTGGACTTTTGGACCGATTTTTTCAGAGGCATCAAATTCCTCCCCGGTGGATTGGTCCTTAACGATTTCCACCGCGCACATCATTCCTAATCCCCTTACATCTCCAACATTCGGGTGATCTCCTAAAGTATCTTTGAGGTTCGTCAGCAGCCTTGCCCCCTTGTCACGTGCTTGAGTTGTGAAATCCTCTTTTTCAATGAGATCGAGCATCGCCAGTCCTACTGAACATCCGACAGGGTGGGAACTGTAGGTGTAGGCATGCATCCATGCGGTTTCGCTTTCGGTCATGGTCTGGTAGATCTCATCACTGATGCCGATCCCGCCCAGTGGGAAGTATCCCGATGTGATGCCTTTGGCGAATTGGATCATGTCCGGTTCGACGTTCCAATGCTGTAGGCCGAACATGGTTCCGGTGCGTCCAAAACCGGTGATCACCTCATCGGCAACGAACAAGACCTCATACTGGTCGCAGATTTCCCGGATTCTTGGGAAATAATCTTCCTGGGGCACAATCACTCCTCCTGCTCCTTGAACTGGCTCGGCAAGGAACATGGCGACCGAGTCGGGGCCTTCCCTGAGAATGGCTTTTTCCAGTTCATTGGCTGCGGCGATGCCCTGACTCTCTCCAGAGGGCGCCTGATACCGGTAAGGATAGGGGGAGGGAATGTGGACGAATCCTGGCATTCTCGGCTCAAACATCGGCCAGTAACTGCTGATTCCTGTGGCACTCATCGCGGCGAGGGTCACCCCGTGATAACCCCACTGACGTGAAATGACCTTGATTTTCTCAGGTTTGCCTTTGAGTTTCCAGTAATACCGCGCCATCTTGAAATTGCTGTCGCTGGACTCTCCACCTCCTGAAGTAAAGAAAAAATGATTGATCTTCGGGTACATGATCTCAGCAAGCCGTTCCGCAAGTTCGATCGCCCTTGGGTTGGTACTGCCTGTGTAGCCTGATGCATAAGGCAGGGTCGACATCTGCTGGGTTGCGGCATCCACCAGGGTTTGCTGACCATGCCCTGCGGTGTTGTTCCAGAGCCCGGCCAAGCCGTCGAGGTATTCGTTGCCGTCGGCATCCTCAAGGATTGCTCCCCGTCCTTTGACCCAAACGAGTCCGTTCGAATGCATGCCTTGATGATGGAGAGGATGAATCAGGTGTTCTGCGTCATGGCAGATAAAATCCTGATTGCTTAGAGTTGTCATCACGAGTTCCTTTTAATGAATTATTTGTTGTTTTTGAGAAATGATAATTAGCTGAATTTAATCCATCACGAGTATTTTCACAACAGAAGTATTGGAAGATCGATGTTTCACTCCTTCCATACTTGAGGAGTGCTTCAGACACCGTTAAATTAAATTCAATTTTTGAATGCATGGAGATTAAGGATCATTCTTGAAAAAATCATCATGAGAGGTTTTGAAACCAACTTCACCAGTGTTATTTCCGGTTCCTTCAATGCGTTGGGGGTTCCGGCCTTACTCTTATTTTCAGCCATGACCGGGTTTGGTTCTCTGGCCCAGGAGCAGGGACTGACGCTTTGGATGTCGGTACTGTCGACGGTATTGATCTGGGGACTGCCAGGTCAGGTTGTGCATGTCGAACTCTACGGACTCGGAGCCCCACTGGTTGCGGTCGCACTTGGGGTGGCGGGAGCGAATGCCCGCTTCATGCCCATGACGCTTTCCATGATGCCTGTGTTTCGAGATGCACCACATGGACGCCGCTGGAATTATTTGCTGGTGCATATGATTTCGATCAACACCTGGGCCGAAATGCTGCGTCGGGGTTATGAAATCCCATCGGATCGAAGAGTCGCCTATTTTCTTGGTTTCTCATTCACTTGCATGGTGGCTGGTGTGATTGGAGTGATACAGGGTTACCTGCTATTTGAACATATGCCCAAACTGGTATCCCTTTGTCTGCTCTTTCTGGTTCCAGTCTATTTTGGACTGATCATGTCCAATACGACCCATCCTCCATTTTTACTGGCCTTTGTTTTGGGATGTCTGAGTGGTCCTGTGTTTCATCAATGGACTCAGGAATGGGGGTTGGTGCTCAGCGGAAGCATGGCAGGGACGCTGGCCTTTTGGCTTAGGAACCGTATTCCTTTTGCAAAACCCGGGAAAGGGCCGGGTGGCTGAAACATCTGCGGGGCTGATTTTTTTCTCAGCCATTTTTGCAACCTACATCTGGCGTTTTGCAGCAGTTCTGATCAGCCATCGCATCGANCCCAATCATCCTATTTTCGAATGGTTCACCTGTCTTGCCTATGGCATCATTGCTGCGTTGGTTGCCAGAACTTTGGTGTTTCCCTCAGGAATTTTGCTGGAAATCCCTCTTTGGCAAAGACTGTTTTCGATGTTCATTGCGTTCCTGGGATTTTATCTTTTAGGGAGAAGACTCTGGGTTGGAATCCTCTTTGGAGAATTTGCCTTTTTGGTGTTGTACTGGGTCCATCAAATTCCTGTAGAAGGATGAAGAAAAAAAGTGATCTTCCAGAGAAGGTCTGCCCAGTTTGTCAAAGCCCTTTTCAATGACGAAAAAATAGCGCATGAATTGGGTTCGGGTGCATTACTGTTCAGGAACTTGTCTAAAAATACGAAACCTTAGCGGAATTCCGAGGCATCCTTGTGAATATNGATCCTCCGGAAAAGAAAGACCTCATGCAGCTAATGATTCAAATCATCAGAATGACAAGTATTGGACTGCTGTTTCCCGTGATGCTCACCTCGGCTATGGCCTCAGAATGGGGAACGCTCTACCGCTGGAAGACAACCGAAGGGGTTCGCTGGATGCTGGTGGGTGAGGATTCGATCCATGATCATTATCAGGGAGAGATTCAGGATGGACTCCCCCAAGGCCAGGGCAGGATGCGTTATGCCGGAGGCTCCAGTTATTCCGGGGAATGGGAAGCAGGTCGTTACAACGGGTTGGGGACTCATGTCCGGGTTGACGGCAGCTATCATGTCGGGCGTTTTAAACAGGGACGGGCTCATGGACCCGGAGAGGAACACCTGNCAAACGGTTTCCGCAATTCAGGAGAATGGAANGATGGAAAAGTATGGAACATCACCCGTTTTGATGCGAAAGCAGAAATCATTGAAAAACTCGCCCAGGGGGAAGTGGTTCGAGAAATTGATTATGGAGAAATCCGTTATCGTAAATGGGAAAAAGATCATTGGGTCTGGCTTCATCAGGGAAGCCCGAAACAACACGGGAGATACCAGGGCCAGGTTCAGGGACTTCTTCCTCATGGAAAAGGAAGCTACCTCTCACCCCTTGGAGTCAAGTATGACGGAAACTGGGAGGAAGGTCTGGAACACGGNGAGGGTTCCTTGACCCACCCCAATGGGATGCGTAGCGAAGGAGAATTTCATGAAGGACTTCCCTGGGATACCGTTGCCTATGATCGGGAACGAAAGGTCCTCTTCCGGGTAAAACGAGGACGGATGGTCAAAGAAAATGGAAAATAAAAAAACTCAGGGATCTTTGATCAGTAACCACACTCCCGTAATTTGACGGGAAAAACTGTCCAGCTTTCATTTCCTTCCAGGATGGTCCACTGGAAATCTGGGGCAGGACTCGGTTCAGCCTGATACGAAATGCGGTATTCCTGCGTGAAATGACATCCACGGCTGTCTTCCAGGGAAAAATCCGAGGCGGATAAACTAAGGTTGTCCTGTCCAAAGCTGACTCCAGCATGATCGGACTGGAAAGTGAAGGTGAAGGCCTTTTCCTCATCGACCTGCATGCATCGGTCATGGACTGAAAAAATCAGTTCACATTCCTGGAATCCTACTGTCATAGGCCTCAGCCTGTGAGAACTTTCACAAGCCACTGAGATGAAAAGAAGCAGAAGGACGAACCCTCTTGCCCCAATTTTTATACAATTGAATGAAGACATTAGGATGGTTTGATCATGGGTCATGATCATGACAAGGACCGGTCCCTTCAGGATATCCCATTCCTGAAGGGAGAAAAAGCCTAAGGAGGCAGAGGGAACTGCCCCAAATCGAAAATCAGCTTTCGATGAGAGCTTTGTAGACTTTAGGGAATTGTTCTNCGAGCTGCTCCCGGTCAAGTCCTTGGGCGACTTCTTCACCAAAAAGGTTCCGGATTTTGAAAANCACCTTTCCNTCTTCATTGGTGAGTTGGATCAGTTCCATCCCTTCCACTTCAACAATTAAGGTTTCCTGAATGCTGCTTTTCTGTTCCGCAAAGGTCACTTCCTTGTAATGTTCGCAACCAGATCCAGCCAGAGTCGAAGCAGCCATGGAGGNCATCAAAAAAATGGTAATGAATAGAGTTTTCATAGTTTTTTCTCGTGAGGATTTATTCAAACCATCAAAACAATTCTAACCTGACAAGCATTCCTGAAGAATGCAAGAAAATTTCTGATGGTATTCCTTAAGAAGTGTTTAACATGAAAACCCAGTCGAATGGAATTGGATTTGTTCTTTGAGCCTGTTCGGTTTATGGAATATCCTCTATTTTAATAATCCTTGATAAACTCTGTTGGGAAGCCTGAATATGGCTCAAAACATCCTCTTCATCATGTGCGATCAACTGCGTGCCGATTACCTTGGCTGCAACGGGCATCCTTCCATCTCAACACCAAACATCGATGCATTGGCTAACCGGGGAGTGAACTTTACCCAGGCCTATTGTCAGGCTCCTGTATGTGGGCCTTCACGCATGTCGTTTTACACAGGACGATATTTGTTCTCCCATGGTTCAACCTATAACAATGTTCCTCTGCCTGTGGGAGAGAGGACTTTAGGAGATTACCTCAGGCCCCATGGGCTTCGGGTGGGGCTGACCGGGAAAACCCATTTTGCTCCAGATCATGAAGGCATGAGCCGTTTGGGAATCGATCCTCAATCTGAACCAGGAATGCTTGTTTCCCAATGTGGTTTTGAACCCTGGGAACGGGATGACGGGGTCCACCCCGATCAGTCTGTGGATCCGGATATGGCCTACAATCAATACCTCAGAAATCAGGGATATGCAGGGGAAAATCCTTGGCACAGTGTTGCCAACTCGGCAGAGGGACCGAACGGAGAAATCCTCAGTGGTTGGCAGATGCGAAACGCACGTCTTCCGGCCAGGGTCTCACGGGAGCATTCTGAAACAGCCTACATGACGAACCGGGCAATGCATTGGATCGATCAACTCGGAGACCAGCCATGGTGCCTTCACCTCAGCTACATCAAACCGCATTGGCCCTACATCGTACCTGCTCCCTATCATTCCCTCTATGCCCCGGAGCAGATTTTAACTGCCAACCGGCAGCAGCATGAAAAGGAGGATCCCCATCCTGTTGTTGCTGCATTCATGAAGCACGAGGAGAGCATCAACTTCTCCAGGGATGAGGTGCGGGAAACGGTCATTCCTGCCTACATGGGGTTGATCACAGAAATTGACGATCATCTCGGCAGACTTATGGATTTCCTGGAAAAACGGGAATTACTGGAAAAGACCATGATCGTTTTTACATCCGACCATGGAGACTACCTGGGGGATCACTGGCTTGGGGAAAAGGAACTTTTTCATGAAGAAACGGTAAAGATCCCAATGATCCTTGTGGATCCTTCTGCAGAGGCTGATTCAACCCGGGGGACATGCGATTCACGATTTGTAGAATCCATCGATCTCATTCCAACTTTTCTGGATGTTCTGGGTGGTGACATCCCGGCTCATCGGTTGGAAGGGAATTCGCTACTCGGACTGCTTCGAAATTCCCAAAACCCTGAATGGCGGGATACTGTCTACTCTGAAGCGGACTATGCCTGGCGCAAAGCAAGGCTTGAGCTGGGCCTAGCTCCTGATGAATGCCGTGCTTTCATGGTCCGCACCGAACGCTGGAAATACATCCAATACCAAAAATTTCCTCCACAGCTTTTCGACCTTCAATCCGATCCCAAGGAACTCAAAGATCTCGGTTCAGATCCTACGAAGAAGCCAATCCGTGATGATATGGAAACCCGGCTCAACGAATGGATTCGAAAACGATGTCTCCGTTCAACCATCTCCCACGAAACCATCGATGCAAGAACAGGAACTGCAAAGGATCGTGGCTACATGTTCGGAGTTTGGTGAATCAAATTTGTGGCTGCCTGAGAATAACATTCTGCAAATCCTGAATTCGATCACATCGATAAAATTCAATGAAACCTCTGGAATCATTCAAAGTGCTGGATTTGACGAATGTGCTTGCAGGTCCTTTTTGCTGTCATCAGCTGGCGCATTTGGGGGCAGAGGTAATCAAGGTTGAGGTACCAGAACGTGGAGACCTGGCACGTCAGCTTGGAGCGGATCCAAAATTGAATGAAAAAGGGATGGGAGTCTCCTTCCTTGCCCAGAACGCGGGCAAACGTTCCCTGACCCTCAACCTCAAACATCCTCAAGGTCGTGGAATATTCTTCAGACTGATTGAAAAAGCGGATGTCCTGGTGGAGAATTTCAGGCCGGGGGTGATGGAGCGACTCGGACTCGGGTTTGANAAGTTGAAAGAGATCAATCCACAGCTGGTTTACTGTGCTATTTCGGGTTTCGGGCAGGATGGTCCATTATGGGATTCTCCGGCATACGATCAAATCATCCAGGGACTTTCGGGANCCATGTCTGTGACAGGAACAGATGATTCCGGTCCCTTGAGGGTCGGCTTCCCCATGTCCGACACGATTGGAGGCATCACCGCGGCACTGGGCATAACAGCATCCTTGAGTCAGCCAAAACGGGAAGCCGTATTCATCGATGTGTCGATGTTGGAATCGACGATGGCGACCATGGGATGGATCATCAGCAACTACCTTTCCGCAGGAATTGATCCCCAGAGAATGGGAAATGAAAATTTCACTTCTGCTCCCTCAGGAGCATTTCAAACCGGTAGTGGGTTGTTGAACATTGCTGCCAACAAGCAGGAGCAGTATGAAATCCTCTGTGGACTTCTTGAACGTAAGGATCTTGTGAATCATCCGGATTTTATCAGCCGAGAACTTCGAAAGCAGCACCGTGAAAAACTGAAACAGGAGTTGGAAAAAGAACTCCAACAAAACAGTGCAGCCTATTGGTCCAAACAATTAAACCAGGCCGGGGTTCCTGCAGGAGAGGTGCTCAGCGTGCCTCAGGCTCTTGAANTGCAACAGATCAGGGAAAGAGGATTTNTGGAAAAGTTTGAAGAGGTTCCTGGTCTTGAAAAGCCTGTTCAACTGGTTCGAACCGGAATACAACTCAATGGTAAACCTCTTTCCGTGCAAAGGCCTCCACCCCAATTGGGAGAGGACACGCATGCGATCCTTAAAGATTGTGGATACAACGATGACGAGATCGCCAATTTCCATCAGGAGAAAGTGATATGAATCCAAATGAACAGGATCCTTCCGAAAAGGTTCGGAATTGGTGGAGTACAGAAATTATCGATATGCGGCCGGGAAAGATCCGGATTCGAGGACAAAACATTGAGGACCTGATTGGAGAAATCAGTTTCATCCAGATGATCTGGTTGATGCTCAGAGGGAGCTTGCCGGNACCCGAGCAGGCCAAGTTACTGGAAGCTGCTTTGGTGGCATCAGTGGATCATGGCCCGCAGGCACCGGCGATTGCTGCTGCCAGAATGGCGGTCAGTTGCGGGAATTCCTTGAACCATGCCCTTGGATCCGCCGTCAACATGCTTGGTGATGTTCATGGTGGTTCAGGTGAACAGTGTCTGGAACTGATGCAGAAAGCCAACGAAATGATCGATTCCGGGCAAGATCTTGAAGCATCCGTCGAGAAGGTGATTGCAGGACACCGTATGACCCAGGGGAAATACATTCCAGGTTTTGGCCACCGTTTCCACAAACCCGTTGATCCACGTGCACCGCGTTTGATGAAACTCACCTCAGACGCAGAAGCGAAAAACGTCGTGTCAGGGACTTACATGCGCATTGGCATCCAGATGCAAAAACATCTCAGCCAGGGAAAAAGCTTTGGAATCGCCATGAACATCGATGGTGCAACAGCAGTGATTTTTGGAGAACTTGGGTTTGCCCCACCCTTGGCCCGTGGACTTTTCTGTCTTTCACGTTCGGTGGGAATCCTGGCCCATGCCTGGGAACAACAAAACCAGGGAGGCCGTAACAAAGGCCCCACCCCGCCAGAATTTCGCTGGAATTATACTGGGAACAATCCTTTGGATTGAGATTGATGCATCATCGGTTCATCCGGTAGATGCGTTCCGGCCTACCTACGCCACCATAACTCACATCGACTTCGAGGCTGCCGCGGCTGACCAGGTATTCCAGGTAGCGTCTGGCGGTGGTACGGCTTGCTCCAACCCGTTCCGCCATCTCCTCGGAGGTGAACTTTCCGCTTTCCCGATTCATTTCATCAAGGATCTTATCGAGAGTCACCGGATCGATGCCCTTTGGTAATTCCGGTTCCGTCCTTCTGGAAGTTCCCAGGTTTTCCTGATGGATGATGCGGTCGATGTCGGACTGTTTCAGACTTTCCAGAGATTGAAGATTCAAACGATGACTCCGGTAACGCTTCAAAGTCTGTTCGAAACGGAGAAAGACCACCGGTTTGAGAATGTAATCGAAGACTCCCCCGCGCAGAGCTTCCTGAAGTAAACGTACCTCTTTGGCCGCAGTGATCGGGATGATATCCAGGGCTTTGGACTGTTGCCGGATCTGCTTCAGCAAGTCAATGCCTGAGCCGTCAGGGAAGTAGATGTCGAGAAGAATCAGCTGGGGTTCCATGACCCTGATCTGCATCTCGGTATCCTCCAGGGTGTTCGAAAGTCCTATGACCTCAAACCCTTCGACCTTATTGACATAATGCTGGTGGATTTCTGTGATCCTCGGATCATCATCCGCGATCAGGACCCGGGTGTTCATTGCTTTCGCCGTTGATGATGGTTTTGGGAATGTAGGCTGTGAAGCGAGCACCGCCCAGGGAACTCTCGCCGATGGTAAGATGTCCATCCAACTGGATCAGGTTTTTCTGGACCAGCTGTAACCCGATCCCTCGACCGGTCCCGGTTTTGGTGGAAAAACCCTCGTCAAAGATGGTCTTTTGCTGTTCCTCTGAAATTCCTGATCCGGAATCCTCAACTTCGAAAATCAGCTCGTTGCCCACATCCGTCATCGAGAGGCTGACTTTTTTTTGCCCTTCTTCGGAAGCGGAAGCCTCCAGCGCATTTTCTATCAGGTTTCCAAGAATGGTGACGATTTTTTCACTGCGGCTGGAATGCCCGATGTTACTCATCCAGCTCTCGGGATCGAGTTCGAGTTGGGTTTTCAGTTCCATCGCCCGGTGGTATTTTCCAACGATGATAGCAGAGAGAAAGGGATCCTGAATTTGATCCGAAAGCTGTCTGAGTAGGGCGTTGTAACCGGAAGATTCCCTGCCGATCAACTCCAGAGCTTCCTTGGTCGCTCCAATCTGGATCAGCCCTGCCAGGGTGTGGAGTTTGTTGGAATATTCATGAGTCTGTGCCCTCAGGGCCTGGGAATATTCGCGAATGCTGGTCAGTTCCTGAACCAGACGGTCGATGTCCTGGGCTCTTCGGAAGCTGGAAACCACTCCGGAAACATGTTCCTGTTCGAGAATAGGAACCCGATTGACGATCACTTCCTCTTCCTGGATCAGCATCTCCTGGTCATGTTCCCCTTTTCCNGTTTTCAGNACTTCAAGCATCCGTGTTTCGGGAAGCATCATCTCAATCGGCTTTCCAAGTGCTTCCTCCGGGGTGAACCCGAGAATCTGTGCTGCCTGTTGGTTCATCACCGTCACCTCTCCTTTCTCATTGATGGCAATGATGCCCTCTCGAATCGATTCGAGCAGGGCGGTCCTTTCACGGTAAAGGCCTGCAATCTCATAAGGTTCGAGACCGAAAATGGAACGTTTGACTTCCCTCGCAATGAGCCAGGTACCCAAAGCGCCAACCCCGAAGAGTCCGAAAATCCAGAGCAGCAGCCGTTGCTGATAGGGCTGNATTACGTCACGCATTGTTTCGATGAGATAACCGACGGAGACCACCCCGATAATCTTTCCTGCTGAAGAAAAAATGGGNACTTTGCCCCTCAAAGAGGGCCCCAGTGTGCCCACCGCCCTTGAAATGTAGGACTGTCCATGAACCAGGGCCTGCTCGTTGTCTCCTCCAACCATGTACTTGCCGATGCGCTCTGGAACAGGGTGGCTGTAACGTTTTCCCTCATGATCACCGACGACGACAAAACTGGCGCCCGTTGCTTGTCTCACGCGTTCCGCATACTGTTGGATTTNCTGCGATTGCAACTGCTTCAGACCTTGTTGAACCACNCCGGTCAGGGAAACCGTCTTGGAAACGTTGAGTGCAGCACGTCCTATGTATTCGTTGAGAATNCNCGTGACAACCTGGTTNCCGATAAAGCCGGTTGCGCCCACCAGCAGAATCAAAAGGCCCATCATCAGCAAAAGCATTCGGGTTCCCAGAGAACGCGGCAGCATCTTTTGGATGCCCAGGGATGATGATTGAGAATTCACATGCATGAAAATCTTTCTAAGAATGTCTTGATGAACACTATGAACTTTATGAACGAAAAAGAGTCAAAAAACTTTAAACCCAGAACATTGACCTGATGTTTGATTTAAAATACTAATTTGCGTTGAAGGTGCAATGGGAGATTCTCCTTTGGCATCTGGAACAGGCCGAAAACAAACCTCAATCTAAGGAGACATGATGAAAAAATTATTCGGCATACTGCTTGTCACGATCACCTCGCTAGCTCTTGCAGTGGGATCCAGTTCAGCAAAACCGATGGTGGACAGCATCCATTTTCTCATTCCCGGTGGCGCCGGAGGAGGATGGGATGGAACCGCCCGTGGGACGGGTGAGGCATTGACCAAGTCCGGGCTTTTGGGCAAGGCGACTTTTGAAAACATGTCCGGTGGTGGTGGAGGAAAAGC
The DNA here is from genome assembly GCA_002683785.1 of Deltaproteobacteria bacterium. Taxonomy (GTDB): domain Bacteria; phylum SAR324; class SAR324; order SAR324; family NAC60-12; genus UBA1014. The sequence goes on from NYUB01000037.1 coordinate 11,877, forward strand.
GATAGGCTACCTGATCGAAAACTCCAGGAGCAACCACGGCACATTGATGGTCAACTCGACTCCGATTGTGATCCGTTCTTTGACCAAGGTCTTCCCACAGAATTTCAGGGATTTGACACTTATTTCCGGGACCATCGGTGACTATGCGGCGTTGGTGGTCAATTCTGGAAGTTCTTTGGGCAACTTTGACGACCTCGTCAAAGCCTACAAGAAAAATCCCAGTGACGTTGCCATCGGTGGAGGTTCAGTTCCCGGTGGGATGGACCACCTGGTTGCAGCAATGGCATTCAAGGCCGCAGGTGCAGATCCGACCAAAGTCAAATACATCCCCTTCGATGCAGGAGGCAAGGCCATGGCAGCATTGCTTTCCGGAGAGATCAATGCGCTTTCCACCGGTTTTTCCGAAGCGGTGACCATGGAGCAGGCAGGCAAGGTCCGCATCATCGGTGTGACTTCCAATGATCGAGTTCCTGCTGCCCCGAATGCCCCGACACTGAAAGAGCAGGGTTATGATGCAACATTTGTCAACTGGCGTGGATTTTTTGCTGCTCCCGATCTGCCGAGCAACAAGCGCCGTGCATACATCGAACTGCTGGGTGCAATGTATGACACTCCGGAATGGGAAGCCGTCCGTGCACGAAACGGATGGGTCAACATTCATAATCCCGGTGACAGTTTCATGGTCTTCCTTGCTGCGCAGGAAGAAGTCATCGGCAACCTGATGCGTGAACTCGGATTCTTGTAATCCGGGAGCATATTAATGCGGGAGGAGGAATCCTCCCGTTTCCTCCTTCCGTTTCGAGTCACCATGCTCAGCATCAACCGATGGGTCGCTCTGGGGTTCCTGGCCTTTTCCAGCGGCTACGGCTACCTGGCCTTCACTTACCGGATTCTGCCTTTTGAACGGTTTCTGGCAATGAAACCCAACACCCTGCCCATTGGACTGGCCGTGGCGGGGATGGTCTGCTCGATTGCACTGCTTTTGGTGCCGGAAGAACAGAGTTCCGGCTCAGGTGAGGAAAATAAGGTTCTCGGATCCGATCACAAATACCTGGAATCTCCAGAAAATTATGAATGGGGCAAAGGGGCCGGACTATTGATCCTGGCAGTCATCTATGCCCTTTCTCTGAGGCAAGCGGGTTTTTTGATTTCCACTTCAGTGTTTCTCATCTTTGGAGGATTGATGCTTGGGGAACGCAAATTCTGGATCCTGGTACCGGTTTCCTGTTTTGCGTCTTTCCTGGTTTGGTATTTGGTCGATGAAGTATTGACCATCTTCATGCGGCCCTGGCCGATGATTATCTATCAGTGAGGTCATAATGTGGGATCAGATGCTGCTGGGGATCCAGACAGCTTTCACTCTACAGAACATGTTCTTTGCGGCGCTGGGATGTTTCATCGGCACCATCATCGGCATGCTTCCCGGTTTGGGGCCGATGTCGGTGGTGGCGATCATGATCCCCGTCAGCATTCAGATTGGTGATCCTTCAACGACCCTGATTCTGCTTGCTGGAGTTTATTATGGTGCGATTTTCGGCGGCTCGACTTCCTCGATTCTGATCAATGCCCCTGGGGAAGCCGCGGTGGTGGCAACTTCTTTTGACGGTTATCCGATGGCCCGCAAAGGGCAGGCGGGCAAGGCGTTGACGATTGCAGCGATTTCCTCCTTTTCAGGGGGCACCATCGGGGCCATCCTCCTGATGGGATTCGCTCCAGTCCTGGCGAGTTTCGCGATCCTTTTCTGGTCTGCAGAATACTTTGCGCTGATGCTTGTGGGGCTCTCTGCTGTGGCTGCTTTTGCAGGAAAAGGAAAGGTGCTCAAGGCATTGATGATGACTCTTCTTGGACTGATGCTCTCTACCGTCGGGGAATCATCCCTGTTCAACGCACCGCGCTTTACGCTTGGACTGCTCGACCTGCAAAGCGGGATTCATTTCGTCACCCTTGCGATGGGGCTTTTTGCGGTTCCGGAAGCCTTTTTCCTTGCCCTGGATGTGCTTCGTGGTCAGAAGGGAGGTTCAAAGGAAGCGCGTGATATTTCCAACCTTCGCATCAACCTCAAGGAAGCCAAAACGATTGCACCAGTCATCGGCAGGCAGTCGATTCAGGGTTTCCTGATCGGTGTCATGCCGGGAGCAGGAGCCACCATTGCCTCGTTCCTCGGATATGCAGTGGAACGGAACCTGGCGAACCCAGAGGAACGTAAGGAATTCGGCCAAGGATCGATCAAGGGGCTTGCTGCCCCGGAAACGGCAAACAATGCTGCCAGCACAGGCTCCTTCGTCCCTCTGCTGACTCTTGGTATTCCCGGTTCCGGAACGACGGCGATTCTGTTGGGCGCGTTTATAGCCCTTAACCTTCAGCCCGGTCCCCTCTTGATGCAGGATCGTCCGGAAGTTTTCTGGTCGGTGATTTTTTCGATGTATTTCGGCAACATCATCCTGCTCATCCTCAACCTTCCACTGGTGCCCTACATTGCCAGACTGCTGGCGATTCCGAGAACTTATCTGATTCCATTTGTCCTTTTCTTCGCCATGGCTGGAGCCTATATTGGGCAGAACAACGCGACGGAACTGCTCTTGCTGATAGGTTTTGGTGTATTTGCCATCATCATGCGCTTTGCGGACTATCCACTTCCACCCCTGCTCATCGGATTCGTGCTGGGACAAATATTCGAGGATAATTTCGGCAGGGCGATCCGTAACGCCAATGGAATCCAGTTTCTTTGGGAAAGGCCGATGACGTTGGCTCTTGTCTTAGCCACCTTGGCGTTCGTCATGATTCCGCTCTATCGTGACTGGCGTTCCAGAAGGAAGGCCTCTTCTCTGGGATGAACACCCCAAGTGTCTCCCTGATCAGTCCCACCGGGGCTCTGGGCATGGGTTTTCCAGATGAAACCCTGGAACGGGGAATTGTACTTCAACCCGATTTCATCGCCTGTGATGCAGGCTCTACTGATTCAGGCCCGTTCTACCTGGGGGCATCCAAACCCAAGTTGTCCCGAAGAGCCGTCCTGCATGATTTGAGACGCCTGCTCCGTGCACGTCAAGAACTTGGAGTGCCTTTGGTCATCGGATCCTGTGGAACTTCTGGTACCGATGACGGTGTGAACTGGGTACGGGAGATGGTTCTGGAATCTGCCAAGGAAGAGGGCATGTTTCTTAAACTCGGCCTCATCTACTCCGAACAGAAACCTCAGAAAATCGCTGAAGCGTTTAAGAAGGACATGGTCCAGTCTCTTCCTGGGGCACCTTCCATCGACCGCGAAAGCATCCTCAAATGCAGTCATATCGTTGCGATGATGGGGCATGAACCGATTGTCAAAGCCCTTGAGGAGGGTTGCGACGTGGTCCTTTGTGGGAGAGCCTCAGATACGGCGCTGTTCGCTGCCTACCCGATGATGAAAGGGATTGCTCCAGGTCCTGTCTGGCATTGTGGAAAAACGGTGGAATGCGGAGCGGTCTGCACCACACTGCCAGCTTCCGGAGGAGTGTTCGCAAAGATCGATGATTCCGGATTCAGTGTTGAACCCCTCTCTGAAGAAGCGGCCTGCACTCCAATGAGCCTAGCGGCCCACACCCTCTATGAAAATGCGGATCCCAACCTTTTCCGTGAACCATCCGGAACCCTGGACACAACGAATTCAAGCTACCATGCCATCAATGATCGCGTGACACGCGTGGAAGGATCGGTGTTCCATCCGGAACGCTACACCCTGAAACTGGAGGGGTCTGCTTTTAGGGGATACCAGACGGTTGCCATTGGCGGGATCCGGGACCCCTTCATCATCCGTGGCGTCGATGCCTGGAGGGATGGCATGATGGAGCATTTCAAACAGCGTGTGCAGGAACTGACCGGTTTTGAAGTCGGCAGGGAGGTGAACATTGAGATTTCCTTTTACGGACGCGACGCGGTGATGGGGAAGATCGAGCCCATGCAAGACCAGTCTGCCCACGAACTGGGAATTCTCTTCACGGTCACTGCACCGGAACAGTCTGTTGCCACGGACATTGCACGCTTCGTCACCCATGCCGGATCCCATTGGTCGATCCCGGAATGGAAGGGGTTCATCAGCGGCATTGCCTTTCCCTTCTCTCCTCCCGAAATCGAGAGAGGCCCGGCTTACCGATTCATGTTGAATCATGTGCTGGTTCCCGATTCTCTGTTCGATCCTTTCCGGTTTTCGGTGGAGGAGGTCTGGTGAGCGGTGCTTCCAAAACAAACCTGGGGATGCTGGCAAGTTTGATCCGTTCCAAAAATGCCGGGCCGTTCTGGATCACCTTCGACTTGATGTTCGATACCGAAGCGGACTTTCTCCGTGCGGTCAAAGCGGGCGTACCCTCCAAACGCTGGATTGCGGAAACCTATCGAATACCCGAAGAGGAGGTCCTCCTGGTTCAACTGCCCCAGGCCCGGGCCATCAAGTTCTCCTTTCCACGTCCACGCATTCAGGGGGACCCTGGAGAAAGCGATATGTATTCAGGCCAGCAGTACGCACCTCTATTGGATCTGCCTGTGGAATGAATTGGTCTTGGGATCTGAGATTTTCTTCTGAAGAGGATTTACCAGCGTGATCGTATAGCACGCCAGTGGTCACCGAGCTGCATTTTTCGATAGACTGATTCCACCACATAGGGGCCGAAAGGTCCGCCATTCCAGGGAAAGCCGAACGCTTCGAACAAACGCCAGCGTTCAGATTCGAGGCAGATAGCCTCGGCAATCAATCTGGCACCGATGGGGGCGGTGTTGGCACCATGTCCACCAAAACTGGTACAGGCCCAGAGCCCCTGATCCAAAGGGCCGATCTCGGGCATCAGATGTCGGGCATAGCCCATCAGCCCGGACCAGGAGTATTCGACCGGAACCGAACCAAGATCATTGGCTAGCTGGGGATAAACCTCAACAAAGTCTTTTCCCATTTTTTGTGAGATGCGTTCCGGATGTACCTCTCCAAACGCGGTGATGTCTCCTCCCCAGAGCAGACGGTCTCCATCGACGATTCGATAATAATTTCCTGCACGGCGTTCATCGGAGACCCCGTCCGAGGTTTGAATGGTTTTTTTTAACTTTTCTCCCAGTGGAGGAGTGACGATGACGTAAGTGGTGATCGGTAGAAACGCCCTTCTCAATTTTGCAAACTCCCTTCCACCGTAACCTCCACAGCAAAAAACAAGCTGCTTGCAGCGGACTGAACCCTGTTCGGTGGTAAGTTCCCAGCCCATACTCGTTTTGTGAAATTCCTTCATCCCTGAGTTTTCATAAACTGGAACTCCCATCTTTTGGAGAACTTCAGCCAGTGTCAGACAGAGCTTCAATGCATCGAAATGAAAGGCCTTCGGATCACGATATGCCTGATAATACCTTGAGGTATCAAGCATTGTTCTCACTGCATCCGTTTCAAGGTAATCCACTTCGTAACCATATTCTTTGGCCATCTTATCGCGGTTCTTTAAGAGATCCTCGGCGTTATGGTAAGTGGAAGGATGAAGGATGCCGGGAGTCATTAGAGCTTCTCCTGAATCGAGAACCTCCTGAACCATATGAAAACCTTCGAGGGAAAGATCGAAGAGGGTTTTGGCCTGTTCCAGCCCCACATGTTTTTCGATTTTTTCAGCTTCTAAAGCCCAACCAGGCCCACAGAAACCCCCGTGCCTTCCGGATGCCCCCAACCCCACCCTTCGTGCTTCGACGATCAAGGCAGGTCGATTTCGCTCGGAAAGTTCCTTGGCCAGGTACAAGCCGGCCAGACCGGCGCCGACGATGCAGGTTTCGGTCTCAACCACCTCCTTGAGAGGTTCTCCGATTGGAGGACGGTTTGCCTGGGCTTCATACCAGGTAGACTGGGTTTCAAAAGCGAGTTGAGCAGGCATATTAGGGTTTAATATGAAAAATCCTCCCCTTGTTCCAAAAGGATATCAGCATGAAGAGATCCAGAGGATTAATTTGAAAAGATGAGGAATGAATTGTTTTTGAGACATCCTGGAACTTGATGAAATCTCCAATAGAGCCCGGATCAGGCTTGGACACAAAGTAGCCTTATTGATTCTTTCAGAAATTCATCAAATCTCATGTTGTTTCTCTCTCCAAATGCCTAGTTTCTGCTGGCTGCCCTGGTCCGAAAACGAAAAAAGGACCGAATCGTTTTCTATCTGATGGGAGTAGCGGTACCAGCCTGGAATGACAAAGTGGTCTTTGGGCTTCCAGCTGATTTCAATCTGGTCTTCTCCTTCCCCTATCCATGTCCGGCCTGAACCTTCTTTGACCGAGAAGACCTGATGTTCGGTGGTCTGGTACGGTTGGCTTATGAATTGTTTTGGCATTCCGTGTAAAAACGCGGAAAGGGTGGGCATGACTGGTCCGCCATCCATCGGGTTGTGGTATTCCATTTTGTAGCCAAGCCAGGGGTTTGGTTTTCTGGACTTTTGAAGTTTTTCCAAGGCTGGACCACTCTGGCTGAACGGATAACAAAACAACGGAGAATAGGGCTTTTCTGGAAGGTCATCGACTGCCCGCAGATTGGCACCATACCGTGCGTTACAGGTGCCGGGTGGAGTTTCACTTTTGAAAGCGTCGGCATCGTATCCCTCACCAAAAGTTGCACCATAAAATTGGACCTGCGGAATGTCGAGACCATCAAGCCAGACCATGGGACCCTTGCCTTCATGCCCATGATCATGCCAGGACCACGATGGGGTGAGGATCAGGTCTCCAGGATTCATGTAGGCACGTTCGCCATCAACGGCCGTGAAGGCACCTTCACCTTCGACAATGAACCTCAAGGCAGACTGGGTGTGTCGGTGGGCCGGTGCAACCTCACCAGGCAGAATCAGTTGAAGTCCTGCATAAAGCGAATCTGCAGTTTTTGCTTCCCCACGAAGTGCAGGATTTTCAAGGATCAGCACCCTTCGCTCGGCTTCTTTGGCACTGATGATCTCTCCGGATTCGAGTAGAAAGGGGCGGACGTCCTCATAACACCAGAGATGCGGGACTGCTCGGGTGATCGGTAGGCGTGCCAGGAGCTTGTGGATTACTTCCCAGAGCGGAGCCAGCTCGTGGCGGTCGATTCGCTGATAGAATTCTTTGAGTTCAGAACGAGAGGTATTCCGATTTTGATTCATGTCTCGATCAACATGTCATGATCTATAGATTGACATGTTCAAGATACAGGATTTGAAGAGGAAATGGTGAATCTTTTAAGCGCGGATGACTTGACGGATGTCCTCATCGGCCATTTCCCGGCCCAGGTAGGCTTCGATCACGGCATGGTCGTTCTGGACCTCCTCAGGAGAACCTTCCGCAATCTTCTGACCATGATCGAGCACGGTGATCTGCTCACAGGTGTTCATCACCACCTTGAGGATGTGTTCTACTACCACTACCGTCAATTCGTATTTTTCTTTGAGGGAGAGGATGGTGTGCATCAGATTGTCCAGATTCACCGGGGAAAGTCCGGCTCCCGGTTCATCTAGAAGCAATAGTTTGGGTTTCATGGCGATCGCCCGACCCAAAGACAACAGTCTTCGCTGACCTCCAGAAAGTTCTCCTGCGGGAAGATTGGCATAACTGGCAAGTCCAAGAAATTGGAGGAGTTCGATCATTTCATCACGGATTTTTTCATCCGTTTCCCTTACCTTGGATCCCTGAAGGATGGGAGAAAGGAACCCGTAAGGAGTATGACAGTGATACCCAACCATCACGTTTTCCAGCACCGTCATTTCCAGGAAAAGCCTGAGCAACTGGAAGGTTCTTGAAATTCCAAGTGCTGCAATTTTGTGAGGAGGAAGGTGGCTTATCTCTTGGTTTGAGAAACTGACGGAACTTCCGGAATCGGGACGGTAGACCCCGGTGATCACATTGAAAAAGGTGGATTTTCCGGAACCGTTGGGACCGATGAGCCCGTGAATGGATTCTTGTTGGATCTTGATATCCACGTCACGAAGCGCCTGGACCCCACCGAAGCTTTTACTTAATCCACGGGTTTCAAGCAGGGCCACTGGCTTCCTCGTGCTTTTCAATGAATTTACGTTTGATCATGGCCTGTTTCACCACACCTCCTATGCCATGGGGCATGAAAACCACCATAACAACCATGATGATGCCGAAGATAAGAGGTTGGTAGAAATAATAGTCTTTGGTCTGGTCATAAATGATGGTCACCATAATGGCTCCGATTACCCCCCCCCAAACATTTCCGATTCCACCAAGTACCACCATCAGCAGCAGTGTTACCATCTCAATGATGGTGAAATTATTGTGATGCAGGTATCCAGGAGGCATATGAGCAAAAAGGGCTCCTGCCAGTCCGGCATAAAGGGCACTGATGACGAAAGCCAGCAGTTTATAAAATGGTACATTGATGCCTGCCACGGAAGCTGCAATCGCATCTTCCCGAATGGCTTGAAAGGCCCTGCCTGTAGAAGACTTCAAGATGGCAAAAGAGAGGTAAATGCCGATTAGCGCACAGGTCATCACAAGATAATAGTAACTTTCAAAATTATCGAAGATAAATTCTCCTATCGAAGGTTCAGGAATCATCATGAGTCCTGTACTTGATCCCAATGCAGGAGTGACTGCGATCATGATTCTTACCGATTCACCCAAACCCAAAGTGGCCAATGCGAGGTAGGCTCCCTCAAGTCGGACCGATGGCAGCCCGACAAGAATACCTGCCAGTCCGGTGATGATAACGGCGATTGGGGCACTGACCCAGAAAGGAAGATTATAATTTAGGGCTAACAGGGCAGAACTTACGGCACCTATTGCATAAAGACCAATATGTCCAACAGTGACTTGGCCGCAGAAGCCCTTAACGATGTTCAATCCCACTGAAAGAAGAATGAACAAACAGGCACGATTGGCAAGATCCACGTAGTATTCATTGATTCCATGTTTCAGCAGATACGGTAGAGGAAGCAGAAGCAGATACGCCAGGATCCATGGAAGCAGGCGGTGGACTCTCGAAAGACCTGTAAAAAAGCCCTCGACTGCACTCAAAAATCCAATCATTTAATTGCTTGTATAGAAAAAACGAGGAAAACCTTCGGAAAGCCGAAACTTCCCGAAGGTTGCTTCATCAGAGGCCGAAATCAATCGGCATGGTTACCCGTGCCAGGATCTCAGTTTTATATTGTTCGCCACCTTTGGTGTAAGCGATCAGGACAGGAGTTCTGTTTCCATCTCGGCAAACAGGAGAGGGATCGGAGCAGAAACTGATTGGACCGGATGCAAGACCCTGATAATTCCGTATTCCTGCAATTGCATTACGAATAGCAACACGGTCGGCTTTCAGGGAACTGCTGGTCAATGAAACTTTGGCATTGTTCAGCGCGATTTCGACGATTCTGATCAGATCATAGGCTTGGGAGAAGTCATGATCCGGGGCGTGGATTCCATACCTCTTACGAA
>NYUB01000038.1 GCA_002683785.1 Deltaproteobacteria bacterium
ACCATTAAAATCAGCGCGGATTGTTAATCCATTGCTTGCAGGGAATCGAAGTTGTTCCGGGATGGGCTGAGTTATGATGTTTCTCGTTTTCATTCGTCCAATAATCTTTTTGATAAAGCTTTATTATATCAATAAGTTAAACGATTATCATCCATTTTTATGAAATATTCGGGCTAAAATCATTTTATGTGATTTTAATTTTTATGGGTTGTCCGTGGGGAGTTCTAAGATATGCCTCTTCCCATATTTTCATACGTTGAAATATAGAAGTTTGATCCAGGACTTCTTTACTGGTGAGCATCCTTTCCAGTGTTTTCAGCCAGTGATGATAATAAGTGCTTCCCAGATCAGGATCTCCTAATTCCTGAGCTTTAAGAATGGTGACACTCAATTCTTCCGTCCACTCCTGCCAACTGAATAGACCCGCCTCTGAGAGGGAAACTGCCAGGGCGAAGACCTGAGCTTGCCAAGGTTCGCTGAACTGAGGGCTTTCTTCATCCTTAGCAGGATCAGGTATCAAGGTACGAAGTAGTACTTGATTTTGTTCATCAGTTGGATCCTTCATGCTCTGTCCAGATAGGATTCCCAAAGATCGACATAGACAAAATGCTGGGAAGTTGAGTCCTTTCCCCAGAGTTCTGTAGCTTCAAAGCGTACGCAATAGAGATGTTCTCCGGTTCGCTTTCCCTGTGAATTGTCATCAGGCAGGATGTGTGAATCATAATGAGCTTCAATCAATCCTTTTCGACCACGAACGTATCCCGGTTCACGGGTGTGAGTCAGGGGGTGATGGTTTTTTGCTTGAACTCGGTCTCCAACCTGGAAAACTGGAGGAGTGTCGATTTCCAGGTTGGAGGAACCGCCTTTATCAATGGCTTCTGTAACCTTTTCTGCTTTAAGTACACGACTAAGCAGTTCTTCATTGGTTTTTGACAAGGCTTGGCCCGTCTTCAGTTCCTCTTCGGTTATGAGACCTTTTTCAACCAGAAGCTTCTCTAAGCCGCTGAGCCAGTTTTCATAATAAGTTTGGCGGAGGTAATCGACCGGATGTTGGGATTCTCGAGCATGCCGGGATTCGTCAATATTCCAGCGTCCAAGAAATCCTGTTGCTAAGGTCAAAGCCAGGGCTTTACGTTCCCAATCCGTATGGAAAACAGGTTCACTTTGTTCTGATTCGGGAGCAACCAGGCCAAAACCATGCCGGCCCCCAAGATCATGGGCACTGTTCATAATGGATTATCCGGATCAGTAATTTTTTCAACACCAATCATCGAATTTCTGGTGACCATCGACTCGAGTTGCTGAAGTGTTTTTTTATGGAAGGATTTAGGTGCTTCCGGAAGAACGAAGTATCTGATCTCGGAAGTCGAATCCCAGACGCGTATTTCCACATCCTCTTCCAAAAAAGTTCCAAACTCTTCCAAAACAGAACGTGGATCACTGACCACACGAGACCGGTATGGGGCTGATTTGTACCAGACCGGAGGAAGGCCCAAAACTGGCCATGGATAGCAGGAACAGAGTGTGCAGACAACGACATTGTGAATGTTCGATGTGTTTTCGACAACCTTCATGTTTTCCCCCTGACGACCCCGATAACCCTGGGAGGATATGGCCTCAGTCGGTTTTTGAAGGAGATATTTTTTAAATTCTGGATCCTTCCAAGCCTTAGCGACAACTTTTGCGCCATTGCGAGGGCCGATTTTGGTTTCATAAAGGTCCACCAGTTCATCAAGCGCCTTAGGGTCCACCAGTCCTTTCTCAACCAGAAGGGACTCCAAGGATTTTACACGCAGCTCTGGATCCGAAGGAACTGTAGAATGTTGATGAGAGGTCATAACAAGCTGGAATGAGGGGTGAACTTTATCAGGAAAGTCACAAAAAACTAATCCTGAAAGGTTGAGATTGTCAAACGGAATCCGAGCATCATTGACTCTAAGATCATATTTTCAAAAAATCAGCTTTTGAAGAATCTTCTTTCTGACCTGACAATCGATCAGAATTCATCAGCAAAAGAGTTCAAATTTTTTATGAATGGAAATGAAAAATTCCTCAAAATTGTTTATGAGATCAGAGTTTAAGCATTGAAGAATTCCTTTCATTTATTTATGGAACAAGCAAAGCTGCTTAGCACCTAACCTGGTACAGGTTGAAGAAGTGAGTTAAGCTTTGGCCTGGTACATGTTGGCAAAAAGCGTATCTCCACCGATGGAGGGAAGCAGGTGAAGTTGGAGCATGGTCCCAAGAGGAGGTTCTTCATCGCAGGAAACATCGGAATGCCAGAATTCACCATTGGCAATTTTTGAATGACGGTGGGTATGGATGACGAATATTTCAGGATACCCCTCCATATTCGGTGCTGCAGGATGAATATGTAGTTTCCCGAATTTCTTGCCGATTTTAATTTGCACTTCGGGTCAAATTTCTTGCTGTTCCCGAAAAAAAAGGACCTGATGCTCCAGAAAAGCCTGATGACCTCCGTGAACTGTGCATTAGTCAATCCTTGACTGAGATCAATGCCCCGGACTTCGGCACCCAATGCTGGACTGAAGGGACTGATTTGAAAATAATGATAATTATTTGGGTGCACCTTCTATTTTCTGTAAGATTCAAATGATGAATATTCAAGATGTCTCAGCACTTCATTTATTTCATATGAAGTTTTAAGACCTTCACATTCTTATAGATACTTTGAATTCTATTTGCAAAGCCTCTGACTCATGTTATTTTACTGCGTTTTTTAAATTAAGCCTTCAATGGCCATTCATTATTTTTTCTGATTTTAAAAAGAGGAGCATATGAAATCACTCAAATTCTTTTCCGTATCCATTTCGTTCCTTCTAGGAATGCTGATGCTTGCACTAAATGTTCAAGCAAAAGTTGAAGGGAACACGATCATTCTTGGTTCTGCCATTTCGCTGACTGGGAAATATGCCACCAATGGGTTGCATGCCCAGCGTGGTTATGACTTTGCCGTGGAAAGGATCAATTCCATGGGAGGAGTCAAAGTCGGTGGCAAGAGCTATAAGCTCAGTGTGAAATATTACGATGACGAATCCACCCCTGCACGTGGTGCACAATTGGCAGAACGCCTGATCAAGCAGGATGAAATCACATTCATGCTTGGTCCGTATAGTTCAGGATTGACCAAAGCAATTGCTCCTGTAACCGAAAAATATGGCATCCCCATGGTGGAAGCCGAAGGTGCCTCACGTTCTCTTTTCACCCAAGGCTACCGTTATCTGTTTGCTGTGCTTTCAACCTCCGAACAGTATCTTTCACCAGCAATCAGGCTTGCTGCGGACATGGCTAAAAAAAATGGTAAAAAAGCCTCGAGCGTAAAAGTCGCCATGGCGTTTGAGAACGATCCGTTTTCACTCGATGTTCGGGAAGGAGTGGTCGATGAAGCCAAAAAATTCGGCATGAAAATCGTCATCGATGACAAGTTGCCTGCAGATCTTTCGGATATGTCATCGACATTAACGAAAGTGAAAGCCCTTCGACCTGATTTATTGGTCGTTTCAGGCCACTCCAAAGGTGCCGCGACTGCTACCAGGCAAATTGGTGAAATGAGAATCAATGTCCCTTTGGTGAGCATCACCCATTGTGAAGCAGCAAAGGTTCATGAAAAATTCCCTAAAGCGTCCACAGGATTCCTCTGCCCAACGCAATGGTCTCCTAATGTACCTTACCGTGATTCGTATTTCGGCAATTCGTTGAAATTTGATAAAGATTTCAAGGCCGTTCACCCCAGTTACAGTGCAATACCTTATCAGACGGCCCAGGCTACTGCGGCAGTGCTGGTCTGGAAATTGGCTTTCGAAGCTGCCAATTCTTTCGATACGGACAAACTCCGTGATGCCATCTCCGCAACCCAAACCGAAACTTTTTACGGTAAGATCAAGTTCTCCTCTGCGGGAAACAACATTGCCAAACCGATGCTGATGCGTCAGATCAAAGGTAGAAAGTATTCTGCCGTTGTAACCTCCAACGATCTGGACTGGCCTAGAAAAGTCAGTTACTGATAAGCCTCTCCTATAGGGGGCTACGGCCCCCTTTTTCACAATCATCTTGCTTAAGGTTCTGGCGCCATCATGGTAGACAACCTGAAGCTTCTTTTTATCTGGGCCCCTGTGATGAACGTTCAGTTGATTCTGGACGGGATTTTCATTGGAGCCGTCTTTGCTCTGACTGCATACGGATTGGCCCTCGTCTGGGGCGTGATGAATATCAAAAACCTCGCTCAGGGGGATTTTGTCATCATGGGAGGATACATTTCTTATGCATTGTACAACATGGGTGTCCATCCTTTGTTGACCCTTCCTTTTGCCATGATTCTCATGTTTGGATTTGGATGGTTGATCTATGTCGTCATCATAAGACGAGTCATCGACAAGGACATGTTTACCTCGCTCTTGGCAACCTTTGGACTTTCACTTTTGCTCCAGCAGGTGATCAATCTGATTTTTGGACCGGAAGTTCAAACCGTTGATCCAGAATTCAAGATCTTCACGGCATTTGATGATTTTGTCACCATTCCTTCTTCAAAAATCATCTCCTTACTTTTAGCTGCTCTACTTGCCATAGCAGTGGTACTTTTCATGAGAAATTCAAGGATGGGCCAGTCCATCCGAGCTACTGCTCAAGACCCGAGGGCTGCAAGGGTCATGGGCATCAATACCGATCGGGTATACGCATTCACATTCGCTTTGAATGCCTCCATTTGCGGAGCAGCTGGAGTTCTCGTGGCCATGATATGGGTGATACAGCCTTTTTATGGAATCGTCTACAGCATCCGTTCCTTTGCCATTGTTACAGCTTCTGGTCTCGGGAATCTTCCTGTCGTGATCGGTGCAGGTTTTGGGCTGGGTCTGGTCGAGCAATATACTGGTATCATCCTAGGCGCCGAATATCAGATTGCCTCCGCTGTCGTGCTGCTTCTCCTGGTTTTGATGTGGCGTCAACTGAAACTCAGACAGATGCGTGAGGTGGTCCGTTGACTCGAAGCAACGAAATTCTAACCTATCTCGTCCTGGGATTAGTCGGCATCCTTGGACCTGTATTTTTTGAAAATTACATCCAGCAAATTGCCGTCTTATGGATCATGGTGCTGATGGCCACGACCTGGGACATCACCGGGGGGCAAATGGGATACAACTCCCTGGGCAATATCACCTTTTTTGGCGCCGGCATGTATGTCTCGGCCGTGGTCCAGATATCAATTGGATATGATGTCGCAGAATATACGGCTGCATTTGGTGCCATCAAAGTCGACTTCACTGAAACCCAATATTTCACAGGCATTTACCTAGGCATCATCGCAGGAGGTATTGGAGCTTTTCTGATTTCAATTCTACTCGGAATGGCCGTCTTTGGGCTACGCGGCCCCTACTTTGCGATTGGAACTCTTGGAGTTGCTGTTGCCGCAGGTCAACTGGTGGGAACCATCCAATACTTAGGTGGAGGAAGTGGCATTTCCATGCCTGTCTATCCAGGAGATGCCGATGAACGAAATGTCTTTTTCTACATCCTTTGCTTTGTGATCACTTTGGTTTCACATTTCTTTCTGCGCTGGCTTTACGGGACCCAGTTTGGTTTGGCCATCAATGCCATCCGTGATGATGAAGACAAAGCCGAAGCGATGGGCATCAAGACCGCGACTTACAAGATTGTTGCCTGGTCGATTGCTGCATTCTTCATGGGTCTCATAGGAGCAGTATTTGGGAATATGATTGGCTTCATTGAACCACTTGAAGTTGCATTCCCCACTGCAACTTTCGGGATTTTCATGGTGGCCATGGCACTCCTAGGAGGAAAGGGAACCCTTTGGGGCCCAGTTTTAGGAGCCTTTGTCTTCCACATCATCAAAGAAACCACCTGGACCCTGCTCCTGGGGTGGCAGTGGGTGGCTCTGGGCACCATCATCATCATCAACATCGTCTTTTTTCAGCAGGGAATCGTCGGCTGGCTTCAGGAAATAAAACCAGAGTGGTTTGGCTTAACGGTGGACCGATCAAAGAACCCCGAGAATTCAAAAGCATGAACGATCTGATTGAAGTTCAATCCGTCTCCAAATCTTTTGGAGGTGTCCAGGCCAACCAGGACATTTCCCTTTCCGTGAAGGAAGGAATCATCACTGGAATGATCGGCCCCAATGGTTCAGGGAAGACCACACTTTTCAATTCAATCGTTGGACATCATCCGATCGATCAGGGAAGCATACGTTTCGAAGGAGAGGAAATTTCGAAGTTGAGGGTTGGAGAAATTGCAAGATTGGGACTGCTCCGAACATTCCAGCAAACACGCATCTACAACAAGATGAATTGCGTGGACAACATGGAGATTTCCGTCAGTCAACGTGAACGAAATTTCAGTTCCATGTTTTCTGGCCGGAAAGGAGAAATCCTGGACCGTGCAGAAGAGATACTGGATTTTGTGGGGCTATACAGCAAGAGGCACCTGATCTCAGGAGATCTTTCTTTCGGACAGCAGAAATTGCTGGAATTTGCGATGGCCTTGATGAACAAACCCAAAGTTCTCCTGCTTGATGAACCTACTGCTGGAATAAATCCAACCCTGATCAATGGGTTGATCGACCGGCTGAAGCGGGCGAACGATGAAATGGGAGTCACCCTGTTTGTCATTGAACATAACATGCGTGTCGTAATGAATTTGGCCAGCCATGTCTTTTGCCTGGCTCACGGGAAAATGTTGGCTGGAGGACCGCCTTCTGAAATCCAGAAAGACCAAAGAGTCATCGACGCCTACCTGGGAGCTCATTGATGGCAGATCCAAAATCTAAGGATAAAAAGTCAATCGGCTACCACCAAGGTGATGTCAACACCGTCATTTCGGTGGACGATGTGAACCGTCAGGCCCAGGAACTCGGATCTGGAGTTTCATTGGATCAGATCGCCGGGATGATCAAGGGTGAACCCTTCCTGAAAATCGAAAACCTTCGGGCTGGCTACGGTAAAATGGAAATTCTTCATGAATTTTCCCTTCAGATTTCAAAAGGCGAATCACTTTGCTTGATTGGCCCCAACGGGGCTGGAAAATCAACGGTTCTTCATTCGATATTTGGTTTCACAAAAATTTTTTCAGGCGGCATCTCGATACAAAATGACTCGGGTATCCAAAATATTACTGAACTCACTCCAAACCAAAAACTGAAAGAAGCCGGAATTGCCTACATCCTTCAGGATAATTCAGTCTTTCCTGGAATGACTGTGGAAGAAAATCTTTGGATGGGAGGCTATCTCAAGGAAAAACCAGAAGAAGCAAAAGAGGCTGCAGAAGAGATTTTTGATAAATATGACAGACTTGCGAACCGAAGGGATCAACCTGCACGGATATTATCCGGTGGTGAAAGAAGACTCTTGGAGATTTCCCGGGCGTTGGTGATGAAACCTCAAGTACTCTTGGTGGATGAACCCTCAATTGGCCTGGAACCACGTTTCATTGAAATGGTATTTGAGATCCTTCATGAACTTCAGCATGTGGAAGGAAAAACCATCATCATGGTCGAACAAAATGCAAAAAAAGGATTGGAATTTGCTGATATCGGCTATGTCCTGGTCGCAGGAGAACTCGCACTGGCAGGAAAGGGCGATGAACTGCTTGAAAATCCTGAAGTGGGGCGTTTGTTTCTTGGGGGTTGATTCATTGCAGCCCCTTTACCACATTGTCTCGGCAAATGAATGGTCCTCCGAATCCCAAGGCGACTACCTCCCAAAAGCATTCGAAAGGGAAGGATTCATTCATTTTTCAAAAAAAGAACAACTGCTTGACAGTGCCAACCGTCATTTTAGCAACGAAGAATCTCTGCTTGTCCTGGAAGTAAATCCCCAGGGGCTTGAAGATGATCTCGTTTTGGAACAAATCCATGGTGCACAAGAGGCTTTTCCCCATCTTTACCGAAACCTTCCCAGAAAAAATGTGATCCGTCAGTTCAGTCTGCAGAAAGGTCCCTTGGGCTTTGCATTCAAGACGGACGTAACCTCTTAAAGTCTTTAAAAGGAATCAGATGAAAATTGCTGTGATCGGCACAGGGGCGATGGGATCGGTTTATGCGGGATTGCTGGCGGACTCCGGCAATGAAGTCTGGGCCATTGATCTTTGGCAGGAGCATCTGGATGCAATAAAGCAGCAGGGACTCCGGGTCGAGGGTGCCAGTGGAGATAGAACCGTTCAAGGCATCCGTATAAGTAAGGATAGCAGTTCAGTTGGCATTTGCGATTTAGTGGTAATTGCGACCAAAGCATCCGGTGTCGGTTCTGCGGCCAAGAGTGCTGAGGACCTGATCGGCTCAGACACCCTCATTCTTACGATTCAGAATGGGCTCGGTGCCGGGGAGCGCATCCGGGAGCATCTTGAATCTTCCAACATCCTGCTCGGAGTCGCCGGAGGTTTCGGAGCTTCGATGAAAGCACCGGGACATGTACACCACAATGGAATGGAGTTGATTCGACTCGGGGAAATGGATGGGGGACTGAGCAATCGCGTTGAAAAACTGGCAACCCTCTGGAGGGAAGCAGGATTCAATGTCAAAGCTTTCGATGACATTCAACAATTGATCTGGGAAAAATTCATCTGCAATGTCTCCTTTAGTGCTCCATGTACGGTATTTGAGAGGACCATTGGTGAGGTACTTGATGACCCTGAAAGCTGGAATGTCTCCATAAACTGCGGACTTGAGGCTTACAAGGCGGGTTTGGTGAAGGAAATCAATTTTTCCTTCACCGACCCTGTGGAATACATCGAGGCTTTTGGAAGTAAAATGCCAGGGGCACGGCCATCGATGCTGCTCGACCATATGGCACGAAGGCCTTCAGAAATCGATGCCATCAACGGGATGGTTCCTGTGGTGGCACGAGAAGTGGGAACCCAGGCGCCATTCAACGAAGCCCTCTCGGCCGTGGTCAGGATCCGGGAAAAAAGTTTCTAACCGATTGTTCCGGCCATTTCCTTAAAAGGAAGATCCGTCACAAATCCTTTGCGTTGTGTCCCATCAGGCAATTCCACCAAAAGCTCCTGATTGGTTGCCCAAAACTCTTTCCGGACCATGGCCAAAGCAAGATTGGTTTTGAGACGTGGAGACCAGACAACCGTGGTCGTATAACCCGCCTTTTGAGCATCATGGATCAGCGGCCAAGGGAAACCGCATGGAGGTGAAGCTTCACCCTCGAAAACAATTCCCCTGATTCTTTGCTGGATTCCTTTTTTTGCCACTTCCCTGAGTCTTGTCATTCCCACACAATCGATGGTCCCATCCAGATTACAGTAACGTTCCAGGTTGCATTCCAAAGGATTATTTTCCCGTGTCATTTCGTTGCCGTAAGAAAGCAGACCGCCTTCCACCCTTTCAATCAGATTCGGACATCCTGGCGACACCTCCAGGTCTTTTCCGGCTTCCCAAAGGGTATCCCACAATTTACCTCCCATTGCGGTTTGATCGAGGTAGATTTCAAATCCACCCTGCCTGCTGTATCCGGAACGGGCGATGACCAACTTCCTTCCTTCAAAAGAATATTCTCCAAAATGGAAGAATTTGAGCATGGTCACGGGTTTTCCAAAAACACGGGACATCAATATTTCGGCTTTGGGTCCTTGTACTGCAAGAGGTGACACATCCGGTTCCTGAATCTGGACCTCCAGATCCATTCCCAAAGAAAGGCCTTTGGCCCAGAGCAACACATCTGAATCCGCAATGGACATCCAATACCAGTCCTCGGCCCGTTTGAGGATCACCGGGTCATTGATCATGCCGGCATTTTCATCGATCAAAGGCGCATAGAGGCATTGGCCGACCTCTGCTTTGCTGAGATCTCTGGGGGTCATCCGCTGAACCAGTTTCTTTGCATCTTTTCCCTGGATTTCCACCTGACGCTGACAGGACACATCCCAAAGTTGAACGTGTTCCCGGAGATGCCAGTAATCCTCTTCCACGGAACGGCCAAAGGATTTAGGAAGCAGGGTATGATTGACGATCGAAAAACCTGTGACCCCATGGGCTTCGATCCGATCGGTAAAGGGCGTGCGACGATTCCTTCGGGAAACAAAAAGACTGGAGGACATCGGATTCAGACTATTCAGACCACCAGAAGGTATTCGAATGAGGACCGATGATCACAGGAACATGGTAGCGAATTTCAGGATCAGGAAGAACCAGTCGGATTACAACTTCAGGGACAATTTGCCTTCCAGCATAAGACTCGCCGAGTTTTTCCCTGAAATATTCGTCACTGAAAAAAACCAACTCGAAGGTATTTTCCCAGGAGGAGGTGAAATCGATTTCTTCCACGATTCGGCCTTCCTCATTGGCTTTCACTTCAAAAACCTGTTCAGACTTCTGATCTTCAGAAAGTCGATGACACAAGACCCGGATCCCTGAAGCCGAACAGCCATGAACCGCGTCCAGGACGTGTGACGATATTGTTGCCATTTTTAATCAGGAATATTACACGCTCATTCGATGGATGCTTTGTCCCTTTTGCTTGTCGTTGCGAGCACGATGGGACTGATCGCACTTCGGGTACGCACGTTGATGCAGGCCGTCTTGCCACTCGACATCGCCCTTTTCAAGGCAGGGATCAAATCATCTCTGGACTCCACCAATTCACCATGACCTCCCAGTCCTTCAAACATGGTGTGGAAAGGAATATCCCGGAAATCGGTTGCAACATGACGCTCATGCCCGAACAGCCTTTCCTGCTGCTGGGAAATAGTGGTCAACCCTCCGTTATTGTCGATCACCACCGTGATCGGAGCTTTTTCCTGGAAGGCGGCTTCGATGCTCAACCCACCTGAAAGGAAGGCTCCATCTCCACTGATCACCACCACCCTGTCTTGGGGATGGTTCAGTTTGGCTGCCAATCCAAAGGACACGCCCACGCCTAGCATGCTGAAAGATCCTGGATGAAGGATTCCTGCCAGTTTCTTTCCTTGAGCCCCTGCAAGGTTGACTGCGATTTCCGACCAGAAATGGGTGTTCCCTCCGTCAATCACCAGCCAGTCCTTTTCATTCATCACCGACTGAACCTCCAATGCCAGCCGAAGAGGATGCATGGCCGCTTCATCCGGTTCTTGGATTTCAAGATCCCTGATGCTCGAATCCACCCATTCCCGACGGAGTTGCTGCTGCCTGGCAAACCAGTCTCTTCTTGCTTGAGATGAAAGAGAATTTCCAAAATCAGTCAAAGCATCAAGGAAGGCTCCTGGATCGCTTAACAGAAGTTGATCTGCACTTCGGTTCTGTTCCATTTCTTCAGGGGAACCGTTGATGCAGATCAATTTGCAGGTTTTTGGAAAAAGCGGAGGATTCCCGAAATTCATCTGGTTGTCGAGCCTGCCTCCAAGCATCATGACCAGGTCTGATTCTTCCAACGCTTTGGCTGAGGGGGGATACTGGTGAATGTCTGCAAGACCCATGTAGGCTTCAGACGTTTCCTCCAGCAGCTTTTGATGATAAGGAATATTGTAGACCGGAATCTGTAACTCTCTCCCGGCTTTTTCGAGCTTCTGTTCCGCTTTTCCCCACCAGACGCCATGCCCTCCGATCAGGACTGGTTTTTTGGATTTTCCAAATTCTTCCAGAATGACATTGAGGTTTTCGGGATTGGGCCAGGCCTTGGGAGCAGGTTGGGGGGAACGGACCAAAGGACGTTCTTCTTTTTGACTGTCTTCNTCAAAGGAGGAAAACATGATGTCTACCGGGACGCTCAGATGAACCGGCCCCGGATAGCCGCTGAGAGCTGTTTTGAAAGCACGATCCACAAACTCAGGAATCCTTGACCCGTTCGTGATCGACGCACTGTATTTTGTCAATGGAGCAGCGATGGAAACATCATCGATTTCCTTGAAACCACCGCTCCCCTCCCTTTTCAAGGTGCTGGATCCTGTGACAAAGATGACAGGAGAGCGTTCCCCCCAGGCTTCCATCATCGCAGGAATGGCATTGGCAAATCCCTCCGGACCCACAAGACATATGGCNGGTTTTCGGGTGATGCGGGTGGTTCCATCTGCCAAATGTCCAGCCACCTGTTCATGAGGTGCATTGATCACCGAGATCCCGCAATCCGAAAATCCTTCCAATGCCGGGTTGCAGAATCCGCCGCTGAGGGTAAAGACCTGCGTGATTCCTTTTTCAGCAAATGTCCTTGCCAATAAAGCACCACCTCTTATTTTCATGAATTTTCTCTAGACTCCTGGATTCCGTGAGNTTGGGGNTTGAGGAAAACNGATTCGTCTTCAAACACAGCGTTANGATCGATTTGTTCCAGTCGATTCATGCCGAGTTGAGCCATGCAGAGACTGATTTCATTCGATAAAAGTTCGATCATGCGAAAGACGCCTTTTCTTCCTGCAGCTCCAGCCGCATAAAGAAAAGGTCGGCCAAGCATGACAAAATCGGCTCCTAGCGCAAGTGCTTTCACCACCCCTTCTCCATTTCGGATTCCACTGTCAAAAATCAGGGGAAAGCCTTTACCAAGTGCCTCTCGGATCACAGGAAGCCTACTGATGGCGGAAGGGGCACTGTCCAATTGGCGTCCACCATGATTGGACACATAAATNGCATCGGCACCATAATCCTGGATCTTCTTCGCGTCTTCCGGAGAAAGCACCCCTTTGACGATCAGCTTCCCGGCCCATTGATCCCTTAGTTGCCTCAGAAAGGACCAGTCCACCTTCCCCCTGGTTTCTTCCCGATTGAACCCTTTGGCCTTCTGTCCATCTTTCTGTTTGNCATTCGGATCAGGGAAGTGAACTGGACGGGGAACCCCGTGCCATAACGTCTCGATCACCCAGCGTGGATGCGATGCGAAATCAATGAACTGTTTCGGGGCAATCCTGAAGGGGACTTTAAAACCGTTGTGAAGATCCCGCCAGCGTGGAGCAACTTCCGGAACATCCACGGTAAGGATGAGGGTCTGACAGCCTGCATCAGCAACACGTTGTACTTTTTCCAGTCCTTCATCGAAAGAAGCCCCCACGTATAGTTGAAACCAAGTCCGTCCAGAGGATTGTTCCATCATCTCCTCGATGCTGCTCGATGCGGCCGTGGAAAGGCAAAGGGGGATGCGCTGGTTCCTTGCTGCCTCAGCAAAGGCATGGTCCGTTCCGGCCCAGGCAAGATCACACATGCCCATNGGCGCTATTCCAATGGGAAGATGATATTCTTCTCCCAAAATGCTTGTCCTTAAGTCCCTCTCAACAACATTCTGAAGAACCTTCGGAAGCAACCTGAGCCGTTCAAGACTGAGGACGTTGTTGTAGGATGCGTTTTCCTGGCCTGCAGCACCGTCGATAAAATCGAACATGATTTTTGGCAGCCTGGTTCTAGCCCTGCGACGAAAATCCTCGATGTTGTAAAAAGNACTCATCGCTAATAGTATTCAGAAAAGATCCTAGATTTTTGGAGCAGGGACATATCCATAAACATAAATTAATTTTATAAATGCATAAATTTTATTCGTTGTNAGAACGCTTTTCCTTATTATAAAGTTCATTGTTATTGTGAAGGCCCAAACTAAACCACTTTCTGAGTNGAATTAACAACAAATTTGTCGGATATCATCCTTTGATTCGAACTANCCCATGAAATCACACGCACAGGCCGTCGTCATAGGAGGCGGAGTTGTCGGTTGCTCCGTCCTCTATCATCTCACCAAGCTCGGTTGGAAAGACTGTGTTCTGCTCGAGCGTTCCGAACTCACCTCCGGTTCCACCTGGCATGCAGCAGGAGGGATGCATNCGGTGAACGGAGATCCGAATGTAGCACAGTTGCAACAATACACCATTAAGCTTTATGAGGAAATCCAAGAGATTTCAGGTCAGGATATCGGGTTACATCTTACTGGAGGAGTGATGCTCGCAGGAACGGAGGATCGCTTTGATTGGCTTAAAAGTCTGCATGCCAAAGGACGTTATCTGGGAATGGAAACAGAGATCATCAGTCCTAAAGAAGCCGCTGAGATCATGCCTTTGCTGGATCCGAAACACTTTGTCGGTGCGGTTTATGATCCCATTGAAGGCCACCTTGACCCCTCCGGAACCACCTGGGCCTATGCCAAGGCCGCCCAGAAGCAGGGGGGTGAAATCCACCAGCAAACCCACGTGGAAGCACTACATCAGCAGGAAGACGGGACCTGGCACATTCACACCAGCCAGGGGGATATCCATGCAGAACATGTGGTCAACGCCGGGGGACTCTGGGCCCGCGAAGTAGGNAAGATGGTCGGGCTTGAACTTCCAGTNCTGGCCATGGAGCACATGTACTTGCTCACAGAAGAGATGGNGGAAGTCACCCGCCACAACCAGCAAAGCGGAAAGCAGATCCCCCACGCGATGGATTTTGACGGAGAACTCTATTTGCGCCAGGAGCAGCAGGGGATGTTGATGGGGACCTATGAAAAAGCCTGTGTCCCATGGCAACCTGATGAAACTCCCTGGGACTTCAGCATGGAACTGCTTCCTCCAGATCTAGAAAGGATCACGCCGTCACTTGAAGTTGGGTTCCAACATTTTCCGGCCTTTGAAAATGCAGGNATCAANAAGATCATCAACGGGCCTTTTACCTTTGCCCCGGACGGCAATCCACTTGTCGGACCCGTAAGGGAGCTTCCCGGTTACTGGTGTGCCTGTGCTGTGATGGCCGGGTTCAGTCAGGGTGGAGGCGTCGGACTGGCCCTGGCCAACTGGATGATCGAAGGAGACCCGGGCTTCGATGTTTGGGGAATGGATGTCAGCAGATATGGAGAATGGATTACAAAATCCTATACCAATGTCAAAGTCCGAGAAAATTATTCACGCCGATTTTCCATCAGATTCCCGAATGAGGAACTNCNTGCAGGCAGGCCGCTTCGAACCACCCCTGTTTATGANCTGATGCTTGCTCANGGNGCACAAATGGGCGAATCCTTTGGACTCGAACAGCCCCTCTGGTTTGCCCCCAAAGGAATCCGGGAAGAGTTTTCCTGGAGACGATCCAGCGACTTCAATCCAGTATCCGAGGAAGTCAAAGCCGTAAGGGATCGTGTCAGCATGATGGAAACTTCTGGATTCGCGAAATACGTGATCCAGGGAGAAGACGCAGAACTCTGGNTNGANCAGNTNCTTGCCTGCAGGATCCCGAAACATGGNCGCATGTGCCTGGCACCGATGCTCAATGAGAAGGGGAAACTGNTTGGCGATTTCACCCTGACTCGAATGGATGATGAGGATTTTCTGCTGATTGGATCAGGAGTCGCCGAAGAGTATCATCTGCGNTGGTTCANTGAGTACCTCGACCCTGAACTCGATGTGCATGTCATTCCACAAAGCAGTACCATGCTTGGTCTAGCCGTGGCTGGCNCAAAATCCAGGGAATTGATGCAGAAGGTCTCTCCCTATGATTTTTCCAATGACTACTTCCGATTCATGGAAATGAAACAGGTTTCAGTCGGACTTGTGGAATGCCTCGTCGGTAGAGTCAGCTATACCGGGGATCTTGGATATGAAATCTGGATGGAAGCTGAAAACCAGCGCTCCGTCTTCCAGACCCTGATGCAGGAGGGCGAATCCCTCGGCATTGGACTTTTCGGCCTCAGAGCTCTGAATTCCCTCAGACTTGAAAAAAATTTNGGATCCTGGGCACGTGAATTCCGTCCCATATACGGNCCCATGGAAGCCGGGCTCAATCCTTTTGTCGCCTATGACAAAGAAGCGGATTTCATCGGCAAAGAGATCGCAAGGAAGGAAAAGGAGGAAGGCGGGAATCTGCGACTTAGGACCTTCGTGGTTGATGCCAAGGATGCAGATGTCATTGGAGACGAACCCATCTGGCATGAAGGAGAAGTCAAAGGCTGGGTCACCTCCGGAGGCTTTGCCCATGGCTCAGNTGTTTCCATGGCAATGGGATATGTCCCCCGAGAAATTGCAGACCAAACCTCGGGTTGGGAAATAGAAATCCTCAATGAACGTTGTTCTTGCAAACTTCAACCAAAACCACTCTTTGATCCTGAAGCCAAGATCATGCGNGGATAAGANGAACAGAAACTTTCTTTAAATAAGGACGTCACCATGCTTTCTTCCTTGAATCCATCAAGAAGACCTCTCGAGAATCGNCAACACGGAGCGATGGAATTCACTGAACCTCCAGTGGAACTCGATAAGGTCCGCTTATATCGGCTCGGACGCTTCCGTGAAAAAATGGCCGAGCATGAGGTGTCAGGACTGCTTCTGTTCAACCAGATCAACACCCGCTATGCCACAGACGCGACCAACATGCAGATNTGGTGCTCTCATTATGAAACACGTTGTGCTTTTGTCGCACTCGACGGACCCGTGGTATTGTTTGATTACGCGGATCACCCACATCTCGCCGAAGATTTGCCAACGATCGATGATTATCGAGTGCTGCCTGCTTTTTATTTCTTTGGTGCAGGAAATCGTGGTGANAAATTTGTCACNGAATTTGCCGCTCAGATCGCTGATCTGATGCAACGTCATGGTGGAGGAAACAAAAGGCTGGCCATCGACACTCTGTCCCACACAGGTTGTGAGGCCCTCCGTGCCTATGGACTTCAATTGGTGGAAGGCGAACAAATCACCGAAACCGCCCGCGCCATCAAGTCCCAAGAGGAANTGGAACTGATGAAAGTTTCGATGGACGTCTGTGAAGCAGGCATCCGTTCCATGCAGGAAATCCTGCGGCCCGGCATCACGGAAAACGCACTCTGGGCGAAANTGCATGAAACCAACATNCGGCTTGGTGGTGAATGGATCGAAACCCGCCTCCTCTCATCCGGACCGAGAACCAATCCATGGTTTCGGGAGTGTTCCATGCGCTCCATCGAAAAAGGAGACATGATCAGTTTTGACACCGACCTCATTGGTCCNTACGGTTATTGCTCCGATATCTCACGATCCTGGGTCTGCGGAGCATCTCCGACTGCCGAACAATTAAGACTGTATGAAAACGCTCGTGAGCAGATCGAACATAACATCTCGGTCCTCAAAGCCGGTAAGAGCTTTCGGGAAGTCTCCGAGCAAAGCTGGCCCATTCCCGAGGAATTCCTCTCAAACCGTTACACATCCTTGATCCACGGAGTCGGTCTGGCAGACGAATATCCGAACATCAAGCACTGGAACGATTTCGAAAAGAAAGGTTACGATGGCATTCTTGAAGCTGGAATGACACTTTGTGTGGAATCCTTCATAGGATCCGAAGGAGGGAGGGAAGGAGTCAAACTCGAAGAACAGGTATTGGTCACGGAAACCGGGGTGGAACGCCTATCGTCCTATCCATTTGAAATGAAAACCGATTAATGCCTTGAGGCTATAATACAGAAACTGGAGATACTACTTTTCCTCAAAACAGGATCCTCAAGCGAAACAGAAATAGCCTCTTAAAAACCAACGGTTTATACAATCAAATTCTAAAATATTTTTGCTCTGAAAACCCTGCAACTTTATTTATCTTCAAGGAGGGAGAGGAGCATCATGACAGATAGAGAAATCCATATGAAATCCCCTTTTTTACCTCAGGATTTTCTATGTTCCAATTTATCAAAAATGACTTCATGAAGAATCATTTCCTATATCTGAATTAGTTAGCATTTTNAAANCAGATTACGAGGCTGGCATCCAACCCTAGGTAAACATAGCCAAGAAGCATAATATCTCCACAGTAACGCTCTGGATGCATGCTCAAAAGGGAAAGTGGAGCTATGGGAGGATGAGGGAGGATGTGCTTGAATCGATGTCTGAGGAGGCTCTGAAGCGTGTAGGGAAACTGACAGGCTCCATCATTGAGGAGCATGTCATGTTGCTCTCAGGATTGCGTCAACAGATCTTGAAGGCTACCGATTTAGATAATGCTGCATTCCTTTGGTCATTGCATTCTTGATAGTTTGAGTGACTTCATGAGCTTCTGATAAAGGACACTCCATTACTACCTCATCGTGTACTACTGTTACAGGCTTGATCTCATTCCTTTCTTTGATTAACTCCCAGAGTTCTACCATAGCCTGCTTCATACCGTCTCCTGCGAGTCCTTGGATAGGGGTGTTGCAGAGGATATTCATCCTTGACGTCCCATTGCGGTACATCAGGTCAAGAGTGTTCAGCCAACGCCTTCGACCTGATTTGGGTGTTCTGAATTCAATCCTGCCCTTGTTGAGAAGTCTCCGATAGTCGATACCGGATTTTAACTCCTTGTGATAGCGCTTCACCCCAGGATAGTGATTGAAGAAGGCATTAATGAATCTTCTTCCCTCTGACTTTGTCTGGCTGATGCCGTCCTTCACAAGCCTGGAGGGGCTCATGTCGTAGAGCATTCCAAAGTTCACCGCCTTGGCCTTTCTGCCATGAAACAAAAATCTGCAATATTTCTGCAATATGGATTTTTAGTGATTTAGGGAGGAAACCCCAACCCACTGTTTCCCATGGATTGAGGGTGATTATACTGGCGGAGATGTGTAGGAATCTAATCCAACACTAAACTCACCAGTTGTCTTACTAAATTTCAGATATGATTTCAACCACTTCTAGTTCCGGTGATGAACACCTTCTGACAACAAGTGGGACTGTATAATGTTATG
>NYUB01000039.1 GCA_002683785.1 Deltaproteobacteria bacterium
GCCGGAAATCGATGAACAACTAATTCAAAATTGTTCACACATCGTGGCTATGATGGGGCATGAGCCGATTGTGAATTTGTTGGAAAAACAATGTGATGTGATTCTCTGCGGGCGCGCTTCTGACACAGCACTTTTCTCTGCACTTCCGTTGATGCGTGGTTTCCTCCCGGGGCCGGTCTGGCATTGTGCGAAAACGATCGAATGCGGAGCGATTTGTTCCACCAGCACACGAGCGGATGGAGTATTCGCGGAGATAGACGATAACGGATTCAGCGTTGAACCTTTGGCTCTTGACGCGTCCTGCACACCTCTCAGTTTAGCTTCGCACACGCTTTATGAAAATGCAGATCCTTACCTGATTCGCGAGCCTTCCGGAATGCTTGATACACAAAATGCGCGCTACCAGAAACTTTCGGAACGCAAAACACGTGTTGAGGGTTCAGTATTTCGGCCTGATCGTTATACCCTCAAACTCGAAGGAACCACCTGCACAGGCTTCCAAACCGTTGCCATAGGTGGAGTGCGTGACCCTTATATTATAGCCAGAGTGGATTCCTGGCTGGCAGAAATGAAAGTATTTTTTGCAGAACGACTTAAAGAATTGACAGGAAAAACACTTGGAAAAGAGGTACGGCTCGACATATCTCAATATGGTAAAAATGCGGTGATGGGTGAACTGGAAAAAAGTTCTGCCCAAATTCCTAACGAAATCGGACTCTTATTCTGCGTTACTGCACCAGAGCAGGCCTTAGCAAATGACGTTGCCAGATTCATTACCCATACTGCTTCACACTGGCCCATTCCCGAATGGGATGGTTTCATCAGCGGAATTGCTTTCCCTTTTTCTCCACCGGAAATCGACCGGGGACCAGTCTATCGTTTCACGCTGAATCATATTTTAATTCCGGAATCACCATTATCCGCTTTCCGTTTTGAAATGGAGAACATCTGATGAGAGAGCCAGTCCTTTTGGGAGAATTAGCAAAATTGATTCGCTCAAAAAACGCGGGGCCGTTCTGGATAACCTTCGACATCATGTTTGCCACTGACACGGATTTTAAGCGAGTAGTTTCTGCAAAAGTACTGACAAAAAGCTGGATTGCCCAAACATATCAGATTCCGGAAGATTCAGTAATTTTCATTGAAATCACTGCTGCCAGTGCTATCAAATTTTCTTTTCCACGTTCAAGAACTCAGGGTGATCCCGGAGAAACAGATATGTACTCCGGACAGCAGTATGCGCCGCTGCTGAATATTGAGATCAGATAATCAGGTACCCACTTTCCCATACACGTTTTATAAGCTAGTGTCACAAAAGTTTCTCAGGAAAATTATCAAAAGATCTTACGTTTCCTGCTGAAAAAATGTTTGGCTGGTTATATACTTGTGGCAAAAACCCCCCTTGACACGCCCTTATAGTTTTTGATGTCCTTGTGTATTAAGGCTTATGAAAGTGTTTCATATTTGGTCCATTTGAGTAACCCNCCACTAATTCTTCACAGTCATACACCCTCCACAANCTTATGTTTAATAACAAGCGCCGATGAAACGTTGAAATTATTTCCTTGACACGTTTTTGATTTTCCTATACAGTCAGNANNTCACTTTAGGTCCAAATTTTTNAAATCTTACAAAGGAGATAAANATGAAAGCACTCAAAACCATGCTGTNTCTGATCAGCACCGTTGGATTGGCATCAGCAGTCTATGCGGGTGAAAAGTGGGATATGCCTACTCCTTACCCGGATGCCACCTTTCATACCGCCAACATTCATCAGTTTGCTGACGATGTGAAGGTTGCAACCGGNGGCGCCCTCGAGATCAAGGTGCACAGCGCAGGTTCTCTGTTCAAACATGGTGAAATCAAGAATTCTATCCGCAGCGGACAAGTTCCCATTGGAGAGTTTTACATGGGACTGCTGGCAAACGAACATCCTGTTTTCGCGATCGACTCCATGCCTTTTCTGGCTACGGATTATGATGCAGCTAAGAAGCTCTGGAATGTGACCAAGCCCACTGTTGCAGAGCAGTTCGAAAAACAGGGATTGATGGTCCTGTTTTCAGTGCCATGGCCGCCGCAGGGATTATATGCCAAAAAAGAAATCAACAACGCCGAAGATATGGCCGGGCTGAAATTCCGTGCGTANAATGCCACTACCACCCGGTTAGCAAATCTAGCCGGCGCTGTACCCACTCAGATTGAAGTCGCGGATTTGCCCCAGGCTTTTGCCACGGGGCGTGTAGAAGCCATGATCACCTCTCCTTCAACTGGAGTTTCAACCAAAGCCTGGGACTTCCTCTCCCACTTTCATCACATCCAGGGATGGATCCCAAAGAACGTCGTGGTGATTAACAAGCGGGCTTTCCAGCGCCTTGATGCATCTGTTCAGCAGCAGGTGATNTTTGCCGCCGGAAAAGCAGAAGCACGGGGATGGGCGAAGAGCATGGCTGAAACAGATGAGAAAATAGCCATTCTCCAAAAGAACGGTGTGCAGATTGTGTCTCCTAGTGCGAGCCTGATNAGTTCTTTGAAACAANTNGGNGNTACAATGAGTTCCGAATGGTCGGCCAAAGCNGGAGCTGAAGGACNGGCTTTGATAAACNCCTACACCAGATAGGAACTNCAAGTCCGGCTGTCAAAGCCGGTCTCAATGTATNAGCACATACTGCCCCGTGATAAGACGTTTTTTGAATTTGGTATATAAGACGAGCGGGGTCGTCGCGGCAGGATTTCTTGCAGCCATTTGCATAACGGTTGTTTTGCAGGTGGCTGCGAACATCATNAACAAGACAATGGACCTGTTTTTCGGAGCATCTCCGGGTCTGATTGTCCCTTCCTATGCAGAGTTCACAGGCTTTTTTTTGGTGGCAGCCTCCTTCTTTGCCCTCGCCTATACACTACGGGNCGGCGNACACATCAGGGTATCACTGCTGATCAATCGGCTGGGGCCTTTTTCAAGACGCTGCGTAGAAGTCTGGTGTCTAGCCTTGGGCGCCATACTAACAGGGTATTTCTCGTTCTATGCGTTTAATCTGGTTTACGAATCCTACGTATTTGGTGACNTGGCAGTNGGNATGGTGCCGTTGCCGCTTTGGATCCCGCAGTTCTNGATGGCGCTCGGCTCAGCAGTGCTGTTTACAGAATTGGTGGACGACCTGGTCCAGGTGCTGAGCGGCCGTGCTCCCTCCTACCAGCAGCACGAAAACCGGAACCCTTCCAAGAAATCGGAATAATCCCAGTTAGCGATGGATCAGGTTATATATTCAATAGTGTTGATCTTTTTACTGTTTGCCCTGCTCGGCAGCGGGTTGTGGGTCGCTCTGTCGCTTTTTATCATCGGCTTTGTCGGCATCGTGCTGTTCAGTTCTGCGCCTGTGGGACTGGTAATGGCAACTACGGTATGGGGGGCCGGACACTCCTGGGCCCTTGCTGCTCTGCCCATGTTCATTTGGATGGGAGAAATTCTTTTTCGCTCAAGACTTTCAGAGGACTTGTTCAAGGGAGTTTCTCCCTGGATCGAGTGGATGCCCGGAAGGCTGGCCCATGTAAACATAGTCGGCTGTGCNATATTTGCTGCAGTCTCTGGATCATCAGCAGCCACTGCGGCAACAGTGGGACGGATGTCTCTCCCTGAACTANTCGGCCGGGGTTACGGAGAGAGGCTGGCCATAGGCACGCTTGCCGGTTCGAGCACTTTGGGTTTTCTGATCCCTCCCTCCATCATTCTCATTGTATACGGAGTGGCAACAGAACAGTCTATAGCCCGGCTGTTCATCGGCGGGATCCTGCCGGGNTTGATGCTGGTACTACTTTTCATGGGTTACGTGGTCATAAGAGCCTTGTTCAAACCCGGAGAAATCCCGGAATCCAAGGATTCTATGCCGTTCCTCAGGCGCATATACCAGTCAAGGCGGCTCATTCCCATCCTGTTGCTGATCACTGGAGTCATCGGGTCGATCTACCTTGGNATCGCATCTCCCACTGATGCCGCGGCTGTCGGGGTGCTGCTATCGCTGCTGCTTTCCTGGGTCTACGGGTCGCTGAACCGTGCAACTTTCATTGACGGCCTNATGGGCGCGACAAAAACTTCNTGCATGATTGCCTTCATCCTTGCAGGCGCGTCATTCCTCACTGTAGCCATGGGATTCGCGGGCATTCCCCGTGAACTTGCGNCGTGGATCGGTTCCTACAATTTNTCACCCTACATGCTCCTGGCCGTGCTTACATTGTTTTTCGTGGTGCTCGGTTGTTTTCTTGATGGCATCTCGATGGTGGTTCTCACCACTTCGGTAATCTTGCCAATGATTGAAACCGCTGGTATCGACCTGATATGGTTTGGAATCTACTTGGTTATTGTAGTTGAAATGTCCCAGATCACNCCACCGGTTGGTTTCAACCTGTTTGTCATCCAGGGGCTAACCGGTCGCGACATCCTTTATGTCG
This sequence comes from Deltaproteobacteria bacterium, assembly GCA_002683785.1. Taxonomy (GTDB): domain Bacteria; phylum SAR324; class SAR324; order SAR324; family NAC60-12; genus UBA1014. The sequence goes on from NYUB01000039.1 coordinate 4,444, forward strand.
CAAAAGCAGCATTCCCGTTTTTTCTCCTGCTGGTTGTGGCTGTCGTCATACTTATTTCTTTCCCGGAAATTGTGACTTTCCTGCCGAGTAAAATGCTTGGAAGTGGCTAACCGCTCATGCTGCATCCGTCAGCAATCTTTGCATACTTTCCCCGCGNTACATTCCCTTTTTGTTGGATAGTGTGACTTGATCCGCACTGCATGCAGATTCTGNGTAGTAAATCTGAACNGCTTGNGGGTTAAAACTCAAACAGTATTAAACCAAAAGTTAAAGGGATCTGTTTGATTGATAGTTACTTNTGTAGACTGGTAATATTCAGTTCGTTTTGATGGTTTAAATGCCTCTCATCTTGAAAGTAGCAGATGGATCCACACTTCCATCCTTTACCAAGGCAACCCCATAATNCGTTTTGGCAGAAGCAATGGACACCAACCCATTCCGNACATCTTCCGCGACAAGCTCTGCCTCCCGTTCATAGGGATTCCCGAACCCTGCACCTCCTACCAGTTCCAGCCGAAGCCGATCATGTGGAGGAATCGATTGTTGTCCTTTAGGTTGAAGCTTCGCTCCAGAGGCGAGCGAAATCCGCCCCATTGCTCCATCTTTCCCTCCTTCACGTCCTTTGGGAGCATTGTCACAACGTTCGAACATGGCCAACACGTCAAAAGGNANCCCATCGGTTCCACNGATTTCTATAACCTGGCCCAAACCTCCTCTTTGCCGTCCCGCACCTCCGGAANCTAAACGAAATTCCTTTNGCCAAAAGACTACAGGAGTAATTGCTTCATTGACTTCCACCGGCATCCCACGCACCCCACTTGGAAAAGCCGTCACGCTCATGCCATCTTTATNAGGACGAGCTCCGGAACCACCACTATTGAAATGCAGCATTTCAAAATCCGGAATCGTTCCTTCATAACCGGAATTGGCTGAGATCGCTTCTCCCCCACGAAGCTGAACGATCCATAAAGCCGCAGCGCCCTCGGCCTGCACCCCTCCAGGAACCACCTGGTGCAAACACCCTAAGATNGTGTCCGGCAAGAGGTGGCCAATTATATGTCGTGCGGCCACAGGATAAGGTCGAGGCGCATTCAAAATACACCCTTCAGGCGCAGAGAATGTTATGGGTAGGAGAGAACCATAATTATTGGGAATGTCTGACGCTACGACACACTTTACACCAAAACACGTATAAGCCTTGGTATAATTCAAAACCACATTTATCCCATAGGCCACAGCAGGTGAACTTCCTGTATAATCAACATGGATGTGGTCATCACTGACCGTGAGGGCCGCTTGNAANCTCACAGGTTTATCATAACCATCCATTGTTAAAGTGTTGTGGTANGTTCCATTTTTGAGAGTTTTGATGCGNNNAATCGTNGCCNTNNGNGAACTTTCGATGATGAATTCTGCCAGGTCGTCCAATGCTTCCAATTTNAACTCCCGCATCATACTNATCAACCGTTTTGANCCAATATCGTTGGATGCGGCAAANGAAAAAATATCTCCCACTACTTGCTGGGGNTCACGTACATTTGTTCTGATGATGTCCATGAGGGTTTCATTGGGCTCTCCTTCTCGAAACAAATGNAGAATGGGAATGTTGATCCCTTCTTCAAACACCTGACGGGCATCCGGGCCAAATCCNCGTCCTCCCACGTCNACAACGTGACAAGTNTTGGCAAACAAAGCCACAACTCGATTCTCCAGAAAGGTCGGAGTTACGACTGTGAAATCGTGTAAATGACCAGAAGTCATCCATGGGTCATTGGTGATGAAAACGTCTCCGGGCNTCATCNTGTCCACCGGGTGTTTGTTGATGAAGTGCACCACTCCCTCAGCCATTGAATTGATGTGGCCGGGAGTGCCGGTCACCGCCTGAGCCAGCATGCGTCCTTGACGATCAAACACACCTGCTGCCAAATCGCCTGCTTCTCGAACACTTGTGGAGAAAGCAGTACGAATCAGAGCTTGGGCTTGTTCTTCCACCACCGAGATCAA
>NYUB01000040.1 GCA_002683785.1 Deltaproteobacteria bacterium
TGATTGATTTTTTCAACGATTTCAACAGATGCTAGTTCGACATTTTCCCTCGTTTTAGGACAGACAAGAATTTCAACTAGTTCAGGATCTACTCTTTCCACGGTGCAATCATCAGGTTGAAACGATTGAAAAAATTTAAGGAAGTATCAAATCCCATCACCTCCCCTTTGGATTCAAAACANTGAATCNAATCNTTAAAAATGCCTTAAACCGAATAGGTTTTCAAACGAAAAGACGAATAGTAGGGGCGAACTGGGGAAGGGTCTTGAATTTCTTTATCTCATTAGAGCAAAGAGGCTGCCTGTTGTCTGACCAGCGCCCGTTTNAGTTTGAATTCGTATTTGTTCAGGCGTTTTTTTTCTGATTCCCAGTCAGATGCAGCAAGGTCAATTTTGGAGAGGATATCACGAGCCTTGGTTTCAGCGTCCTTGGCCCGATCGACATCTATTTCAGCAGCAGATTCGGCAAGTTCTGCAAGGACAGTGACTCGCTCACCCTCAACTTGAGCATAGCCCCAATGAACCACCAGGTACTGTTTTTGACTCCCAGTAATATAACTGACAATCCCAGTATCGAGAGTTGTTATCAACGGAACGTGTTCTGGAAGGATGCCCAACTCTCCATCGGAACCTGGAAGGGTGACTGAATCTACTTCTGTTTCCAGAGCTTTTTTTTGAGGAGTAACGACTTCGAGCTTAAGCATCTTTCAATCAGTATAGCTGGTTTCAGGANGCCATCTTGCTNGCTTTTTCCAGGACCTGTTCTATGGTTCCGACCATGTAGAAGGCTTGTTCTGGAAGTTCGTCATGTTTNCCGTCCAGGATTTCACGGAATCCCCGNATCGTATCCTTGATGTCNACATACTCNCCNGAAGTTCCAGTNAATGTTTCTGCAACAAAAAATGGTTGTGACAGNAATCTCTGAATCTTTCTGGCTCGATCTACNACTTCCTTGTCCTCTTCAGAAAGTTCATCCATGCCGAGGATGGCAATGATGTCCTGAAGATCTTTGTAACGCTGGAGCAGTTGCTGAACTTCATTGGCAACGGAATAATGCTCGTCACCGAGAATGTCTGCGGTCAGGATCCGGGAAGTGGAATCGAGCGGATCCACAGCAGGATAAATTCCCAATTCTGCAATAGCTCGGTTCAAGACCACCGTTGCATCAAGGTGAGAGAAGGTTGTTGCCGGTGCAGGGTCAGTCAGGTCATCCGCCGGCACATAAATCGCCTGAACCGAGGTGATCGACCCTTTTTTGGTGGAAGTGATGCGTTCCTGGAGGTTCCCCATTTCTGTGGACAGAGTGGGTTGGTATCCGACCGCGGCAGGAATCCTTCCGAGCAACGCGGAAACTTCAGAACCAGCCTGGGTGAAGCGAAAAATGTTGTCAATGAACATCAATACGTCTGCTCCTTCTTCATCACGAAAATACTCAGCCACGGTCAATCCGGTGAGGCCGACACGAGCCCGTGCACCTGGGGGTTCATTCATCTGTCCGTATACCAGGCTTGTTTTGTCCAGAACGCCGGATTCTTTCATTTCGTTCCAGAGATCATTTCCTTCCCGGGTCCGTTCGCCGACTCCGGCAAAGACGGAAAAACCGCCGTGCTCTGCGGCAATGTTTCTGATCAACTCCATGATCACCACGGTTTTTCCCACACCGGCACCTCCGAAGAGACCGATTTTCCCTCCCTTGAGAAAGGGACAGAGCAGGTCCAAAACTTTAATTCCTGTGACAAGGATGTCCGCCTCGGTTTCCTGTTCCTCGAAACTGGGGGGCTCCCGGTGAATCGGCCAGCGCTGGTCGGTTTCGATCGGGCCTGCTTCATCGACAGGATCTCCGGTGACATTGATGATTCGTCCAAGCGAAGCTTTGCCNACAGGGGTGGTGATGGGAGATCCCAAATCCTTTACGTCGATGCCTCGGGAGAGCCCTTCTGTTGCTCCCATNGAAANAGTTCNAACCGTGTTTTCACCAAGATGCTGCTGGACTTCGCAGATTAGTTTTCCTGTGGACTCGGTGTTGATTTCAAGGGCCGTGTAAATTTCCGGTAGTTCACCGTTTTCAAAGATCACGTCCACGACCGGACCCATAACCTGCACCACCTTACCTGTATTCATGGTTTCCTTTAATTCTAATTTTCAACATATCAATTTTTTATTTTTTCAACTATATACTTTCTGCACCACTGATGATTTCGATCAATTCGGTAGTGATCGCTGCCTGACGCGTTCGGTTGTATGTCAGTTGCAGTTTATCGATCATATCACCGGCGTTCTTGGTAGCCGAATCCATCGAGGTCATCCTTGCCGCATGTTCTCCGGCAGAGCTGTCGAGCCAGCTGACATAAATCCGGTTTTCCAGGAATTTATCCAACAATCGGTCCAGAATTGCTTCCGGAGAGGGTTCGAAGGTGACTTCCCTCTCATCGGAGTTTTCCGTTTCGGTCTTTGGAATGGGGAGCAGTTGTTCGATAACCGGTTTCTGGTTGATAACGCTCCGGTAGTGATTATATGCGAGGTAGACTTTATCGAGTTCCCCATTTTCATAACGCTGGATGCACTGGCTGATCACTTCACGAACCACGTTCATCTGGTCTTCGGGACGAGTTTCCTGGAAATTTCCACGGATCTCGTATGAACGCCGTTTGAAGTAGTCAAAACCCTTGCGGCCGATCATGGTCATGGTCAAANGTTCTACAGGGATTTCGGAAAATTCTTCGAGCAGCTTTTTGCAGAGGTTGGTATTGAAACCGCCGCAGAGTCCCCGGTCACTTGTGATCAGAATGACGGCTGTTTTTTCTCCGCCCATTTCCTGAAACAGTGGATTTTCCTCATCGGTCAACCGGCTTCTCAGGGAAGAAACGACTTCTTTCAGCTTTTCAGAATAAGGGATGGCACTTTTAATATTATTCTCTGCCCTTTTGAGCTTGGCGGCCGACACCATGTTCATGGCGCTGGTCGTTTTTTGGGTTTTTTGAACGCTATCGATCCTCTTGCGTATGTCCTTCAGAGAGGCCATCAGAAAACTGTCTTTAAATTGATTAGGATTAAAATATTAACGATGCTTAAGGGACAACTCCGTATCACGCCGCAAAAGATTTTACAAATTCATCAAGAACCGTCACCAATTTTGAAGAAGAGTCATCACTGATGGAACGATCATTGGCAATCTGATTCATCAGGTCTGAATTATTGGATTTCATGGTAGAGAGGAATCCTTCTTCAAAGCGCTGGATCTCACTCACGGGAAAACCATCGAGATATCCTTTGGTCGCTGCAAATATGGTAAGCACCTGCTCTTCCCATGGCATGGGTTTCAATTCGGGCTGTTTCAGGGTTTCGACAAGTCGCACCCCCCGTGCAAGCTGCTGCTGNGTGGCCTTATCCAGGTCACTGCCGAACTGGGCGAAGGCTTCTTTTTCTCGATACTGGGCCAAGTCCAGCCGNAGAGTTCCTGCCACCTGTTTCATGGCCTTGACCTGAGCCGCACCGCCAACCCTGGAAACGGACAGGCCGACGTTGATCGCCGGGCGTATCCCCGAGTTGAAAAGATCGGTACTGAGAAAAATCTGTCCATCGGTGATCGAAATCACGTTCGTCGGGATGTAGGCCGAAACGTCTCCAGCCTGAGTNTCAATGATCGGCAGGGCGGTCAGGGATCCGGATCCGTTTTCTTCGTTGAGCTTGCAGGCTCGCTCGAGAAGCCTGCTGTGGAGGTAGAAAACGTCTCCCGGAAAAGCCTCGCGTCCAGGTGGGCGCCTCAGCAAGAGGGAAAGCTGTCGATAGGCCACTGCCTGTTTGGAAAGGTCGTCATAAATGCAGAGCACATGCTTGCCCTTGTCCCTGAAGTATTCCCCCATGCTGACTCCAGAATAGGGCGCCAGAAATTGAAGCGGGGCAGGTTCCGAAGCTGTCGAGGAAACCACAATCGTATAATCCATCGCTCCATATTCCTGGAGTCTGGAAACGAGTTTGGCCATCGTCGAACGTTTCTGACCGATACCGACATAGATNCAGATCACATCACCNCCTTTTTGATTGATGATCGTGTCCATCGCAATNGCNGTTTTNCCTGTTTGACGGTCCCCAATGATCAATTCACGCTGTCCGCGTCCGATCGGAACCATCGAATCAATCGCTTTGAGTCCGGTCTGGAGGGGTTCATGGACCGATTTGCGGGCGACAATTCCAGGTGCAATGACTTCTACCCTTCGACTTTCTGAAGTTTCAATGNGACCTTTGCCATCGATCGGTTCTCCGAGCGGATTGACCACCCGGCCGAGCAGGGCTTCTCCAACCGGTACTTCTGCGATGCGTTCTGTACGGCGGACTTCATCTCCTTCTTTGATNTTTNGGTCATCTCCCAAGAGCACCACACCGACATTGTCNTCTTCCAGATTGAGGGCCATGCCCTGGAGGTTGTTNGGAAATTCCAACAATTCGCCGGCGACGACATTATCAAGTCCGTAAACACGGGCAATCCCGTCACCAACCTCCAGAACGGTGCCAACTTCAGTTTTGGTGGTCTGCTTTTCGAAATTTTCGATTTGCTGCTGGATGATGTTACTGATTTCTTCTGCTCGAATTTTCATAGGGTTCCACCCTTGCTGATGGATTGATGAATCAGGTTCAACTGGTTGCGGAGGCTCCCGTCGTAGACGGTGGAGCCAATCCGGGTGACGATCCCTCCAATCAGACTGGGATCGAGATTCGTTTCAACTTGGACTTCCTTGCCGGTCAGTGTCGATAGTGTTTTTTCGAGTTTTTTCAGACTGCTGTCCGAGAGTTCGTGGGTAACGCTAACCTTGGCTCGGATGCGGCCGATTTTGGCCTGATAAAGTGTTTCGAAGGCCTTGCTGATCGAAGGGATCAGTTCAAGCCGCCGTTTGCTTAGGAGGTATCGGCAAAATGTGCTGATTAAAGAAGAGGTTTTTAAACGTTCCAGTAGTTCTCCCAGGATTTTTTGTTTCACCNGGGAGGAAACTTTATTGCTGGCTAGAATTTCCTGCAATTCGACCGAGGAAAGGTAAGCCTCTGAGGCTTCAGTNAGTTTGTTTCCAGCATCTTCCAATTCTTTCCGGGATTTCGTAAGCCCGATCAATGCTTTGGCATATCTTTGGGCCACGATACCCTGGCTCATGAAAGTTCCTTTTCACCCTGCATGTCAACTTTNGAAAGNTGATCCAGGTATTCCTTGACCAGTTTGTTTTGACGNGTACTGGNCATCTTTTGTTTCACGTTTTCTTCGGCAAGTTTAATGCTTTCTGATGCGAACCATTGCCGAAGTTGAAACTCGGCTTTACGGTATTCCTGTTCGATAGAAAACTGTGCTTGCTTNCGCATCCTTTCAATTTCACGTTTACCCTCTTCCAGAATTCTATCTTTTTCTGTCTGCGCTTCTTCGCGTGCTTTTTCCAGGGTGGCAACGGTTTCGTTTTCCAATTCAGAAATCNTTTCGCGCATCTTCTTCATTTCTTCGATGGCCTTGGTTTCTGCCCTGCGTGCTTCATCCAATTGATTTTTTGCATTTTCTGCGGAAGATTTCATTGCAGAAGCAACGGGTTTTTTTGCAAACCAATAGAGGATGGCAATCAGCACCACGAAATTGATGACTTTCCAGAGAAAATCGAGACTGGAAGACGATTCTCCCGATTCAGCAGCAGAGACNAAATTGGCGCTGCCTAGCAGAATAATGCTGGAAAAGATAAATGTTTTGATGNGATGATTCATTTCGCAGGAGGTTGAGCAGNAGATTGCTCAAAAGCCTTTTTGGTTCATTCAGAAAGGAGGANGTTCAGTTTAAAAGACGTTCAGAAACCTGCGAGGATAACTGTTTGGTGAGTTCTAGAAAACGCTGCCTTGCAGAAACAAAATCCTGTTGGAGTTTTTCGGATTGATTCTGTATCTCTGTTTCCAGTTGTTCACGTTCCTGTAGGATCAAACCCTCTCTCCCACGGATGGCTTCATCTCTAGTCGAATGGTGGATATCCATCACATTTTTTCGGGTTTCATCGAGCTTTTGCTGGAAATCCATCTGCATCCGCTCAAGCTCTTTAGAAAGNCTCTCGCTTTGTTTAATACTTCCCTGGATGCTTTCTTTCCTTTGGTCCAAAGTTCTGAGAACCGGTTGGAATAAAAGTTTATTAAGCAGGAAGATCATGATCAGGATAAACACCAAAACAGTCAGNGGTGTTGCAAGCTGAAGATGAAGCAGGCCATAATCCATGCTGAAACCGCCCCATGCGTTCTCGATTATTGCCTGTTTGAAATCCATTTGAATTCTGAGAATGAAACTGTTTGGCTAAAAAAGGTGAAACGAATTTTTAACACATAAAACGATCTATCGTCAAGATGAAACAGGAAATTTTAAAGAATCTATCATGGACATGACTTACCGGATTGGGTTGGGATTTGATGTTCATCAATTGACCCCAGAAAGAAGGTTGATTTTGGGAGGTGTGGACATTCCCCATGAAGTTGGACTGGCCGGACATTCCGATGCTGATGTTTTGACACATGCAGTGATGGACTCTCTACTGGGAGCCCTTGCGTTGGGTGATATTGGGGATCATTTTCCGGATACCGATCCTCAATTCCGGGATACTGATAGCCTTATCCTGCTCAAAAAAGNCTGGGTGATGATCGAAAATGAAGGTTACCGGATAAACAATCTGGATAGTGTTTTGATTGCCCAAAGACCGAGACTGAAACCTTACTTGGATGAAATGCGTGGCAATCTTGCTAATTGCATTGAATGTGATCTAAACCGTGTTTCCGTTAAGGCGACCACTACTGAAAAACTGGGATACCCTGGCAGGGAAGAGGGTATTGCTGCAAAATCCGTAGTTCTACTTCAAAAATTCTTACCTTGAATTTCATCTCATTCTGATTTTTAAAAAAAGCCCAATCTTTTTGAAACAAAATGGGTTTAACAGAATGTGCCTTCTTGATTTATCATAGAAAACATGTCAATTNTTTAGGTTAACATTTTTTCACCTTTAATAGATTGAGACATGACACCGGCATCTGAAAAAATCATTTCCAATACCCGAAACATTGGAATATCCGCACACATTGACAGCGGTAAAACGACTTTAACGGAACGTATTCTTTATTATGCCGGGAAGATCCATAAAATCGAAGAAGTCCGTGGTAGAGGTAGTGGAGCAACGATGGATCACATGGAACTTGAAAAAGAGAAAGGGATCACCATCACTTCTGCTGCAACCACNGTTGATTGGGGTGATAAAAAAATAAATATCATCGACACTCCCGGGCACGTAGATTTTACTGTGGAAGTCGAACGATCCCTAAGGGTTTTGGATGGAGCCATCTTGGTTTTGTGTGGAGTTGCCGGTATTCAGTCTCAGTCAATTACGGTCGATCGCCAGATGAAGCGTTATAAAGTGCCAAGATTGGCTTTTATCAACAAACTGGACCGTATGGGGGCAAACCCTGAGAAAGGAATTCAGGGGATTCGGGACGTGCTTGGGCTTAACGCAGTGGCAATGCAAATCCCGATAGGCCTTGAGGAAAACCTTGAGGGGGTGATCGACCTAGTCAGCATGAAAGCAATATATTTTGATGGGGAAAAAGGAGACACCATCCGCTATGAAGAGATCCCAGATCACCTCAATGATCAGGCACAGGAAAGTCGGGATGAGATGCTTGAAGCAGTTTCTATGTTCGACGACCAGATGATGGAAGATCTTCTGGAAGAAAATGAAATTTCAGAATCGTTGATTCATCAAGCTGTTTGTAAAGGAGTCAGGTCGTTGGAATTCTGTCCAGTTTTNCTGGGCAGTGCGTTCAAGAACCGAGGAGTTCAGCCACTTCTGGATGCGGTGACGCGTTATCTTCCTTCGCCNCTTGAAGTGGANCCCTCTTATGCAACCGATCTNGGCAGTGGAGAAAAATTAGCTTTGGNNTGTGATCCTGAAAAACCGACAGTGGNGATGGCTTTCAAACTGACCGAGGAGCAATTTGGNCAGTTGACCTANACCCGNATATATCAGGGAAGTTTGAACAAAGGCGATCAAATCGTAAACTCCCGAACAGGCAGAAAACTTCGTGTCGGCAGGATGGTTCGGATGCACTCCAATGATCGTGAAAATACGGATAATGCGGAAGCCGGAGACATCATCGCCATGGTGGGTGTCGAATGTGCTTCTGGAGATACATTTTGCGGAGAAGGAATCAAAGTAACGTGTGAATCAATCTTTACTCCAGAANCTGTGATTTCCCTTGCAGTTCGAGGAGAGGACAATGAACAGCAGATGAAAATGAGCAAGGCTCTAGGACGCTTTATGCGTGAAGATCCGACCTTTCATGTTCGCACCGATCAGGAGTCCGGGGAAACAGTTATCTCAGGGATGGGTGAACTTCACCTGGATATCTACATTGAAAGGATGCGCCGAGAATATGCAGTGGATGTGATCGTGGGAGCACCTCAGGTCAACTACCGTGAAGCCATCACCTCCACAGCAGATTTTGATCACCTCCACAAAAAACAAACCGGTGGTTCAGGACAATATGCTGGAGTGACCGGAACAATCGAACCGCTTCCAGAAGATCATGAAAATGGGTTTGAGTTNGTCAATCAAATCTTTGGGGGGGCGATTCCTTCTGAACACATCCCGGCCTGCGAAAAAGGGTTTAAGGATGTGATGGAAAAAGGCCCACTCGCTTCATTTCCAATGGTGGGAGTCAAGGTAACTCTGAACGATGGTAAATATCACGACGTGGACTCAAGCGACCTTGCATACCAACTGGCTTCACGAACAGCGATGCGTGATGCAGTCAAAAAGTCATCACCTGTTCTGATGGAACCTGTCATGAAGGTTGAAGTGGAAACACCTTCGGATTTTCAGGGATCGGTCATTGGAGATCTCAGTTCCCGACGTGGGGTGATTTACGGTACTGAAGTCAATGGAGACGACACGGTGATCAACGCAGGCGTTCCTTTGGGNGAGATGTTCGGATATGCGACCCAATTACGCTCCCTTACTTCAGGCAAAGCGAATTATTCGATGGAATTCGAAAAATATAATCGCTGCCCTACTTTTGTTCAGGAAAAAGTGATCAAGGAACGTGCAGAAAAACTTAGGGAAGAACAGGGCTGAAGTCNTTCTGCCCTGGAAAGCTCTAGCGGGTGACTGGATTTGTATTCAGTTTTTTACGCTCGTTATGTAAATCCCCCTGTTCTTTGATCCACTTCTGGTTGAGTTCCGACTGTTTTTGCGCCCACTGAATGATTGATTTGCAGTAGGTCGTATCCAGTTTAAGTAGCCTGGCAAAATTAGGAAAGAGTCTCGCCTCCTGCTGAGTCATCAACCCTCCGACATAAGCAATATTTGCCAGGAAGAAATAGATATCTGATGCAATATCCTGGTCCACATTCAATTCCTGAAGAGGGAATTCTTCCATCTTTCTGATGCTGTCGAGAAACTGCATCAGTTGCGCTTGATTGTCCAGGTACTGGATGATGTCCTGCATNACCTCGAATTCTCCAGAATCGATTTCCCCGTCCGCGATAATCACATTNGCAGCAGCTTGAATCACCCAACTGGTCTGTTCCTCATTNAGTTTCAGGAACAGACCTTGGTTGATTTCACGGCCCAGGGTAATGGTATAAATCCGTTTCAGGATTTTTTCGAATTTTTGATCACTCATTTGTCTTTGCCTTAGCCTTAGCCATTCNNTAGAAGAAGGCCATGCTTTCAGNTTTTCTGTTTAAGAATACTTCAGCATTTTCNCGTGATTGAATGCAATTGCCCTGCAAAGCTAGGAGATTATTTGGAACTTATACTGTTTCAGTGGGTNNGNAAGAAGGAGGCAATCCTTTCCACCATATATTCCTGCATTTCCCGGGNCAGTTCAGGATAAATCGGAAGTGCCAGCACCGTCTTAGCCGCNTCTTCAGAATTTTTCAATGCAGAGGTATCACACTCCAGGTTGGAGAAGCATTCCTGCAGATGAAAAGGTATAGGGTAATATACCTCCGAGGCNCAATCGGATTCCCGTAAATATTGTTGCAGTTCGTCTCGTTTTTCAGCTCGGATCACATACTGGTTGTAGATGTGTGGAAAGTTCAAATTCGAATTATGCAGTTCGGGAGGAGTCAGGATACGAGGAGCGAGTCCAGCTTTTTCAAAAAGCTGATTGTAATAATGNGCGTTTTCCCTGCGTTTTCGATGCCATGAACTGAGNTGNGGAAGTTTGACCCGGATCACCGCGGCCTGAATTGGGTCAAGTCTGAAATTACCTCCTATCACACGATGGTAGTATTTTTTTTCACCTCCATGCACCCTTTTCAAACGTAATACTGAAGCCAGTTCAGGATCCTGGACAGTGATGATTCCTCCGTCTCCGATGCCCCCCAGGTTTTTNGAAGGGAAAAAGGAAAAGCATCCAAAAGTCCCCATGCTGCCGACTTTGCAGGCGGTGCTGTTGAGTTCGTATTCGGCACCTATTGCCTGGGCAGCGTCTTCAATGACTGGAATTCCGTGGCTTTCNGCACAATNGAGCAAAGGTTTCATCTCAGCCGACTGTCCATAGAGGTGTACTACAATAATGGCCTTGACCCTCTTGCGTTCTTTCGCAGGCATTGATTCGAGTTTCTGCTCCACTTGCCGGGGGTCGAGATTCCAGGTGTCTGGATCGATGTCGAGAAAAACCGGNGTTGCGTTGAGCCTAGAAATGACTCCAGCAGTNGCAAAGAAGGAAAAATCAGAGGTTAAAACGATGTCACCGGGACCAATGTCCAATGCCATCAGAGACAAGAGCAAAGCATCGGTTCCGGAAGAAACTCCGACCGCATCGGCAGTACCACAGTATTCGGCAATCTCCTTTTCGAGGCCTTCGATTTCCGGGCCCATGATGTATTGTGTGGATTTCACCACCCGCGTTACAGCCTCCAGAATTTCACCATGAAGGCTTTCAAGTTGGGGTTTTAGGTCAAGCAGAGGAACTTTCATGGATTCTCCATCGTAATAAAAAGATTAATAAATGATGATTATGTTACTAACAAAATTCAAAGTAGAACCTGAATGTCATAGAGGGCATGAGTGTAGGCGGTGATGGCAAATCCTCTGAAAAAATAAAGGAGGGTGAATAACAGCCCGGCCATCCAACGGAACAGGAAACTGTACCACTGGAAGGTGTCGGCCATGTTGCCGATGTAATGGCTCANAGAAAACAGCAGTGATGCACTCAAGATCGCCACGATCCCTGTGAGTATGGTGGTGCGAAGNATGAAACGTAAACCCCAGAAGAGGATATTGAGCAGAAGAACTCTGAAGAAGAATTCCTCGAACAAACCTGCTCCCAGTGAAAGGGCGATATTCTGTAATGCAGTTCCAGAAAACCCTCCGGCCGCGAGAAGCACCACCCTCACCATGAAATGGAGAACGATGCCGAGCACCATGCTGTAGGCCAGGGCTTCAAGAAACATGAAGAGAAAGATGCTNCCATTCAAAGGAGGTGCGGAGCCTTTGATCTTGATGATTGGAATTATCCCTATCACACCAAGAATCATGACAAAAAAAATGTATTGGGGACGTATGTCGAATGCCATCATGAAGGTTCGGATCCAGACATCCGCGGCGTTGCGAACTCCCCAGAAAGGTGATTGGGTCAGGGTGACCAGGATTTCATAACCCAGCAACAGGGGGAGGGAGGCTATGAGGGAATAATAGGTTGTGCTTGAGTTGCGGAAATAGTCAGACATCGTTTCCGTCAACCCTTTTGAACCTGGAAAGACTGTTTCCTGCGTTTAGTGCAGGCGCTGATTTGCATGAAAAATAGGTCTCAGAAACGGGTCACTTGGGTGGAATCGATGAATTTAAGAGATTTGATCCTCCTGGCAAGGGTATTGATCTCAGGTTTTTTCATCCTGCCTACGCGTACCCGGTACAAGGATTTGCTGTCAGCTGTGATGTGTTTGAAGATATAGGCTCCAGGGAATCCTTCATCCTTTAATCTTCTAACGAGTTTTTCCGCGTTTCTCTTACTTCGTCCTGAAAAAACCTGAACGGTATATTCGACCATTCCAGGTTTGCTAACCTTTTTCACGGGTTTGATCTTCGCTGACGGTTTTTTTGGGGGTTTGGTTTCAGGGATATCAACCAAAATCGGAGCTGGTTGTACAGGAAGTTTGACTGGTTCCACCACCTTTAAACGAGGAGTGACTTTAGCTTCGTTTTTTACAACTTTGTTGCTTGAAGAAGAGGCAAGAGGCAGCGACTTTTCAGTANTTTCTGACGTCTTTTCTGATTCAGGTTTGTTTTCTTTTNGACTTAGCTCTTTAGTTTTCCGGGTCAGNCTTTCCAGGGCTGTACGGTCCAGTTCCTCCTGAACGCTTTGTTCCTTACTGAGATTGAAGAATTCCAGGGGGTCTNTGTCCTGTTCAGAGGAAAGTGGCATTTCTGCAGGTACAGAGACCACAGGGCTTTCAGGAGGCTGCCGCAGGCTTTTGCCAGCGACGAGTCCNAGATAAAACGCGGCTACCAGACTGATTCCTCCTAGGCCCAGCAACAGTACCGCCAAGGGAACTGAAAGCTGGATGCGATAACTTTTTTTTGCCCTTTGTGCAGACATAAGCAACGGTCAGAAAGCGAGTGCCGGNCTGGATGCGGATTGGAAGGAGGTTTTNTTGATTNGTTTGGNGATNAATCTNTTCAACNGANNAAGGTACTCTTTTCTTGAGATNTCATGGGCTCCCATGCGAATCAAGTGGTCGGTCCGCATCTGACAGTCGATCAACTGAATCCCCTGTGTTTTTGCATGACTGACTAGTTCTACCAAAGCACATTTTGAGGCATCGTTTCGAATGCTGAACATGGATTCTCCAAAAAAACATTTTCCAATCAGTACTCCATATAGCCCGCCTACCAGTTCTCCTTCAGACCAGCTTTCTACAGACAGGGCGTATCCCTTCCGGTGAAGCTTAGCGTAAGCTTTTTTCATGTCTTGCGTTATCCAGGTCCCATCTCCACAAGACAGACGTGTTTCTGCGCAAGCATCGATCACTTGGTCGAAAGCAGAGTTGATTCGTGTTGTAAAAAGTCCTTTACGAAGGGTTTTTTGGAGGCTTCTTGATATCTTCAGATTTTCCGGACAAATCACCAATCGGGGGTCCGGACTCCACCAAAGAATAGGTTGCCCTTCCTCATACCAAGGAAAGATTCCATTTCGATAGGCCTCAATGAGTCGGGTTTCCGAAAGGTCGCCTCCAATAGCCAGTAGCCCATCCTCCCGAGCATAGGAAGCATTTGGAAAGATCGGCATATCCTGAATCAGTTGAAAAACAGGCACGGTTCTATTTTGGAAAAATTTTGCTCCAATTCATAATGGTTTGTCTGCTAAGTTAACAGATAAAACCATAAAAATCACTGGCTTTTCAGTGTTACTTGAGAAAAAGATGGGAACTGATTCCCAAAGTTAAGCTATAGGCTAAAGAAGAATAAAAAGGTAGGAAAAGGCCGGCTTTCGCACCGGCCTCTATGGATTAGCCCTCTAATTGGCTGTTAACGTAGTCCCAGTTAACAAGATTCCACCAGGATTCAATGTAGGCAGGTCGTGCATTACGCTTGTCGACATAATAGGCATGTTCCCAGACATCAATGGTTAAAATGGCCTTAGCACTTGAAGTCATAGGGCATCCAGCATTGCTCGTGTTCTGAATTTCCACATCTCCATTCGAATTTTGAACCAGCCATGTCCAACCGGATCCAAAATTAGTTGCCGCTGATTTCGAAAATTGATCCTTGAAATCGGCAAAAGATCCAAAAGCTTTGTTGATGGCATCTGCCACACTACCTGTTGGGTCTCCTCCACCATTTGGTCCCATACAGTTCCAGTAAAAGGTATGGTTCCAGACTTGAGCGGCATTATTAAAAAGGCCTCCTTGGGAATTCATAATGATTTCATCAAGGGGCCGGTTCGCGTTCTCCGTGCCTTCCACCAAACCATTTAAATTGTTGATGTAAGTCTGATGGTGCTTCCCATAGTGGAACTCAAGAGTCTCTACAGAAATATGCGGTTCAAGTGCATTCATCTCATAGGGGAGAGGGGGTAAGCTGAAAGCCATGATATTCTCCTTATAATTTGGGCGTTTTGATAACGATTCCTGTCTTCAATTTTTTGAAGGCTTAGGGATTGATTTCGAATAAGTATATCCTCCCAATAGGATGTTGAAAAGAAGAAAGGAAATTTTCCTGTATGCTTATGATCAAAAGAAGTTAGGTTTGATTCTAATGGAACTCAAGACAACTTCGAAACTCCTATGGAAAATCGAGATTAGGATGAGTTTTTAATCTCCTTTCGAACCGCTTCAAGCATTTGCTTCGGTGAGGTTTGGGGATTATGGTGGAAGGAATAATCTAATGTGCAGTCTGAGATTCGGCGGTATTCTTTGTCACGGAATGTAAGCAATTCGCAATAACAACGTGCCAGACTAGCCTCACGGTCCTCACCAGGCATAGGAATGTAATGGTCTCCCCAAATCACAGGTTTGGGATCTTTCAAGAAGGTTTGATAATGTGTCTGAGGGTTACTATCTGCAAGTTTGAGATAGACCGTGTGTGTAAGATCCTGTAATTTCCTGATCAGTTGTGGCTTGAGATAAATCAGACTGCCTGTGGTATCAACAATAACCCGCGCATCAGTTTTAGTTTTTTCTTCAAGTTCAGCGCAAATATTTGTTATGACTTCTGTTTCAAATGCCAGATATTTTGACTGTGCCTCAGCATATCCTGACTGATAGGGTCTCCCCATCCATGACGCTAGTTCCAAAGTGGATTTTTCATCAGGATTGATAAGTGGGCCCAGTTGCTCGGCGATCCAATCATCACAAATGATTCGGCGGTAGCCTAGGCTCTCCATGCGTCTGGCCCAATGAGACTTACCAACTCCAGACATCCCGATTAGGCTAAGACGCATCGGTTCGGAGAGGGTGGTTGATTAAAGTTTTCATCGTCAAAGGTTTTCTGTTTTTTTGTAAATGCATGCTGAGCATTCACTTTTGGTATCTGCTTCAGCTTGATCAATAGAAATTGAGTTGACTTGTTTTACCACATCAACTTTTTGGAATGCTGTTACTTCGATCATCTTAAACTTAAGAACGCTGGAGATAAGATTACTCTTAAAGGAAAAAAGGAGGGAATGTGATCCTGCATGCCTCGTTTCTTTACCGATTTTCCCCCCTGGTTCAAGTAGTCAACCCTCCATCTTTTTTCATTCCTTGGAAACGACAAGGGAGGGCCTGCTTGATTAGCAAGGAGGCATTTTACCGATCGTGGTTACGCAGGCAAGTCTTAAGGGGGCCTCACTTTAGGATGAGGTGATTGATTTTCGAATCAATGTCAGATAATTGGGAAGGGATGTTGTATGCTCTCCATCGGGTTTTTTGAGTGTAACAAGTTTTGTGATATTTTATTCAGCCTTTCAGGATAATTTTTTTTAAGCGGAAATGATAAGAACGTTTTTCTTAAGATCTTAGATTATTCCCGTCCTGTTAATTTCCATTTTTTTCAGATGATGGCCTAGATTCATTTATTAGAAGTTGATGTGCATTGTTTGCTTGTTTTTCTGTGTAATAAATTAGTCCACCTGTTGAAATACATTCTGAGTGTTTCATTTTTTTAACAGATTCTTTTGTAACACACCACTTCCAATTAAAAGTATTTAGCTTACATTCACCTTCTAAGTATTCTCTTGAGGAATCACATATTCCCAATAAAACAAAAATGGCGCTTGGCCATGGGATAACTGCTGCAAACATGATAGCTAAACATAAACCGAAGAATACAAGATAAGAAAAGATTGTTTTAATCATCTGTCTCTACATTTTCTATATTCATTAAGAATTAATAGTTTATCATGATCAAAAAAAATCTATCCGTCAGNTCCATAGGTGGAATGGATCAATAAATTACTAATTATCTACTCAAAATTAGAGATTTGGCTCTAATCTCTGAATTAAATATTTTGAAAAACCTTTCTTTCTGGTCCTATGATGATAACAGAAGATACTTATCAGTTAAGATCTTATATTTAATTACTCAACATAATAGAAAAGCTGTCAACCNAAAAGTGTCTTCGCGATATTTCTTTTGAAACCATGAATTTGAATTTTTCAGGGTTCCGTTTTTTCTTATGACGTAAGCGCTTGCAGGATATTGGGAAGAGGGGTGTTGAGTTCTATTGTTTTTCTAGAAAAGACATCCTATGGTCACAACATGTTTTTTGGAATCGGGGGTAAGGAGTAGCCATTCCTGAATCACTCATGAACACCTTCACAGTATGCCACGATAGTCCGATTCAAGANCCCAATATACAACCATTTTACAATGGACAAAGAACATTATGACTGAAAGCAAATCTCGTCTTGGTTTCATCGGACTCGGCCTGATGGGGCAGGGATTCACTAAATGCCTTATCAACGCAGGCTATCAGGTAATCGGATATGATTTGGAACAACAGAAGATCGACCTGGCATTAGAACATGGTGTGATACCCGCACAAAATTCTCGTGAAGTCACAGAATCGAGTGATATTGTCATAATTTGTGTGACGACGACTCAGGATGTCAACGACGTGGTTTTTGGTTCAAATGGGGTAGTTAGTGGTGCGTCGAAAGGAAAAGTTTTGATTGATCATTCAACTACTGCACACGGGGACACAAAAATTATGGCATCTAGATTGGCATCGGAAACTGGCATGGGATGGGTCGATGCGCCGGTATCGGGAGGCCCGGAAGGAGCTAAAAATGGAACTCTAGCGATCATGGGTGGGGGTTCCGATAAGGATATTGCTAAGGTTGAAGATGTGATGGATACAATGTCCGAAACCTTTACAGTTTTTGGTCCAGTTGGATCAGGGCAGATCGCTAAAATGGTTAACCAAATCCTGGTGCTAAATAACTATGCGATTATCGCTGAAGCCTTGGCTTTAGCAGAAGCGGGAGGCATCGATGCTAGTAAAATACCAGATGCACTGGCAGTTGGTTATGCTGGGTCGAACATGTTACAGCATATGTTCCCATTGATGATCGACAGAAACTATACTCCAAGGGGCTTTGCCCGACAGATTCTCAAGGACTTCGATACTCTTCATGAGCTTGCAAAAAACCTTAAATCACCGACACCCATGTCTAGCCAGGCGTCATCATTGTACCGGATGCTGATATCCAAGGGACATGGCGAATTGGATGGCATCGCGATCTTAAAACTATTTGACAAAAACGATAATATTTAACCAGGACAGAAAGTGACTGACATTCCAATAATTGATGCTCACCAACATTTTTGGGATTTGTCGATGAACAAGCACCCTTGGCTTTGTGGAAAGCAGATGATCCCATTTCGCTATGGCGATTATTCCTCAATCAGGCGGACTTATCTCCCAGATGACTATTTTGTGGATTCCAAAGCATTCAATATTGTCAAAACCATACACATGGAAGCTGAATGGGATCCCAAAGATCCTTTGGGTGAATCAGAGTGGCTCATGCAAATCCATGAGAAGACAGGCTTTCCCAATGCCATTATCGGTCAGGCCTGGTTTTTAAGTGAAGATATAGATGAAGTACTTCGAGCTCATGCAAAATGTCCTTTGATACGGAGTGTACGACAAAAACCTTTTGCTGCAGCATCACCTGGAGAATTCCATCCAGGCTTAACAGGATCTATGACAGATCCTGCTTTTCGCGCTGGTTACGCCAATTTGGAAACATATGGGTTGCATTTCGATTTGCAAACACCATGGTGGCATTTAAGGGAGGCCGCTGAACTGGCACATGATTTCCCTGAGACCACAATCATCCTCAATCACACAGGTCTTCCGTCTGATCGAAGTGAGGCTGGATTAGGTGGATGGATGGAAGGTATGAAAGCCCTTGCTGCCCAACCCAATACATCAGTGAAAATTTCTGGTATCTGCGTGCCAGGACAGAAATGGACGGTTGAATTTAATCGCAAGGTTGTACTGGATACTATTCAGGTCTTTGGTGTTGAGCGTTGTATGTTCTCGTCAAATTTTCCTGTTGACGGTGTTGTCGCATCCTTCGATGAAATAGTTAATGGATTTGCAGGAATCGTTTCAGTCTTTTCTGAAGCTGACCAACTCCGGCTCTTTCATGACAACGCTTTAAAATACTACCAACCGGTTTAGCCTGTATAAAAAACCACGTTTGTGAACTTATAGTTGCGGCATGGACGTTGTCCACCTTGGATTAGGAAAAATTTAACTTTATTGGGGGCTTTGGTCATGAAGCATTACAAAAGGTTTTTCGATTTTAGATAATCATGTGTTCCAGATCCAGGGTGCTACGGTACCCAGATGATCGTGTACTTGATTGACTCCATTGACTTCACGAGCAGCCAGCATGAGTGCCTGACGTTCTGGTTCGGACTCGATCCAGCCCCATAATTCGACCTCGCCTTTTTCAACGATTACATTAAGTCCTCCATGACTGGTCAGTTGATGAGAATTGATTTCTTGGTAGATCGCTTCACGTAACTCCCGGTCATTTGAAGTCGGATTTGTCAGCTCTTTTTTCCCTGATACCAAAGCCTGTAACAGATTTGCACGACTAACGATTCCACACAATTTGGCTTCTCGAACCACTGGAACCCTTTTGATGTGTCTTGTCTCTAGGAGATGGGCCACTTCAGAAATACACATTTCTTCATCAACGGTTACAACATTTTTCGTCATTACGTCTTCAGCATGACGTCCATGTGTTTTGATGTATTCAAAATAATCTGTGTCTTTAGTGGATACCATTTTTAACCACCATGAACGATCTACCTGAAGGTCTTCGTCCAAGCGATGTGCAAGGTCACCTTCACTAACGATTCCAACAATTTTGTTGTTTTTTGTGACGACCGGCACAGCGCTAATTCTCTTCTCGAGAAGTAGTGTTGCAACTTGTTCGATGGATGTCCTAGGACTGACGGTTACTACATCTGGGGTCATAATATCTTTAACTTGCATCGTGTTTCTCCTTTGAGAAATTTTTCTTCACACAGAAGATCCAACGTGTAGGTTGGTTTGTAATCCCAACTTCTGGGTTGGATTAATGACAGTATTCTCCCCAATGCTTAGATTGGAAATCAGGTAAATTACTTAGGAGATTTTACTGACTTCAAGAAGATTGAAATGGGCAGGATTCTGTTCCTCTCAGCATGAATATTCCTCAATAGGAGGTGATTAAAACAAATTTAAGGCCTTGGTTTTTAGGTTTTTCAGGAACGTTTCATAAAAGATTCAAAATTTTTTATCATGTTGTTTGA
>NYUB01000041.1 GCA_002683785.1 Deltaproteobacteria bacterium
TTCAACTCCAAACTTTATGCAGCCTGGAGTGAAACCAATGCTTCCGGACACACTCAAATTCGCATCAAATCAAGTTCAAATGGTACTACATGGACCTCTGTCGATGGGGATAATGCATCAAAGGGGATCAACAAGGACTACCGCAATAACTCGACCTACCCGAAGTTGGTGGTGGCGAATTCGAATCTTTACGCGGTTTGGCTCGAGGAGAACGGCAGTACCCAGGTGCGGGTGGCACATTTTGACAACAGCAGTTCCTGGATATTCAAGGATGGTGACGGTTTTGACGGTCTCAATGTAAACACGGCCAAGGTCACGGGCAACGCCAGTGCTGCCGAATACAACAATCAGCTTTATGTCGCCTGGTCGGAGACCAATGACACCTCCACGACCCAAATCCGTGTCGCCCGGGCGCCATTCTAGACTTCCACTCCAGTTTTCCCACTGAAAAATTAGGGCCCTGTGATGGGGTCAAAATCCCAACTGAAGAAGGGCTCCGCGCCGTCCTGGCCGACTAGGGCAACGTCTTCAAGCCAGATTCGTTCCTTCGCCCCACCAGGCCAGAGCAGGTGGGTGGCAACGACCATTCCTGGCTCCATGACCCAGTCTCCCAGAGGTGTCCCATCAGGAGTATTTTCTTCGAGGTCCATGTGGCTCAGGCCTAGACCGTGGAAAAAGATCAACACCGATTCCGGCCTGGGGACTCCCATTTTCCTGTAGACCTCCAGTCCCAATTGTTGAAGCTTGGTGATGCCGGTTCCAGGGCGTATGGCATTTTCGATGGGTCTCATTGATGAATCAGGGAATCACTTTTTGTTCACGGAATTCCTGGAAAATCCGGACAAACATTTCATCACTTCTGAGGCATTCATGAAATCCATGAAGTCTCAGTTTCAGGGTATCGGTCATCACGTCCCATTCGGTGCCAAAGACGTAATCAGCAAAAGGCCAGGCGGCAATTTCTGAATACGGAATTTTCTGGAGGCCATATTTTTCGCAAAGCTTTTCCCAAAGGGGTTCTTTGTCAGCCATGAATTCCGTCAAAGGGATCGTCTGGACCTCTCCGGGTTCCATCTCAAAAAATTCAGCGATTCTTCCCCAGATATTCTTCCAACGGAAGTAGTCCCCATTGGTGATGTTGAACACCTCGTTTGCTGCATTTTCCTCGGTTGCACACCAGATCATGGCTTTTGCAAGATGCCTGCTGTCACAAACCTGGTAGATGGATTCCCAGGCCCCAGGTTTTCCTGGAAATCGAAGGGGGAGTCCCAGTTCTTTAGAAATCAAGGCATAGACGGCAAGGCAGGTGCTCAGGTTCATGGGGGAGTTCAAGGAAAAACCGCAGACGGTGTGGGGCCGCAGAGCAGACCAGTTCCAGCCTGCGTCAGCATCCGGTGCTTGGGCATGAAAATTCCGGAGCCAGTGTTCCTGTTCCACATAAAAATTCGGAGCCATGTGTGGCGGATCGTCTTCCCGGGCTGGAGTGCGGAAGGGGCCAAGGTGAGAGCCGTACCATTTGTTGCCCTCGATCAATTGCACATGCTGCAGTTCTGTGGATGCTTTAGTCACCGTCTCGACACAATGAACGAGCATGGCCAGGTTTGGTGCAGTGTGTTCAGCCCAGGAGGATCTCGGCTGGAAAGCACAGTAGAACAGGTGGGTGATGTCTTTCAGCCCCCTAAGCTGGTTTTCACATGCCTCACGGTCCAGAAGGTCGAGCGAAAGATAGATTGATGAGGTTTCAAAATCTGGAATCCTGCGTGAGATCCCGAGGACTTCCCAATCGCCCTGGCGTTCCAGTTCCTGAATCAGGCTCCGCCCGATCACCCCCAGGGCTCCGGCTACCAGGGCTTTTTTCTTCATCAAAGGTTCTTTTTTCCTTAAATTCAATTCAGGGTTTTGAGGCACAAAATAGATTTTTCCATAAAAATCTAAAGAAGATTTTCCAGCCAACCCAGAATGAGTGATTCACACGTGAGTGGATCTAGNCTAATGGGATCTCGAGGAGGCATCCGAATTCACGGGCAAAATCAACGGAAATTCTGGCGTGCACTGCCCCCTGTTTGTCGAAGAAGCGCTGTTTCCCCTGGATCGGGAAAATGCCTTCATGCCAGATGTCGGGATGGATATAAAGCCCCTGGTTTCCGTTGCAGCGAAAGCAGATGAAATCCTGGGGTTGGATGTCATCTCCTGGAAGGGCTAAAGGGCACAGAAAAGGTTTGTTCTCCAGAGGAAAGAAAAGTTGACCACCATCCGGATGGTAATTCGCATGCCAGAGCATAAGTCTTTCAGGAGGCCTTTGATGGGACTCATCGGCATTTTCGGGGTCGACTCCATATCCCAGGGTGTAGTTTCCCGAGACCGCCTCGTTGGAACCATATAGCACGTCGCCTTTCCACTCACATGAGAAGATCCCTTCGGTCGTTCCACCTTCATCTCCCGTGTCCAGATCTACTTTCCTCCAGCCCAGAGACGGCCAACGTACAATTTCAATTTCCACCTCTTCCGGATCTTCCACCAAATGGCCAAAACCCTTTAGTGTTTCGTCAGAGGCCTCGACGATGGGAATCTGGACACGTTTCAGATTTTCCGGAAGTCCCGGATGAAGCAGATCGACTGAGGTGGCCGGCATAGGAGGTTCTGATTATTTCCAGATTGAAAAACAAATCGCTACAAAACACCACCTGAAAATCACGGTCCCTCCAGAAAAGATGCAGGTTCTGGAGAGACAAATCTTGAATCCCACTGCCGTTTGGTGAAAGATTTGAGGAGAACAAAACAGGGAAAAAGACCATGAACGACGTTTTCAGGGAAACAAAAGACGGGATTCCAAATCTGGCTGACTTTGCCCAGGTTTTGCTGCAGGCGTTGGACGGTTTTGTCCTGCTCTTCGATGCAAAGGGAAAGGCTCGAGACTCTATGGGTGCCGATGCAAATAATCTCCATCCGGTTCATCGGCGAATGATCGATTCCGGATTGGGAGAAGGTCTTCCGGAGAATCTTTACAAAAACCAAATTGCTTGCTGCACAGGACCCAGAGCTACTGTCTTTAACACTCAGGGCATTAAAATAAAAATCTTCTTGAAAATAATTCCACTGAGTTTAAAGTTCATGTGCATTTCATTTCGATGCAGGCACGCAATTTGTAGAAGGTATTAAAAAGACATCCCGGCAAAAAACCGGAACCTTTTGATGAAACAATGGAATTTCCTTCGGGAACAGTGGAGTAGGATGATTCAACAAATGTTCAGCGCAGAAGAAGCGGTGATGGACCGGCTTGCAAGCCAAGGCCGTGAGATTTTTGGTTTGGTTTGGGAAAACACGGAAGGCCCGAGCCCGATCCAGGTTTGGCGCAAGAAAGATCGTTTCGAAATGCGTTTTGGAAACCGTGTGGTCCAGAGTTCCTGCCTCCGATCCGATCCGAACCAATTATTGCTGAGTTATACCCGTCATATGATGCTATGCCTGCTTCTTGTTCCGGAACCGCGCAAGGTGCTCCACATCGGGCTGGGTGGAGGGACGATTGCGAATTTTCTGCACCGTCTTTTCCCGGAGGTGGAACAAACGGTGATCGAAATCAATGAAGCCGTTTTGGAAGCCGCCTGTCAGTTTTTTGGTTTTGAGGAAGATTCCCGGCGGAAAGTCATCATCGCCGATGCGGCCCAAGGAATCCTGGACCTGGACGAGAATTTCGACCTGATCTTTCTTGATGCCTACGGACCTGCCAGTGCTCCTGAAAAGCTGATCTCCATCCCTTTCATCACTAGGCTTTCAGAACTTCTTGTCCCTGGAGGATGGGCGGTAGGGAATTTCTGGACAATGAACGGGGATTTTGAGGAACAGTGTTCACGTTGGAAAAAGATTTATCCCACCCTTTACCAGGCCCGCACCCGTCCAACCGCGAACAAAATCATTTTTGGTAGAAAGCATGGGAAAGCATCCCTCAACGGAAGCCTCAAGGATCGTGCTCGCTTTCTTCAGAAAAAAACTGGACTGGATATGCTGAAAATGCTGGTCAACCTGGAAAAAATCGATTGACCGGCTCAGCCTCCCACTTTGGACATCACCAAATCAGATCCGGTGAATTGGGATTTTTTATAAGAAACCGATTCCATCACCAGAGATTTCAGCTCCATTTCAGGATCATGATGATCGAGCAGGTGTCGGATTGAAGTTTCTATCGGGTTGCTGAGACAGCCGATCAACTTTCCATTCGAAGTCAACCTCAGCCTGGAGCAAGTGGAACAAAAAGGGGCGCTTTCATTGGGGATGATGCCGAAATAACCACCTGGAACCCAGAAGCGCTGGGAAGTCGAATCTTCATCGGCCTGGGCTGTTGTGACTGAAAAACGTTCGCGGATGCTGTTCAGCATTTCCTCCATGGTGACCAGCTTGAAGTCTCCGTTTTGGTAGAGTGGGCCCATGCGCATCAGTTCCAAAAAACGCACCTCAATTCCACGGGCGATGCCGAATTCAAGCACATCTGCAACCTCATCCTCGTTTTCACCTTTCACGACCACCATGTTGATCTTCAGGCGCAGACCTGCTTCGAGGCTGGCATCAATGCCGTCCAGGGTGCTCCTGAGACTCCCGGCACGGCCCATTTTACGGAAGCGTTCGGGCTGAAGCGAATCGAGGCTGAGATTGATGTGTTTCAGCCCTGCTTTTGCGAGCGAGGGGACGGATCTTGCCAGCAAAAGTCCATTGCTGGTCATACCGATATCTTCCAGGCCGCTTTCACTGAGTCCTTCGACGAAAGGTACCAATTCCCGGTAAAGCAGCGGTTCTCCACCGGTGATGCGGATTTTCTCGATTCCTGCGTGACGATGAAGCAAAGTGGCCAACTTCAGCAGGTCTTGCATCGGAAGTTGGTCTGGTGCGACTTGATGCTCGTTGATTCCCGTGACGCAGTAACTGCAGGCCATGTTGCAGGCCTCGCTCACGGAAATACGGAGCTTATTGATATTTCTACCTTGAAGGTCCAACATAAGGGGTCTCCTTTCCAAAACGGGAGGCCAGCACGTTTCCCCGCTGACCCTATCGTTCATCCTGCCTTCGCGGGCGCTTTAGGCATGGATGAATCGGAGAATTTTGAATTTCCAGAATCCGAAATGAATTCCGAATGAAATACTTTATATCCAGATTGAACCGAACCACGCTTTGAGTCAAGTATTTTTGCAGGTAAGACCATGAATTCTAAAACATCTTTCGAATTGCAGGCTCCCATCAATTTTGATGATTTCATGGGAGTCGAACTAAGGGTGGGCACCGTGCTCGAAGCTGTTCTCAATCCCAAAGCACGCAAACCAGCTTATGTGCTAAAAATCAACTTTGGCCCTTTTGGAATCAAGACCAGTTCTGCCCAGATCACCTGCAATTATGAGCCGGAAGAGCTTGTTGGGAAACAGGTGGTGGCAGTGATGAATTTTCCAGTAAAACGTGTGGCCGGAGTGAAATCCGAGGTGCTGGTGCTTGGTGCCTATTCCGAATCAAAGGATGTGGTTCTGCTTCAACTCACCCATTCTGTGGAAAACGGTTCGCGGGTTACCTGAGTTGGAATCCAGGTGGGAAAAACTTTTGAAGAAAAGGACTGGAGGATTCAATTTCAGCATGCCTACTCTTTCAATAAGATCCCATCATCGCTAATTGGGTCTGTAACGTTCGTGCATTTCACCGATACTGCGGTCTTTATTGGCCCATAATTCATTGATCCATTCTCGGACTTGTTGAGTTCCCTGGCGAATCTTCAACTGTTCCAGACTCGGGGCTGAGATCCCGTCAAGAGCGTATTTTTTTACCTGGATAATCACCAGTGGGGCCCGACCGCTGATGATGTTCCAGAAGGAAGGTGAGTCACAACCCGGATAAGCCAGGGTAAGATCCAACACTCCATCCAACTGAGATGCCAGATTGGACAATACCATATGCACCCCACCCGCTTTTGGTTGCAGGAGNTTATCGAAGGAAGAACCATTTTTTTNCTTTTTGAGTTGGGTGAAACGGGTGCCCTCCACGAAATTGATGATGGTGAAAGGCTGATCCTTGATCCGAGCACAGGATTTTTNCGNCGTTTCCAGGTCCTTTCCACGTTTGTCGGGGTTTCGATTAAGGTATTCTTTGCTATAGCGCTTCATCACTGGCATTTCGTAACTCCAAAGGGCTTGTCCGAAAACTGGGACATAGAGGAGTTCCTGCTTAAGGAAGAATTGGGGAAAAGGGAGTCTGCCCCAGGCGAGCACAAAGATTGCCAGGATGTCNGCCGAAGAAACATGATTGCTGATCAGCAGATACTGTCCNTCGGGTTTGAGATTGGTGTGACCGATGATACGCCACTCAACCTGATGAAGTCCTGTATAGACCCAGTTGTTGAAATAAATCCAGCTTCGAGCCAGTCCAAAAAGAGCCTCTTTCACTCTTCTGTCAAAGGGAGTCTTTTTCAGCGCGAACTTGACCGGTACCAGAGATAGGATGAGGACACCAAAGAAAAGAGTCGTTGTGGAAAGACTAAGAAGGACCAAAAGCGATTTGAGCCATCTTTCTAGGGTAGAAGGCATGCTTTATTGAATTGGTTTAATACAAATTGCTGACACCCCCTTTTGGGTTTGATCCGAAACTTTAAAGGCTTCCTGCGAGCCGCAGCACATCCTGGATTCCCATTTCCGGGAAAAGCCAGTAATCCGGCTGATATCCCGAGGGAAGCACAGGTAATCCTTCATGATTCAGATGCAGCCGGTGATTGATGGAAAGCAGAATTCTGGAGTGTGGAAGCTGATAAAGCGGTACACTGAATCCCCTAGGAAAATTACCTGTCAACGAACCAACCAGGTGGGACGTTTCTTCCTGTTTTGCCAGTGCCGCAAGGAACTGGCAACCGTCGCCACAATGTTCGTTGGCCACCACGATCAATCGTTTCTTCCAGGCTGGAGCATCCTGATGTCCTTTGAAAAGAAATTTGGTTTCAATCCATTTTTCAGAGATCTCGTTTTCCTCAAAGTGACTGAGCAGTGCCTTCAACTGCATCTGGTGTTGGTCCAGCATCTCTCGGCTGACCAGCGGGTTGGGTGAAAACTTGAGATCCCAGTCATTGCGGTTGATCAGTCCGAGCAGGATCGGGATGCTTTGCTTTTCGCGGACGATCACATTTTCCCATGTTGCACGGGTGAGTTCCTTCAGCCATTTTTCAATGAACTTGAACGAACCGCTGTGATTCCCACGCACGTCCAGGACAAGGGTTGAGCTTCGCCTTAACTGACGCGCAAGCTTCATGAACCTCCTCGTGGAACGTTCCTCATCATCTCCTTCCCGATACCAGATCAGATAGGGAATGTGTCCCTCGATAAAACGGTATAAAGGTTTTTTGGATTTGTTGCGGACACCCTGATTCAGAGCCAGGGGGAGTTGGAGGCGGATTGGAGTTCCTAGTTCATTTTCAAAAAGGCAGTCCAGGGGTTTTTCATTGAAACTCGCAAGTCTTCCGAGCATGAACCGAGGTTCATCCACACGGTCTCCGATAATCGGGAACATCATCTGGCCTTTTTGCAGGCAGTTGAGCATGAAGTGATTCGCGACTTCGGGGTGATTCAGATTCGGAAGCACCCGGTGGCGTCCCTGTTGGAGTACAAGCTTGACCCCACTGTAAAATGCGGCTTTGGGTTCCACCTGTCGAAGATAATGCCGTTTCTGAAGAAAAAGGTCGGACTTCAAAAAAGGATCCTCGGTAAAGTCCAGGGCCTTCATCAGTTTCTGCTGAAAATGATGGGTCAGTGGGGGATTTGGATTGGAAAGGAGTCTTTTCTCAAGTTCCTGGAAAACTCTATCCCAGTCGGTTCCCGATTCTTTTAAGAGGTGGTAACGGGCATAGTTTTGTTTGAGTAGCCAATGCGTTGCCTCCAAGTCTTCACGGACCTGTTTGGCTTTCAGAAAAGGTGGTGAGCTGGTGGAAAGATCGATCCTTTGATGGAATTTCAATTGAGAAAAAGCACCAAGAACCTCTTGCTTTTCGGAAGCCTTGGCCTGTTCCAATTCTCCAAATGCGTTGGAAAACAGGGATAACACAACCAAAAGAAAAAATGTTTTCAGCATTTCCGATTCCTGAAATTGATGAACCTGCGGAAGAGATCGAGCCATTCCTGATGTGGAATTGCTTCAGGGCGCCGCTTCCCGATTGTTTCCTGAAGGTAATCCTGATCCTTTTGATACCAATCCGGAAAATGCCTGCGGATGCTCCCGCTTAATAGTTTTCTCCGGTTTTCAAACAGGGTTCGGCTCCAGTTCAAAAACTCTTCTTCCTCCTCCTCTTTTATTCCAGAATCCCGGGGTTCAAGAAAAATCAGGCTTGAATCAACCTTCGGCTTCGGACGAAAAGCAGCCGGAGGAACGTTGAGGAAACGGCGGCAATCAAAGCCCAATCCGGCTGCCAGTGAAAGGGAGCCGTATTCCTTCCTTTGTTCAGGAGTGGCACAGATCCGATCTGCGACTTCTTTTTGAACCATCAGGGTCAATGATTTCCAGCATTTCCGGAAAGGGAGCAATCGGAGGATCAGTGCCGAAGCAATCTGGTAAGGAAGGTTAGCCACCAGTTTTGCCGAACCATGGCCTTGCGGGCATAGTTTTAACGGATCAATCTGCATCACATCCCCTTCCAAAAGCTGAAATTGTTCCAGTTTTCCATAGTTCACTCGGAGTTCTTGGCAAAGTTCTGGATCGATCTCTACGGCGGTTACCTGTACTCCACGTTTGAGCAAAGCACGTGTTAGAAAACCCTTACCCGGACCGATTTCAACAACCTGATCGCCTTCGCTGATTTGAGACTGTTTCAACATGCGTTCCACCACTCCTTGACGGATCAGGAAATGCTGTCCCCATTTTTTGGCCATCCAGAGAAAAATTTTCAGGGTTAGGAGATATTTTTCTACAGCACGGCAATTCCCACAAGTTTCGGGCGATCATGCTTGTTCTAAAACCAATTTACCTTATTTTTCGATTGATTTAAACCAATGGTTCTGATAAAATTATCAATAATAAAATCAATAGTTTAAAATATTTTTATAAAATCAGTCAGCAAACTGCTGAGCCCAACCGAATTTCATGCCNCGGCATAATATTTCTCATTAGCTCTAAATCATTTTATACAAATCATNAAGAAAATAGCCTCATTTTTNAAAAACTATTGTCTGACATCCTCTTATTTGTACTAGCTTAATTGTTAGCACTCTAGTAAGATGAGTGCTAAAAAATAAACCTCTATCTTAAAATTGAGTAATGCTCGAGACATGTCATGACCGATAATTCAGAAACAGAAGATAAAACCGCTGCAGACCTGGTTGAGCCAGAGGAGGAATCCAAGACTGAAGAAAAATCGATCATCATTGCCAGCGATCTTTTTCCTGAGCAGTTGCTGATTGTTCCGCTCTACGATCGTCCGCTTTTTCCGAAGATGATGTTGCCTGTGATCATTTCCGACGAAGAACTGGAGGAGCATATGATGAAGGTGATGAAAGATTCCCTGAAATACATCGGTTTGGTTTTCAGTTTTCGGGAAAATGAAGAAGACGAGGGAAAACTTTCGAGAACAGGAGTGGTTGCCAAAATCGTTCAGGCATCGAAACAGGCAAATGCTCCTTTGCAGGTGGTGGTCCAGGTAATGGAACGTTTTGAAATCGTCAAACTTCAAAAGAAACAGCCTGTGATGCAGGCTCGTGTCCGTTACTGGTATGACCAGGATCCTGGCTCAGAAGAAGAACTTAAGGCTTATTCGGTTTCGATCATCAACGCCATCAAGGAATTGGTACAGTTAAATCCTCTTTTCAAGGAGGAACTTGGACTGTTGATGGGGCGCGTCAACCTCAAGGAGCCAGGAACGTTGGCCGACTTTTCCGCCTCCATGACCACCGCTTCAGGCAAAGAACTGCAGAAAATCCTGGAAACCCGTCGCATCAAGCAGCGTATTGAAAAAGCACTNATCCTGCTCAAGCACGAGTTGGAAGTTTCCAAGCTCCAAAGCCGCATCAGCCATAAAATCGAAGAACGCATGTCCCAACAACAGCGTGAGTTCTTCCTGCGTGAACAACTGAAGGAAATCAAAAAAGAACTCGGNCTGACCAAGGAAGGCAAGGAAACCGAAGTTGAAAAATTCCTGGCTAGAATACGTAANCTCAAGCTGACTGAAGAAGCCCAGGAAAGGATTGATGAGGAAATTGAAAAACTTAAGCTCATCGAACCTGCTTCACCAGAATACAATGTTTCCCGTGCCTACCTCGACTGGCTTACAATCTTACCATGGGGGGTCTACAGCAAAGATTATTTNGATCTCAAAAGNGCCAGAAGGATCNTGGATCGNGACCATTTCGGATTGAAGGATGTCAAAGACCGTATCCTGGAACTGATTTCAGTCGGCATNATCAATAATGACCTGGCNGGAACCATTGTGCTCCTGGTTGGACCTCCCGGAACCGGGAAAACTTCCGTGGGCCAATCGATTGCCAAGGCGCTGGGCCGTAAGTTCTATCGTTTTTCGCTGGGAGGAATGCGGGACGAAGCAGAAATCAAGGGGCATCGCCGAACCTACATCGGTGCCCTGCCGGGGAAGTTCATCAATGCCATCAAAACCTGTAAAACGTCCAACCCGGTGATCATGCTCGATGAAATCGACAAAATTGGAGCGAGCTTTCATGGAGACCCTGCTTCCGCCTTACTGGAAGTACTGGATCCCGAACAGAACAAGGATTTCCTGGACCACTATTTGGACATTCGTTTTGATCTTTCAAAAGTTCTTTTCATCTGCACGGCCAATACTTTGGAAACCATTCCTGCGCCTTTGCTGGACCGCATGGAGCAGATCCGTCTTTCAGGCTACATCCTTGAAGAGAAACTCGAGATTGCCCGCAGGCATCTGCTTCCAAAGCAATTGAAAATACATGGTTTGAAACGTTCTCAGTTTTCACTTCCAAAAACAGTCCTGCGTGACATGATCGATGGCTACGCCAGAGAATCCGGTGTGAGGAGTCTGGAAAACAACATCAAAAAACTTCTCCGCAAGGCTGCTAGAAAGATTGTCGAAGACGGGCTGGAAAAAGTGACCATCAGCCGCTCCGAACTTTCGGATTACCTGGGTCAGCCTATGTTTGCCGAGGAAACCCGGTTCAAAAAACCCAAAATCGGAGTTATCACTGGGTTGGCTTACACCGCCATGGGAGGCGCAACCCTGCATATCGAAGCAAGTGCTGTGGAAGCCAAGAATCCTGGTCTCAAGCAGACTGGACAGTTGGGAGATGTGATGGTCGAATCCTCTGAAATTGCTTACACGTTCATCCGCGCCAGGTTGAATCCCCAGAAGAAGACTAATAAATTTTTTGATCGGAACTTCATCCATTTACACGTTCCTGCTGGTGCGACGCCCAAGGATGGGCCCTCTGCAGGAATCACCATGGCATGTGCACTCTACTCGCTGACCCAACAAAAACCGATCATACCAAACATGGCGATGACGGGGGAATTGAGTTTAACTGGCTTGGTGATGCCCATTGGCGGGGTAAAGGAAAAAACCATCGCTGCAAGACGAGCTGGTATCACCCAATTGCTTTTTCCGGATGAGAACAGGAAAGATTACGAAGAACTTGATGAAAGCATTACCGAAGGCATTACGCCTTATTTCGTCAAGACCTTTGATGAAGTGCTCAAGATCGGTTTCCCGAATTCATGAGCACGTCCTTGGATTCGATTAAAGGTTGCCTCTTTTTGCAGCGATTACTTCACTAAGCATGCTGAGGGCAATCTCACCTGCAGTCTTGGCACCGATGTCGAGGCCTGCAGGCCCCTTGATGGACTGAATAAGTTCCTGCGAGATTCCAGCTTCTTCCAGCCTGGCACAACGCTTGGCATGTGTCTTCCGGCTTCCCAAGGCACCGATGTAGGGCAGGTCGTGTTTCAAGAGGATCTTCAGTGCAGGATCATCTATCTTGGGATCATGTGTCAGCAGAATGGCATAGGTGTCTTCATGAAGCGGCCAATCCTCAAGAATATCCTGAGGCCATCGATCAATCAGGTGATCTGGTTTTGAAACAAAACGCTCTTGCGTTGCAAAAACCTTCCTTGGGTCAATCACCACCGTTTGAAAATCCAGTGCATTCGCAAATTGAACCAGGGGCAGGGTAATGTGCCCTGCTCCAATGATCAGCAACTGATCTCTTCGTGGGAAGACCTGGATGAAGGTTTCTTCATCGCCGATTTCCATAAGACGATTTTCTCGTTCTCGATAGGCTTCAAGCGCAGCCTCCTTTGCGTTTTCGTTCGTGTCACCCCAGTCCCCGATATCATCACCTTCAGGGAGAACCAGCAGGGGTGAAGAGGGTGAACTGCTTGTTTTTGAAAGAAGCACTGCGGGCTCGTTCTTTTGTAATGCTTCCTGAAGCCTCATCCAGACTTTCCGGGTCTCTTCTTCCTCGGAAAAAGCCCAGTGTTTTTCAACCAATACGGAGACCTCCCCGCCACAGGACAAGCCCACGGAAAGTGCCAGTTCATCTTCCACCCCGTAATTCAGTTTCCGCGGTTTGCCATCTTTCAGCACTTCAAGTGCTTCTTCGATGACTGCTCCTTCAATACAGCCTCCGCTGACGGAACCAGCGATTTCCATACCTTCTCCCACGATCATCCCGGCACCGCTAGCACGGGGTGCTGAGCGCCATGTGTGAATCACCCTGGCAATGGAAAATGCCTTATCGTTGTCGACCCATTCCGTCAGTTCATTCCATATGTCTCTCATTGTTTCAATCCAATCCTTCTATTTGCAGTAAACCAGGGATTTTTTTTCAACTGCTACCTGAATCCAGAATTATCGTATAGTATTCTAACCTAGATGAGCAATGATGGGTTCAAAGAAGACTTAAAGATTCATGAATTTTCCAGGTTAAATTCATGAAAAATCGTCATCAAAGGCCTAAAATAAAGTTCCTTGTTTGCGGCAACCATAAAATGAGTTTAAAATAATTCAAAATATTTTTTTTAATGGAAATACCGAAACATTGATTTCACTGATGATTCAATATGTCTGATCTAGGCACCATCGCACTGATGTGCTCACTTGCACTCAGTCTTTATGGAACTGCGGTTCCTCATTTAGGAGTACGAACCAACAACTGGAACCTTGTCCGTTCCGTTCAGCATGCCTCGATTCTCAGCTTTCTGTTGATCACACTCGCATCTGCGGTGCTTTTGGAAGCACTGGTCAGCAACGATTTCAGCATTCAATACGTCTGGGGACACTCGAGCCGGGACCTGCCGCTTTTTTATAAGATCACTTCCTTTTGGGGAGGGCTTGAAGGTTCACTGTTGTTTTGGGTGCTGGTTCAGAGTTTTTTCATCATGATTGTGGCATTCCGTTATCAGTACACCAACCGGGAGATCATTCCCTATGTCCTGGCAACTTTGAATGGCATCATGAGCTTTCTGTTGGTTCTTCTCATCGTCTGGTCCAATCCCCTAGAGTCGCAAGCCGTCATTCCTCAAGATGGGCGGGGTTTGAATCCTCTTTTGCAGCATCCTGCAATGGCGATCCATCCCCCGAGCCTTTATCTCGGTTTTATCGGTTTCAGTATCCCCTTTGCTTTTGCTATGGGGGGAATGATGCGTGGAATACTGGACAACGAGTGGGTGCTTACCACCCGCCGCTGGACCTTGCTTTCCTGGTATTTCCTTTCTGCCGGCCTGATTCTGGGAGGCCAGTGGGCATACGAGGAACTTGGCTGGGGTGGGTTCTGGGCTTGGGATCCAGTTGAAAATGCGGCCTTGATGCCCTGGCTGACCGGTACCGCATTTCTGCATTCCGTGATGATCCAGGAAAAACGCAACATGCTCAAAATCTGGAACATTGTACTCATCATCCTGACCTTTGGACTGACCATCATCGGAACTTTTCTGACCCGTTCCGGCATCATAAACTCGGTCCATTCTTTCACCCAATCTGATATCGGACCGGCATTTCTGGTCTTTCTTGCAATAATATTGGTCCTGGCGTTTGGTCTGCTTTTCAAACGTATTCAAATGCTTGAATCAGAGCATCGGATGGAATCGGTACTCTGTCGTGAAAATGCCTTTTTGGCTCAGAATGTCCTTTTTGTTTCGATTGCCTTCACGGTCCTTCTGGGGACCACTTTCCCTCTGCTGGCAGAGGCAGTACGCGGGACCAAACTTTCGATTCAGGCTCCCTTTTTCAATACCGTTACTGCTCCAATGGGTTATGCTCTGCTCCTTTTGATGGGTGTTGGAACATTGATCCCATGGCGTAGGACGAGTATGGAAACTCTGAAAAAAAACTTCGCCTGGCCGTTCCTGCTTGCTTTCCCAGTAACTGCATTGATTGCCTATGGGCTTCAAGATCAGCTCTGGTCCTGGGGGGGGTACATCATCTTTTGGCTATCATTCTTTGTTTTTGCAACCATGGTCAACGAATTGTTCCGGCTGGTCAGGATCCGCAGTTCACAGTCCGAAAACTCAGCAACATTGGCCTTTTTGCAGGTCATCCGCAGGAATTACCGGCGTTATGGAGGGATACTCATTCATTTTGGAGCCGTCCTGATTTTTCTTGGAATTGCAGGAAAATTTTTCAGTCTTGAAAGAGATCTGACCCTGATCAAGGATCAACCGCAAACGATTGGCTCTTACCAGCTCATCTTCCGGGGAGTTCGAGAATTTCCCGTGGAAAATGCAACTCATCGTGCGGCCAATGTGGAAGTGCTCGACCTCAATGGAACAAGATTGCAGTTTCTCAATCCTG
>NYUB01000042.1 GCA_002683785.1 Deltaproteobacteria bacterium
CGGGTTGAAGCGCGTCCTGACGTTTTTGAAAAAGTGAAAAGCTGGTATCCGGTGGGCCGTGTTGGAAAACCTGAAGACATTGCTGCCGCAGTAGCTTTCATCAGTGCGGATGAGGCCGGTTTCGTCAATGGTGCCTCACTTGCCGTCGATGGAGGCTTGACTGCCGGCAGTTTCAAAATGATCAAGGACATGATTGGAAAGTGAAGCCTTTGTCTTCACAAACTAACCAACTGATCACCATTCTCCTTTCTGAAGTAAATGGAGTAGGTTTTCTCCCTGGATTGTTTTGATTTCCTCCTCTTTCAAAAACGGCATTTTTTCGAAGAGGTCAAAGGTTTGAGGAAAAGAGAGATAATCAAGAGAGGGAGAAAAATCACTTCCCCACAGAAGACGTTCTGTCCCAAAACTACGGGCTAATTCATTGGTCAGAGGCCATGCTGCAGGATGCGGGTAGTCATAGGCCGGTTCGGTGAGTGCGTAAAANCCGCTGAGNTTGACATGCACTTCGGAATATTCTGCAAGATCCGTCAAAGGTTTCATGATGGCACTCGCNTCATGCTCTGATNGAGGTTTGATCCATTTTCCAGGAAGTCCAAGGTGAGANACAATCAACTTCAACATGGGATGTTTTTCCANCACATTTTTCCAGGACTTCCATAAGCTTCCCAAGGAATTGACACTGATCAACCATCCATGTCGAGTGACCCATTCCCAAAATTCTGCCGGGATTTCCATCAACTTCCCGTAATCCGCTTCATCCAGTAAATAAAGGCTGATGCCTTTGAAACCCTGCATTTTCCATTTTTCCAGCTTTGCCATGAGATCGGCTTGCTGATCTAGATGACAGAATGCCAGAGCCTGGATCCAAGAATGATGAGAAATCAGTCTGGCAAGAAAATCATTGTTCTGGAAACACCATTCTTCCCCCTCAAAACCCACAACCAGAGCAGTCTCGATCTGATGATCCTTCATCAGGGATTGGTAGCAGAGGACCTCATCCACCTGGACACCAGGTCGTGATGTGAAAGACCCTCCCTGATAACCTCCTTCAAACAGATGAATGTGGGCATCAGCCCTTTGGTCATGGCTCATGGTTGGGTTGAAAGGAAGTTCTTCAAGGACCTGATGCCTCGGTCAGACGATCCAGCCAGCGCATGACTTGGATCCCATCCTCAATACGGGTTCCCCTGGGAATCGGCTCCAAACCCCTGACCACCCTGCAGAAGCAACGGAGTTCCTCTGCCAGCATTCCCGTGGTTGAGTTGGAACCAGT
Source organism: Deltaproteobacteria bacterium (assembly GCA_002683785.1). Taxonomy (GTDB): domain Bacteria; phylum SAR324; class SAR324; order SAR324; family NAC60-12; genus UBA1014. The sequence continues at coordinate 1,274 of NYUB01000042.1, forward strand.
TAGGATTTCAAGAGTCATTGGGGGAACGTATTTTTCATCCCAAACATCCAGCGGCCGTGGATTTGGATTCATCCTCGCCATCCAGCCTTTTCCAAAAACCTCCATTCGGTCAAATCCTTCTCCCGGCAAAGCTTCCGGAGTGAGGAATCCTGCTGAGAAGGTGGCAAGGCTTCCATCAGCCCAACCTAACTGAGCCAGTGCAAGGTCCATATTTCCCCTGCNGTTGAAATGCGTCTGTGCATCAAACCTGNCTGGATCCTTACCATCCACCATTGATTGAATGCAGTANAGATCATGCACCATCGTCAAATGAAACGGGGTCTCGCCCGGATAATCATCTGCATGTTTGCAGGGTCTCATCCTGTAGCATGTTGTATAATCAAAACCGCCTCTTGTCTCACACTCCGTCTGAAGCGCCCGGAACTCGCTGTTGAAAAGTAGGATATGGCCCAGCATCAACTTTTCCGAGCATTGTGAAACCACCTCCTGTAGGTGTTGAGCATCCAGGAGGTTATCGGAAATAGGCTTTTCAAGAAGAACAAAAACTCCTGCTTCCAAGATTTNTTTGGCAACTGGAACATGTTCCAAAGTGGATGTTGCAACGACCCATGCTTCAGCCCGGGATTCCTTCAGGGCTTGCTCCAGATCCAGATATTTTGGAATTGCTGATAATGCTTCGGGCAGTTGTGCCAANGCTTTTTCAGAAGAATCCACCAGAGCAACCAGCTCGGATTCTGCCAGGCTCAGGAGGGTCTGTGCATGGAGAGAACCGAAACGTCCTGAACCCACGACTCCAATTCTGATGGGTTCCATAGGCATGACTAAAGCTTGGAATGATTTTAGGATTCNAAAAAATAAGAACTTAACANGATGCCCGAAATCATGTTTTCAAGGCACCTTCCATAAGCCCTTTGAAAAAGAGACGTTGTGCAAACGTAAAGGCGATGATCCCTGGAAGAACCACGATGATATAAACGGCTGCAATCCTGGGCCATGCCCATTGTCCCATCCCGCCATGTGCNGATGCCAATACCACCGGCATGGTTCTCACCAATTGATCATTGGAGAGGGTCGCACAAAGGAGGTATTCACCCCATGCCGTGACAAAATTCACGATGATTACCACCACCAAACCATTTTTTGCCAAAGGTAAACCTACCACCCACAAAGTCCTCCAGGGACCAGCACCGTCAATTCGTGCTGCATCAATCAGTTCATGNGGAACCAGTTGAAAAATACTGCGCATGATCAGGACACTGATGGCAAGATTCAGGGTGATGTAAGGAAGGATCAAACCTGAAGTGCTGTTGATCAATCCCAAATAATCNTGGATTTCATAAATGGTGATGATCGAAACCACTCGTGTTGGAAAGTACAAAGAAGAGAGGAAGATCGCCACAATGAATGGTCCACCTCGTGGTTTGAGATGAACCAATGCATAGCCGGCCAAAACAGCACAGAAGGTCGTTATTAGAACCGTTGCCCCGGTTACGTAGATACTGTTGAAAAGGTTGTGGGGCAAAGTCTCGATTTTATCAAAGACGTATCCATAGTGNCTGAAGTCAAAACGCCTCGGCCATAGATTCCCTCGCATCGAATCCGGCAAAGATTTGATCGAGAGCATCAGCACCCAGGTCAAAGGAAGCAATATGGTCAGCAAGAAAAAAATGATCACNCTGTGCCTTACAACCGCATTCCTTNNCANNCGGTTTNGNTTNTGCCTCAGGTAGGGATTCGTTTCAGAAAGCGATGCTGCCATGATCAGACTCAGTCTTTGGAACGGAAAATATAAACCAGATAAGCCACAAAAAACATCATCACGACTGCTCCCACCATTCCAATCGATGCTGCAAAACCCTGCCTCCATAAACCCGTTTTGAANGCCTGATCGTACATGAATACCGTCCAGGTATAAGTCGGGGAGGCCCGATTGAAACCTCCGAAGATCAGATATTCATCNATGACTGCCATCGAAGTTCCAAATCGTAAAACAACAAGGATCATCATGATCGGTTGAAGACGTGGACGTATGACATACCAGAAAACCTGCCACTCGCTGGCTCCGTCCACGCGTGCAGCTTCTGGAAGGTCTTTGGGAATCGCAGCAAGGCCCGCCAGGAAAAAAATACTGTGGTAACCCAGCCCCCACCAGATTTCCATGATCGCCACCGAGGGTAACGTGAGGTCCGTCCCCCCAAGCCATTGAGGCGCATTGCGGTAGGTGAACCATTCCATTATCTCTACTAGGAAATAATTGATGGGACCAATCTGATAATTGTACATCCACTTCCAGAGCACGAAAACCAGGGTGCTCGGGATGACTGCGGGGATCAATANAATGACCCGGTAAAAGGTAGCAAGCCGTGCGTTTTCTACACGGTCCACCAGAATGGCCAAAAGCAAAGGAAAGATGATCGTCCCAGGAAGAAACATCACGGTGAAATAAGCAGCACGTCCCAGACTTTTCCACATCAATGGATCAGAAACTGCTTCGATATAGTTGGCAAAACCGACCCAGTTTGGAGGNTCATTGGTCAAGTACTTGAAATCCGTGAAACTGATCCAGACGACACGAATGATGGGAAAGATCTGATACCATGCGAAGAACAAAAGNGCNGGTAACAGAAAAATCCAGGTATTGAAATCCAGACCCANAANAGANGATCTGGCACTTCCAATTGAACGTGCAGTGTTGGTTGTCACGAATCCAGGAAAAANNNTTGAANCAAAACCGATGGATTNGACTGACCAAAANCATCGGAAGGAGGAAGGTGGAATGGGGCANATATNCCACCCCATTCCCAGTTATAAAAAACCTATCCGCGCTTCATTTCAGCGTGAACTGTATCCACGACTTTTTGCATCGCAACACGAGGATTTTTTTCTTCTCCTTTAAGGTAGGTCTCCCAGACCGACTGTCCAATGATGAACTGTTGCAGTCCGAAAAGATGATTGGTGATCGCTTTGGCCTGATCGAGTTGCCCACGTACCAGACCTACAAAATCAGGAAGCCAGGAAGGTTTGTTCGAAGCCCAATTTGAATAGATCGACTTGTAGGGAGGCAATTGACCCGGTTGTCCAGTCGATGTGCCTGCCAGAGAATCTTTCCAAATCTGCATGTCATAGGTCAATGCCTTGACGTATTCCGCAGCCTTTTCCTTGTTCTTTCCATGCTTGAATAAAGCAGCACCCGTAGTCCAAAAAACGGTTGACCCTTCACCACCTCTAAATTTAGGCAATGGCCCTAATCTCAATTCGTTAGGATTGTCCCAATATTGCGCCATCCTCAATGGAGCATTTTGGTACTTGGTGTAATAACCGACTCTTTGCGCAGCAAAGGCCACCTCATCCGGTGTACCGTTCACCCCGCCATCCGAAGCACCCGCCAGAAGAATATCTGGGTGGGAATCACGCATGATGTCTCTCATCAACATCAAAGCTTCGATGGCTGCTTCGCCAGTAAAGTCAAAGAGACCCTCCGAGGTATAACAATCACTGCTTAGACTATGTGTAAAAGGAGCCAAGGAGCGCCAACCATGGGCATCAAAGGTTGCCCCAAATTGAGCCGCACCGCTATCCACCACATGTTGGGACCGAGCTAAATACTCATCCCATGTTACAGGAGAATCATCCGGCAATCCTGCTTTTGATGTGATACCCGAATGGTAACTGGAACCAATCACATCCAATAAGAAAGGCCATCCATAGAGTTTACCATTGATGGTGCATTCCTCACGGATGGAAGGGATCATATCATCAAGGACATCCTTTGGAATGTAATTATCCCAAGGCTCAATGACATCCGCTTCGATCATGGCAGACATTTCCACAAAGGGGGTCTGCCCCACATAGACATCCCAGGTACTNGAACCCTTTTTTGCTTCTGCAACAAAACGTTCAATACCAAAACCTTCCACTGGAGCAATCTGATAATTGACANCGGGGAATTGTGAATTGACCTTNGGAATGCTGGGGTGCAAATCCTCGATCCACTGATAGAATGTTGGAGTCAAAGGCCTTGCAGCATGTGCCTGGCTGTTTCCAAAATTGGTTGCCACTCCAACTCCCGCAAGACCCAAACCTGCGGTCAAGGTCTTCGACATGAATTCCCTGCGGTCCATTTTTCCATCGAGCAATTGCTCTCGATTTTCTTTTTGAAAGAGAAGTTCTTGTTCTTTTCTTTCCATGGCGATCCTCTTCATCTAAGGTTTTAAAATGTACTACCTCATGAGGGTAATACTTACATCATTTCCTAAACTCCATACAGTCATTGACTCACATACGATTGTCAAGCAAGATGAATTTCATGACAGACTTTAAATTGATTAAAAAAATACTTAGCCTTTTTCAATGTCACACGGGAGGAGAAATCTACTTAACTGGGGAAGAAGAATAAAATAATTCAGGAGGTATGGCTATGAAGTTTGAGATGGTTCAAAACAGTCGTTTAAGCAAAGAAATCAAGGGATGGCCTAAGAATGCAGAGGAAAAGACCCTCTCTGAAATTTCGTCACAAGGATGGAGCCTGCTCAACGGGGATCTCCCACTCCCAGTAGCAACGCTCAAGCAATCAGTGATTGAAGACAATAGTAATTGGATGCGTCTGTTTACGGAGAAGTATGGAGCCAGGATCTCGCCCCACGGGAAAACGACGATGGCCCCACAGCTTTTTCAACGTCAGTTGGAGGATGGAGCCTGGGCCATCACGGTGGCGACCGTTCACCAGCTTCGGCTCTGCAGGCATTGGGGAATCAGGAGGGTTTTGATGGCCAATCAGGTGGCAGGAAAGCAAAATATGAAGGAACTCTGCCTGGAGCTAGCCGAGGATCCCGAATTCGATTTCTACCTGCTTGCGGATTCGACTGAAAATGTCGACCAGCTTGCTGAAGCTGCCAGGAAACATTTACTGAAAAAACCAATCCAGATTCTTGTCGAACTTGGCTTTCCTGGAGGAAGAACGGGCTGTAGAAATATGGAACTCGCCCTGGAAGTGGCAAGGAGGGTCCAGTCAAATGAACCGAATCTGGCCCTACGCGGAGTGGAAGGCTACGAGGCTCTTTTGAGAGCTCAGCCGGAACCTGAAAAAAGCATCCGGGATTTTCTGGAAGACCTCAGCCTGCTCGCGCAAAGATGCGCGGAAGAAGGTCTATTTGGGGAAGGTGCGGTGATTCTCTCCGCCGGAGGATCTGATTTTTTTGACCTGGTGCTGGACCAGCTTGAAGCCCCCTCTGGCAAACAGGAAGTGATCCGCGTCATCCGCAGTGGCTGCTACCTCACCCATGATTCATTGAATTACTCCAGAATCTTTGAAAAAATCCGAAAACGAAGTCCGGAAGTGAATCAACTTCCCCCCGGTCTGATGCCGGCGCTTCAGGTATGGGGGGCAGTACAGTCCCTTCCTGAGCCAGGCTTGGCCATCGTGAACGTTGGAAAACGTGATATTTCCTATGACGCCGAGCTTCCAATTCCAGAAATGTTCTTCCGTCCGGAAAAAGATCCCCGGCCCCAAAAAACACCTGAAGGATGCCGGGTCAACGATCTCAACGATCAACACGCATACATCGAGCTTCCAGAAGATCCAGGATTACGCATTGGGGATTTGGTNGGTTTCGGCATTTCCCATCCCTGCACCACTTTCGACAAATGGCGGTTGATGTATCTGCTGGATGATGATTACCGAGTCACAGGAGGGATCCGAATCTACATGTCTTGAGAGCTGTCTTTCTTTGAAGTTATTCTGGATTTTAAATCGATGCTGTGAACCAGTAAGCCTCCGTGATGTATACTCCCACCGTGTAGGGAACGAATTCTGGACACCAGCGAAGTCTTCCAAAAATTGCCATAAGCCATCCAAACGCGGCAATCACTTCTGAAAACTGCTGAGCGGGGCCTGGCCCCAGTTTTAAGAATACTGAACAGTTCCTCCTCCAACATCATGTGCGAGGACCCATGAACTCCGCCACAAGTTTTCCAGAATGATTCTGGATCATGCTTCAGCGGTCATTGGTTCAAAATGTTCCAATGTTTTTCAAACTTAAATCGACAGGATTGCTGCCTAGCCTGCAAAGCCCGGGTTTCCTAAAAAAGAAAGAATCTTTCTAGGAAGATTCTCCAATTTCGTCCAGTTTCTTCTGCAAAACGAGTTTTTCCAGGGAATCAATTGGAAGATTGAGGAACAATTCAATCCTCCGATACAATTGCGCAAATGCTTCCTGAAAAGCCTGCATTCTGACCGAAATGCTTCCCTCTTTGGCTGCAGGATCATCAATACCCCAGTGTGCCGTTATGGGTTTGCCAGGCCATACCGGACAGGTTTCACCGGCCGCAGAATCACAGACTGTGATAACAAAATGTATTTCGGGCGCATCCTCCCCAGCAAATTCGTCCCAGCTGTTTGACCGTAAATTGTCTGTATCATAATCGAGCTTCCTCAATAATTCCAAGGACAGCGGATTGACGATCCCTGTTGGTTTGCTTCCNGCACTGAAGGCATTGAAACGATCCCTTCCATGATGCCTCAAAATCGCTTCAGCCATGATGCTTCTTGCAGAATTGCCTGTGCACAAAATAAGTACATTCCACTTGTCAGACATTTGATCGATCTGATTTGGATGATGAGATTTTGTTTGAAGAGAAGCCTTTGCCCCGAAGAAGGCAAAATTTTTTCTCCTGATTCTTACTGAATCAGCCTCGAAGCCAATTGAGAAATTTTGCCTCCACCTGTTCCAGAGAGGAAGGCCCTGCATCGGCCAGCATCGTCCGTATCGGTTCCAAGGCCATCATTCCAGACCGGTAACCTTCGGCAAAAAGTTGCAGGGAATTCCCACTGTCCAGAAAACCATAGGATTCCAATTGTGGTCTGAGGATAAAGTCATTTTTTGTATCTGAGATCAAACTGCTTTGTTCGGTCGCGATGTTGATGGCGTTGATGATGACTTGAATCAGGTTTTCAGGTTTACGAAAAGACTCGGATCCTAGAGAAACCCCCACCCTGACCTGAGCCCCCATTTCGGTGAGCACGGAAATGGGAACGTTTTCCACTATGGCCCCGTCCACCAGCATTTGTTTCCCATCCTGGACAGGACTGAAAACACCGGGAATGCAGGTGGTGGCCATCAAGGCTTTAGAGAGGTCTCCTTTTTTTAAAACTATTTTTTCCCCGGTCGAGATATCGCATGCAACCAGAGCCAATGGAATGGGAGATTCTTCTATGTTCTTTTGACCCAGATGTTTATCTACAAATCGCCCCAGTTCCGAATTGTTCAGAATCCCAAGNCGTGGAACATTCAAAGTCGATACGCTGAGCCAGTGGAGTTTATCCGCCAGATCTCGAATCTCATCAAGGGGCATCCCAAACGCATAAAAGGCTGCTGCTAAACCACCACTACTGGTTCCGGAAAGAAAACCAGGCTTCAGCCCTTCTTCCTCAAAAACTTTCAAGACCCCCAAATGGGCCACTCCCCGGTAAGCACCACCTCCGAGAGCCAACCCGAGCATTTTCTCACTCACTCCATCCTCCATCTGCCTCGGATTTCAAAGCTTTTATCACCTTCTTCCATGTGTTCATGAGGCATTAAAGATNTTATGCTTGAAAGGATAAAAACCATTTTTTATGNAACCAACCTCTTTTNTTCCTGAATGATTGAAACCTTAGGTCTTTAAGGTTACTGGAAAACCAGGATTAAGAAAAAACATAATTAATAAAGATGTGTGATGCTCCCGGATTGATATTCAAATCAATCTGTTTCTCCTGAAAACATTGGTTTCGCTCAACTTAAAGAGTTGAACCTTCAAACTTAAGACTTGCCTAAAAATCAGGATCTTATTAATTTTTTGGGTAATTCTGAATCCATCCTCTTGAAAGGAACAGTATGACGCGAATCATTTTGATTGCTGCATTTGCAGTATCCATCGTTTCCAGTGGACTATATGCCCAAGACAAAACCTCTCAACTTGGAATTGGCGTTTATGATCTGATTATAAAAAACACCAACTTTGGTGATGTCAAATGTGAGAGTCATCTATGCAATTTTGCCTCTGATGACAAAAACATAACGATGGAAATGAAAAGGGTTGGTTTTGATCTCTTCCTGAATCGGGATCTCAACATCATCATCGATATCAATGTCAACAGCATCCTCTTCAACTGTAAGGAAGAAGGTCCCTGTAAATCAGGTTTAGTGGTTCATTATCACAATGATCCAAACCTGATTCGGGTTTACATCAAAAATTCGAAGAAATCCATTGAGGCAAGTACCAAAGAAGAGATTCAGGTACTCCAAAGTTGGCTGGATAAAGCTTTAAAAATCGCCACCACCTGAAACACCCTCTGAGGCGTTCTTGGAACGCCTCACATCCTTCCAGGCAAAATTCCTCAGCCGTATCTCGGGTTCACCTGAGATTAAGGATGAATTGAATCCATCGAAGTTTTCGGTAGAACGGATCTGTTTCTTTCACATAATTATTTTCCATCCGGAATTCTGAGCAATTTCCCTCAACCGATCATCGGGTTCCACAACAATGGGATGATCGGATCGTTCCAATAGGGGCAAATCATTCTGTGAGTCCGTGTAGAACCAAATTTCTTCTGCAAGATCACCTCTGAGGTTAAGATTTTCTTCTAACATCTCCACCTTTCCTTCACGAAAACAAGACTGAGTTACCTTCCCAGTATATCTTCCATCCACAATTTCAGGTTTTGAACTCAGCGTTAAATCCATTTTCAGCATTCGGCCGATTGGGTCTGCCAGAAAATCATGTGTCGCGGTAATCAGTACCAATGTATGTTTCTGTTCAGAATGCTCTGCCAGCAGATGCTGAAATCGTAGTCTTGGTTGGATCTCTTCTTGAAGAAACAACTCCCGCCATGATTGAACTGTTTCCAGATCAAACTCCTTTAGGGGATGGAGGATGAAATTCACATACTCCGAAAAATCCAGCACACCCTGTTCATAATCGAGAGAAAAATTCTTATGCTCCTTTAAGTGATCTACTTCCAGATACCCTTCCTTGACTAAGTATTGGAACCACAGGGTTTCCGTGTCCCCATCCAGAAGGGTCTGATCCAAATCAAACAGGGCTAGTTTCATTTCAAATGCAGGCAATTAGGGAAATTGTTTGAAGACTGAAAAACTCTAAAGAACTCATCGCCTGGCCTCAAGCCAAAGTCTTTTTCTCTCCTCCGGCTTGCAGCAAAAATCCTGAACAAATATCCTATGAAACATAAAAAAACGTATAAGCTGTATCCAAAAAACATTATCAACGAGTCTGATCCAACATCATTTTCTGGAGATTTCTTGAACAACCATCTTCACCCAGGATATTTCAAAGAAGGTCTCGCCTCGATCGATCCGGAAGTGCACCAGGCATTGATTGAGGAGGAACAGCGCCAGCAAGATGGAATCGAACTGATTGCATCGGAAAATATCGTCAGCCGTGCAACCCTGGAAGCCCTGGGTAAAGCAATCATCAACAAGACCGTCGAAGGCTATCCCGGGGCACGTTATTATGGCGGCGCACAACACGCAGACCGTATCGAAATCCTTGCAATTGAACGTGCCAAGCAGTTGTTCAAATGCTGTTATGCGAATGTGCAGCCCCATTCTGGAAGCCAGGCCAACCTGGCAGTCTTTATGGCCTTCCTCAAACCTGGAGAAACGGTGCTGAGTATGGATCTTTCTGCAGGAGGGCATCTAAGTCATGGCGCCAAAGCTAACCTGACTGGGAAATGGTTCAGAATTGTTCACTACGGAGTATCGAAACTAGATGGGCTGATCCAGATGGAACAGGTCCGGGATCTGGCACTCACCCATCAGCCCAAATTGATCATCTGTGGAGGTTCCGCGTACCCAAGAACGATCGATTTTGCCGGTTTTCGTAAAATTGCAGATGAATGTGGGGCGATTCTTTTGGCGGATATGGCGCATTTTGCAGGACTGGTCGCAGGTGGTGTTCATCCCAATCCCCTTCCTCATGCCCATGTTGCAACAGCCACGACCTACAAAAACCTTCGAGGGGTACGAGGCGGATTGATTCTCTCGGATGAACCGAATCTGGAACGAAAACTGAACAGCGCCGTCTTTCCAGGAGTTCAAGGGTCGGTGATCCTGAATGCAGTCGCGGCCAAGGCGGTCTGCCTGGGTGAAGCCCTGCGTTCCGAATTCCGTGAGTATGCTTCGCAGGTGCTCGCCAATGCCCGGAGTCTTGCCTTCTCGCTCATCAACAACGGAATCGATGTCGTCACCGGAGGAACCGACACACCCCTGCTTTTGGTCGACTTGAGAAAACTTCAACTAACTGGAAAGCAGGCCTCCGAAGTTCTGGAAGTCTCAGGACTGATCTGCAACAAAAACACAATTCCTGGAGATGCCCAGTCTCCCAAAATTACTTCAGGTCTGCGCTTTGGGGTTTCTGCAGGAACCACTCGTGGTTTCCAGGAGCAGGAATTTTCACAGATCGGAAAATGGATCGCAGAGATGCTTCACGCCCTCTCGAGTGGAGACGACTTGGCCCCCCTGACCCGAACAATACACGCCAAGGTCAAGGAAATGACCAATGCTTTCCCGATTTATGAAAAGATTACAAATCACTCTGATCCATCCCTTTGAAGGTTGAACAAAAAATTTAACCCATGAAGAAACCCTACGATTTTATCATCATCGGTGGCGGTTCCGCGGGTTGTGTTTTGGCGAACCGGCTCAGTCAGAATCCTGGAAATCGGGTGCTGCTTTTGGAGGCAGGACGGCCAGATTCCATCTGGGACATCTTCATCCATATGCCCGCAGGGCTTTCGATACCCATCGGCAATCCACTCTATGACTGGATCTATGAGACCGAACCCGAGCCGTTCATGAACGGACGACGGATCTATCAGGGTCGTGGAAAAGTACTCGGAGGCTCCAGCAGCATCAACGGCATGATCTTTCAGCGTGGCAATCCTCTGGATTACGAACGCTGGGCCAGGGATGAAGGAATGGAACAATGGGACTATTCCCATTGCCTGCCTTATTTCAAAAAGATGGAAAACTGTCTTGCGGGCGAAGATGAATTCCGCGGAGGCAGCGGCCCCCTCAAAGTGGAACGTGGACCTGCTTCCACTCCCCTGTTTCAGGCATTCTTCGAGGCGGTTCAGCAGGCAGGTTTCGATCTCACCCAGGATGTCAACGGCTTCCGCCAGGAAGGCTTTGCCGCCTTCGATAAAAACGTCTTCCGGGGCCGACGCCTCAGTGCTGCCAGGGCCTACCTCCATCCAATCATGAGCCGTCCGAATCTGGAAGTTGTCTGCCGTGCCCATGCCTTGGACATCCGTTTTGAGGGAAATCGGGCGGTAGGCATCAAATACCAAAACCGTGGAAAAACAGAAAACGCAGAAGCAGGAGAGATCATCAGTTGCGGTGGAGCCTTCAATTCCCCGCAATTGCTCCAGCTTTCAGGAATCGGACGTGCAGAAGAACTGGAACCCCTTGGCATTCAAATGGTTCAGGATCTTCCGGGAGTAGGAGAAAATTTACAGGATCACCTCGAGGTCTACGTTCAACAGGCCTGCACCCGTCCCGTTTCGATGCAGCCTGCGTTGCGCTGGTGGAACAAACCCTGGATCGGCTTCCAGTGGCTTTTTCTGCGCCAAGGCCCCGCCGCCACGAATCACTTCGAAGCCGGTGGATTTGCCCGAAGCAACGACAAAGTCGCTTACCCCAATCTGATGTTCCATTTCCTGCCTCTGGCGATTCGCTACGATGGCACATCACCCACCGGAGGACACGGGTACCAGGTGCACATCGGCCCGATGTACTCCAACTCACGGGGTTCGGTGAAAATCAAAAATGCGGATCCCTTCACCAAACCTGCATTACGATTCAATTATCTTTCCACCGNCAAAGATCGGAAGGAATGGGTGGAAGCGGTCCAGTGTGCCCGGAANATCCTCGGGCAACCGGCATTTGACGAATTCAACGGTGGTGAGATCTCACCAGGAACNGAGGTCCAGACCGAAAAGGAAATCCTGGATTGGGTACGCCAAGATGGTGAAACCGCCTACCATCCCTCCTGTAGTTGTGCCATGGGAACCGGCCCTCAATCGGTTCTGGATCCAAAGAGTCTGAAAGTTCATGGCCTTGAAGGACTCCGAGTCGTCGATGCCTCGGCCATGCCCTATGTGCCGAACGCCAACATCAATGCCCCAACCCTGATGCTGGCCGAAAAAGCTTCCGACCTCATTCTTGAAAACACTCCCCTACCCCCGCAGACGCAGGTGTTCTATAAATCGAAGCTTAGCGAATAAGAGTGAAAATATTGTCATTATACTCCTATCAATCCCAAATAAACTCTTGCTGACTTAAATTCAGATAAAAGGCAAAGGACCCTCAAGCAAGAAGAATTTTGGAGTGAATTTTTTTTCAGAATCGGAAACGGAGAATCCCTTCAGAGGNCTTTCTGGATCTAGGAGCCCCCTTTCAGACCATTTGATAATCTTCCCTTCCGGTATCCTCAAGTCTGATCAGATGTTCTTGATCCGCAGGGGAGGATAGATGAAACGGAAATGGACTTGAAGCAAGTCTTCATCATGATCATCAGGCAGTGGAGGAAGTTGGGAAGATGAAAGAACGGCATCGACCACAGAGCGTTCCATCTCTTCGGATGCTTGATGAACTTGAGTCACTTCATAGGCATTCAGTTCACCACTGCGGTTGAGGCTGGCCAGTACAAAAACTTCACCGCCCTGCGGGTGGAGGCGTGAGATATAATCCATTGGAGGATTGTTGCGCCAATGATAAACAAGGGCTTTGGCCCAGCGGCCCATGTACGATTCATAAGGCCAGTCATAACTGCTCAAGGTGTAGAATCCAGAACCCCGGCTGGAAATTCCAGGGCTTCCTGGAGGAGGTGGGGGCCCTTCAACTTNCTCTTTTGAAGATTCTGAAAGCCATGCATTTTGGATCAGGCTTCTTAATCCGGGAGACTTGATCTCTTCNTCNGNTTTNNNAGTGGTCTTTCGCAACATCCAGTTATCCGGGAGTGGTTCCAAATTTCCAGTATCAGGCTTTTCCGNATTCAACTGAGATGATGATTCTTCACTGGGATGGGGCGGCAAAAAGGCGAGGGAGTCTTTCAAATCAATTTNCTCTTCAGCNTGATCCTCCTCCTCAGGGTCAGCTAGATCATGATTCTTGGCCAAGAGTTTTGGGGACACTTCCGACTTTGATTCTGTGTCGGACTGCTTCTTGATGCCTGACGGCTCGGATGGAAGTCCTGGAGAAGTTTCAGATTTTCCTGAAACAGTATTCTTCTTGGCCGTTTTAAGCATCTTCATGCTCAGTTTTTCTGACGGTTCCTTCTGGATCAGATCATTGAGCAGTTCCGGTTCTTCGTTTTTGGGGGGAACAGGAATCGGCTCTTTGACAGAAACCTTTTGTGGAGAAGGCATTTCGGGAGGAACAAGCCACTCCACCCTCAATAATTGAGGCTTCGGTGGTCTTTGAGCCAGCCAGCCACGAAACTGCCAGATCAACAACATATGAANAATCAGGGTCAGCAGGAGNGCTAAGGCCCAAAAAACCAAGGGGGTACGGGAAGAGAGGAGGAGATTTGTTTTCCAGGAAGAAACGGAAGGAGTCATGCTGCCGGATGTTCTTCTGGGATTTCCAGTGAATCGAAATTCCTCCTTCAGGAGGAACCGGACCGGTGAACAGCCTGAAACTCCTGTTTCAGACGGGAGNTTTTAGTTCCCGGAATCGATCACCCTGGGAACCTTGAAGAATCCATTCTCCAGGTAGGGACTGAAATNTTCAGGAGAAACTGGAGAATTCTTTCTTTCATCCACTCGTCCCTCGTGCGGGAGGTGAATCGACGTCTCCTCCAGATCGTCCCCGACTTCTGCTGTCTTCAGCACCTCNAAATGATCGAGGATGGTGTTGAACTCTCTGGCGTANTGTTCGGTTTCTTCNTCCGTGAGTTCAAGGCAGGAAAGCCGTGCGATTTTTTTGACTTCTTCGACGGATATCATCTACTTCATCAATCGGACTTCGGCTTGGACCACAACCTTGCCATCGACCGTCCCCCGTCCCTCGAAAACCCAGAAATTCTTGCGACGGTTGGAGAGTGTGGTTTCCAGGATCAGTTGGTCTCCAGGTACNACNGGAGCACGGAATTTAGCATTATTGATGCCNGCAAAGAAGAAGAGACCTTCCTCTTCCTCTCCTTCGGAGCTTGAATGGATCACCATCCCTGCAGTCTGAGCCATCGCCTCCACCATCAGCACCCCTGGAAAAACNGCTTGCTGGGGGAAGTGTCCCTGGAAGACCTCTTCATTGGTAGTAATGTTTTTAAGAGCCTTGCAGTATTTTCCCGCTTCAATTTCAAGCACCCGGTCGATCATCAAAAAGGGATAGCGGTGGGGAAGTATTTCCTTGATCGCCTCCAGGTCTTTCATCACTTACTGGCTTTTAACGAATTGTAATGATCAATAACCTTCTGGGTCAGGTCTNTGGTTTCTTCTTTCATGAAAAGAATCACCTGGGCTGCATTTTTTTCAAGAACCAGATCAAATTTTTCCCGGATCGATACGGCACGGATCGCACTTTTCAGTTCTCGGAAGATTTCTTCGGTAAAGCGACGCTCTTCTCCCCGTAGTTGCTGTTCAAACTGCTGAACCTTTNNACGCAACGCTTCCTGTCCCTGCTGAAGCTGNTTCTGCTTCTGCTCTTTGGCTTTGGGTGTAAGAAGAGGATTGCTGCGGAGTTCTTCCGCCAGTTGCCGTAATTCCTCTTCTTCGAGTTTGAACTCCTGCTGCTTCTGGCGCCCCTTGGTTTCCAGCACATTTTTGGAGCGGATTCCGGCTTCGGATTCGTTGAGGGCTCGGTTAAGGTCCACAACCCCTATCTCCATGGCCCAGGCATTGCTGCCGGCAAGAAAAAAGAAGAGGAAGATGTAATTTAGAATTCGCATTTAGAATATATACCAGATTACTGTGAGTGTACCAATTGCAAAAATCAGTGCGTAGGTCTGCATCACACCGTCCTGCAGCCCACGGATCAGTCCCCCTGCACCACGGGCAAGAACTCCAGAACCATTCACGGAACGGTCGATGACGTTCTTGTCGAAAGCCTGCCATAGTAAATGNGTACTGAGCAATCGTCCTGGGGCAATGATCAGGGCCTGATAAATTTCGTCAACGTACCATTTGTTCAGGGAGAGGTCGTAAAGTGTACTCCAACTCCTACTCATCCTTCTTGCCGCATCAAGACTTCCACTGTACATCTTTCGGGCCCAGAACCAGCCGAAGAGAGCCAGCATGACCGAAAGCACCATCAACAGGATTTCTGTATTCATAGAACCATGAGCATCTCCAGGCNCTTTGGCAAAGAAATCATGAAAATACANTTCCATTCCATTCGGCAGGAAGTGCAAGACATGAGGCACTCCGAAGAATCCACCAAAAATCGAGAGCACNGCGAGGATNACCAAAGGTCCTGTCATGCTCAAAGGTGACTCATGCAGATGGGACTGTAGATGTGAATCAACCCTCGAATTGCCGTGGAAGGTGAGGAACATCATACGGAACATGTAAAAGGAGGTCATTCCTGCAGTGAGGAATCCTAGGGTCCAGAAAAGTCCGCTTCCCAAGGGAGAACTAAAGGCTTTCCAGAGGATTTCATCCTTACTGAAAAATCCTGAAAACAAGGGAATGCCCGTAATCGCCAAGGTTCCTGCCATCATGGTGAGGTAGGTGACAGGAAGTTTTTTCCTCAGTGCACCCATCTTCATCATATCCTGTTCATGATGCATTGCATAAATCACTGATCCTGAACCGAGGAAGAGGAGTGCTTTGAAAAAGGCATGGGTCATCACATGAAATATGCCTGCCGTGAAGGCTCCCACTCCCATGGCAAGAAACATATATCCAAGCTGACTCACGGTGGAATAAGCCAACACCCGTTTAATATCGGTCTGGGTGAGGGCGATGGTGGCCGCCAACAGCGCGGTAACGGTTCCTATCACAGCGATCACATTCATCGTCAGCGGAGCCAGGATAAACAGGTGGCTCAGACGCGCGACCATGTAGAGTCCCGCGGTAACCATGGTCGCAGCATGAATCAGTGCCGAAACCGGGGTTGGCCCCTCCATCGCATCNGGAAGCCAGACATAAAGTGGAATCTGGGCAGATTTCCCCGTTGCACCAAGGAACAGGAGCAGGGTGATTACGGTCACCAATGTTCCTCCATATTCCAGCCGGGATGCAGCTTCTGCATTGACGGTATTGAACTCAAGACTGCCGATGCTGAGAAAGATCAGAAGCACTGCGGAAAGCACCCCGAAATCCCCCACACGGTTGAAGAGAAATGCCTTCTTGCAGGCTTCGGCCGCAGAATGTTTCTCGAAATAATATCCGATCAGCAAGTAGGAGCAGAGCCCCACTCCCTCCCAACCAACGAACATCAACAAGAAACTGTCACCGAGCACCAGCAGAAGCATGAAGAAAACAAAGAGGTTGAGATAGGCGAAATATCGGTAATATCCCTTTTCTCCATTCATGTAGCCGATGGAATAGACATGTATCAAAAAACCGACACCTGTGATGATCAGCAGATAAAGCCCGGAAAGTTCATCGACCTGGAAACTGATGTTGACCTGGAATGAACCCGCAGCCATCCAGGTGTAGAGGNTTTCAATGATTCGGTGTCCCTCTGTCCTGAGCATCTCAAAGAAAANCACCAGGGACTGAAGGAAGGCCAGCCCGACGGACATGGGTCCGACGAAGCTGACAAAACGGGTGCCAAAGATTTTTCCCAGAAATCCGTTGAGTAGGAAACCCAACAGGGGAAATGCGGGAATCAGCCAGATTTGTGACATGCTACCACCTCAAAAGGTTGAAATCGTCAATGTTGAGCGATTTCCTTGTGCGGTAGATGGCAAGGATGATGGACAGACCCACCACCGCTTCTGCCGCAGCCACGACAATGATGAAAAAAATGAAAACGACGCCGGTCATGGAATCCAGGGACCGAGCAAAGCCGATGAAGGAAAGATTGACGGCATTCAGCATCAGTTCAATGCTCATGAAAATGACGATCACGTTACGTCTTAGCATCACTCCAAGCACCCCAATCGAAAAAAGAAGGGCACTGAGGATGAGGATGTGAGTGAGAGGTATCATCTCAAGTTTAGTTGAAACGTCGTTTGGCAATCACCACCGCCCCAATCACTGCCACCAACAGCAGGATGGAAATGATTTCAAAAGGCAGTACGTATTCGGTGAAAAGGAGTTGTCCAATCAAGGTGATGGATCCAATTTCTTCAATTTTTTCAAGAGGATAAGCCCCTTTTTCTCCAAGCATCATGGACCCGTCCGAAAACACGGACGCGACTTGAGTGAAGATTCCCAAGGTGACAACCACTGCCAGCATTTTGCCTACGTCCCATTTGACTGCCACTTGTGAGGGTTCATTGGTGGAAAGGAGCATCAGCACAAAAAGGAAAAGAACCATGATCGCACCNGCATANACCAGNACCTGAATTACGGCCACGAACTCAGCATTGAGCATCACATAGATGCCTCCCAGGCAAAAGAAAGTCCCGACCANCATCAAGGCACAATGAAAAGGATTTTTCATGAACAGCACTCCCAGCGCACAGATGACGCTGATGGTGGCGAAAAGGTAGAAGAGGATCAGCATGAGGAAGGTTGGTTGAGACGGTTCAGGTTGGAGCTGTCCAGAATTCAGGCTGTTTTTGAGAGTTCCGAAACTTCGGTACGACCTGGATCTTGAAGAGTTTGGGGAACATTCAGACCATCACTGCCAAGCTCTTCCCACTGAAGTTCCTTGAATCCTTGCTCAGCATCGGCCATCTCCAGGAAAATNGACTCGGTCGAGTCTACCTGGTTTTCAACATCCAGCATTTCCATCAATCCACAAAGAACCATCCAGTCCGGACGTGTTTTATGCTGGGCACGGATGGCTGTCTGCACCCTTTGAACCCGGCCTGCCTTGTTCGTGTAGGTTACCTNTTTTTCAGCATGGAGTCTTCCTGGCAATGAAACATCCGCGGTTTGGGNCCANCCANTGTTCCAGGCAGATATGTTGACCACCAAAGGAATCGATGNNNCCTGGNCCTGCAGGCTTTCCACNTCAAAAGGTTGTCCGAGCACCAGCAAAACCTTTACCCCGGAAGTGAGTTTGGGAAGCACCGCATCCACAGATTTTTCACCCTTCAACCCAAGCAACCTGGCTCCTGCACGATTTGGAGTTTTGTCACTGGTGATCAAGGAATCAATAAAGAAATCAGATACCGGCTGTTCCCAGTCCGGTTCAGGAAAGCATAACAGGTCTGATCCAAATCCCTGTTTCAACAATTTCTTGAACAGGTACAGTTCCTCATTCGAAGCATGGGTATCGACCAAACCCAACACTTCGGTAGAAGACGGTTGAAGTTCTTTAATCTTTCCGCTGATAGCGTTAAATGCCTCTTCCCAACTGATTTCCTGAAGCCNATCACCAGTTTTTCCTAAAGGATTGCCTAGCCTGTTTTCACGCTGATTCAGGGTTTTATAGGTCAAACGTCCCAGGTCGCACATCCACCACTTGTTCACTTCAGGATTATCCCGAGGTTTGAGACGAAAGACCTCATTTCGGTCATATTCGATGGTGACGTTGCAGCCTGTAGAACATCCGACGCATATGGAAGGAGTTTTTTTCAATTTCCAGGCCCGTCTCTTGAAGCGAAATTCTTTCTCTGTGAGTGCACCCACCGGACAGATGTCAGCCATGTTACCCTGGAACTGGTTGATCATCGGCCGGTCCGAATAGGTATCAACCGTCAATTCATGGCCACGGTTGAACATCCCAAATTCATTGGTCCCGGTGATTTCACGGGTGAAGCGGTCACAGCGTGTACATTGAATACAACGATTTCGCTCTAGAGCGACAAAGGTTCCGATATCACGCCAGCCAAATACCCGCTTCGAATATTCCATTTCTGACTTACCGCTGCCGTATTCGAAAGAATAATCCTGAAGAACACATTCTCCTGACTGATCGCAGATTGGACAATCCAGAGGGTGGTTGATGAGAAGGTATTCCATCACCAGTTCCCTGGCTTCCTGCACCTTTTCATTCTTGGTCTCAACCTTCATTCCTTCAACTGCATCCATGGAACAACTGGTCTGAAGCTTGGGTGCAGGCCTCCCGTTGCCCATGTCGATGACATCCACCATACACATCCTGCAGGTGGCCACCACGGACATGCCAGGATGATAACAATAATGGGGAATCTTGATTCCGGCACGCATCGCCGCAGAAAGAACTTTCTCTCCCGGTTCGAATNCAACCGGTTTTCCGTCCATTTCAAATACAGGCATGATCTTNAAGGGTTCCTGAATGTCGTTTCAGGCTGCTGCCTGAGNGTAATATTTTTCAAATTCCANGGGAAATTTTTTAACGAAACTGGTGATCGGCATAGCAGCCGCGT
Organism: Deltaproteobacteria bacterium; assembly: GCA_002683785.1. Lineage (GTDB taxonomy): Bacteria > SAR324 > SAR324 > SAR324 > NAC60-12 > UBA1014. The sequence continues at coordinate 20,738 of NYUB01000042.1, forward strand.
CTCCCAGAGCGCAAACNGTAGTCCCCATCATGTTGCCTCCCACCCGTTGCAGACGTTTCATTTTTCTCTCGTTCCCATTGCCTTTCAAGAAATCCTGGACGATCAGCCTCGCCCAATGAGTTCCTTCACGACAGGGAGTGCATTGTCCACAGGATTCATGGTTGTAGAAACGGGTAATACGGTGAAGCAATTTAATAACGTCGGTATCTTCATCGAAAACCATTAAGGCAGCGGATCCCATCATGGTGCCTGCTTTCGAAAGTGCGTCAAAATTGTATTCCACATCAATTTCTTCTGCAGTCAGAACGGGAGACGAAGAGCCTCCTGGGATGACTCCTTTGAGTTTTTTGCCGTTGCGAATTCCTCCACCCAGTTCGTAGATGATGTCTTTCAACGTAACATCCATACGCACTTCATAGACTCCAGGTTGGTTCACATGTCCGCTTAAGCTGACAAGGTGGGTTCCAGCATTATTAGGCGGTCCAAAGCCCGCAAAAGCTTCCGGCCCCTCATTGACGATGAAGGGCAGGCAAGTCAATGTTTCGACATTGTTGACCGTCGTTGGACAGGCATTAAATCCTGCAACGGCAGGAAAAGGAGGTTTGACCCTGGGGTGACCACGTTTTCCCTCCAGTGAATCGAGCAGGGCGGATTCTTCACCACAAATATAGGCTCCTGCACCAGTATGAACCGTCAGATCGAGTCCTTTCCCCTTGCCGAAGGCATTTTCTCCGAGAACCCCATCCGCGTATAGTTCATCGATTGCGGCATTCAGGGACTTGATGGAAGGAAAATATTCTCCACGTACATATATGTACCCATGTCGGCAGTTGATGGCATAACACCCGATCATCATCCCCTCCAGAAATTGATGAGGATCCTTGAGCATCAGCTCACGATCCTTACAGGTTCCGGGTTCGGATTCATCCGCATTGCAGATCAGGTAACTCGGCTTGCCGGTGTTTTTCGCCATGAAACTCCACTTCAAGCCTGTTGGGAAACCTGCTCCGCCTCTACCGCGAAGACCGGAAGACTTGACCAGTTCGACCAGTTCTTCGGGTTTCATCTTGAGTGCTTTTTTCAAAGCTTTGAAACCACCTGATTTCTTGTAGCCTTTAAGGGATTTGTCGTAGTCGGGATTGCGAATGTTTTTGAACAGGACGAGTGTCTCTTCGATCATGGCAGTCTTCAAAAATCTTTAACTTCAGGGAGTATTACTTACAATCCGTGAGGAGCTGATCCATCGATTGTGGGCTGACTTTTTCATGATAATCCTCATTGACGATAACCGCCGGGGCANAACTNCANGCNCCAATGCATTCCATTTCTTCGATGCTGAACNTTCCGTCATCACTGGTAGACCCTGCATGGATGCCCAATTTGGACTCGGTGTGTTCAAGCAGTTCCTCTCCACCGACTAGGCAGCAGGGGACACAAGTACAGATCTGGAGGTGGTATTTACCAGGTTTCTTAAGTTTGTACATGGTGTAGAAGGAAATTACCCCTTCCACATGGGTTTCTGAAACCTCGCATACTTCCGCAACGAACTTGATCGATGCTTCACTCAGCCAACCCTCGTTTTCCTTCTGTGCAAGATGCAAGATGGGTAGCAGTGCATTCCTTTTAAAGGGGTAACGGCTAAGCAGTCGTTCCAGTTCTTTTTGACCTTCTTCTGAAAACAATTTTTCCCTTCTGGTAAAATTCCACGTAAATTCTGTGGAGACTTAGACATTAGAACCAAAGGTCCAGGAAGAATCAATGAAAATCTCCTACAGCTTTGAATGCTTCTTTAATCTATTTTAAAAGCTACAAATTCACTTCTTGAGAAGAAAAAACAAAATCCTTATTTATCTTTAAATTTATAGTCATTTTGCATTCATGAATTCAATATTGTCCTATAACTAATATTATTTGCGCTAAGTTGAGATAATTTTTATATCGCATGATCATTAACTCTATGTTTCATTCGTTTTTTTGCACATTCTTCTTGTGGTAATATATTTAAAATGATATTTTTATGCTTAACATTATCATCTTTATGACAGGAATTTTATGAACGGATCCCAGATCATCGTTGAAGCCCTTCGCAGGCATGGTGTGGAATACCTCTTTGGTTATCCCGGAGGAGCCTGCATGCCAATTTTTGATGCATTGGTGGATGCCCCTGAAATCAAAATCATTTTGGTACGACATGAACAGGGAGGGACCCACATGGCAGATGGTTACGCGCGTGCCACGGGCAAACCCGGGGTGGTGCTTGTCACTTCCGGACCTGGCGCCACCAACACCGTCACCGGTTTGCTGACGGCCCTGATGGACTCGGTTCCGATGGTGGTGCTAACGGGACAGACGATCACCCCGAATCTTGGCAAGGACGCTTTCCAGGAAGCCGATGTCTTTGGAGTCACCATGCCGGTAGTCAAACACAGCTACCTGGTGCGCGAGGCCAATGATTTACCACGCATCTTGAATGAAGCTTTCCATCTCGCGACCTCCGGAAGACCCGGCCCTGTTTTGGTGGATCTTCCGAAAGACGTGGCTTCCAATGAATGCGAGACGGATTTCACCGATGAATTTCACCTGCCAGGCTATGCTCCTCCAGCACGGGGCTCAGCGGACGATCTGGAAAAAGCTGCGCAATTGATTTCCTCATCCCGCAAACCCTTATTATATGTAGGAGCAGGAGCAATCATTTCCCAGGCATCACGTCAGGTCATCGGGTTTGCCGAAAAACTTCAGGCACCGGTCACCACCACCCTGCTCGGCAAGGGAGCTTTCCCGGAAAACCACCCGCTTTCCGTGGGCATGCTTGGCATGCATGGAACCGCTTATGCCAACAAAACGGTTGTGGACTGCGATCTTATCATGGCCATCGGTGCACGTTGGGACGACAGAATTACCGGTAAGGTAAGTGAATTCTGCAAGGATGCGATCAAGATTCATATCGATATCGATCCTGCCGAATTCGGAAAAATCATCGATCCTGATCTCTCGATTGCAGGGGACGCCAAACTGATTCTGGAAGATCTTATGCCACTGGTCGATAAGCTCGACAGCCAATCCTGGCTGAAACAGATTGATCGCTGGAAGAATAAATACCCGTTGAAGTTCCCCAAACGCGGGGGATTACGTGCCCAGCAAATTCTCAAGGAACTTGACCGTCTCACAGAATCGCAGGCCATCATCACCACGGACGTCGGGCAGCATCAAATGTGGACTGCACAGTTCTGCAAAACCAATGAGGAGCGAAAATGGCTCTCGAGTGGGGGTGCGGGGACCATGGGTTATGGACTGCCTTCTGCCATCGGGGCACAGTTAGGCCGCCCCAATGATCTTGTGATTGCCGTTGTTGGAGACGGAGGATTTCAAATGACCATGCCAGAACTTGCAACAGCCGCCATACACAAACTTCCCATCAAAGTTTTGATCATCAACAACAAATATCTTGGAATGGTCAGGCAGTGGCAGCAACTGTTTTTTGACAACCGCGAAAGTGGTGTCGACATGATGGGCAACCCCGACTTTGTCAAAATCGGTGAAGCCTATGGGATCAAAGGCTTTCATCTCAGACGCACCGGAGATATCACCAAGGTCCTTCAAAAAGCCCTGGACTACAATGAAGGCCCGTGCATCATCGAAGCTGAAGTGGTAAAAAGCGACAACGTCTTTCCTATGATTCCTGCTGGAGCAGCTGTATCAGAAATGATCATTGAGGAACCACCTTCTGACAAAAAACTAGCAAAACCTGTAGGAAGTACCTGAACAGCGTTTTCAAACAGCATCCTGAACATCGCATATTATTTTTAAGTCAATTTATTAGTCATCAGCCTCAGACAATCAAACGGATCCAAGATGAAAGATACTCCCAATGAAAAAGGTTTTTCTGTCAGCCTTTTCGTCAACAATAAACCCGGGGTTTTGGTCCGGATCGCTCAAACTTTTGCGCGAAGGGGTTACAACATCGACTCTTTGGTCGTATCAAGCGCTCATGACTCAAGATATTCTCGAATCACTGTAGTCTTCCAGGGGGATCATGAAAACGTGGACCAGATTCTTAGACAATTAAACAAACTGATTGACGTGGTCCATGCCGTCCAACATGGAACTGATACTTCTGTAGATCGGGAAATGACATTATTTAAGGTAGGAGTGAAACCCGACAAAAGGGCTGAGGTTTTTCAGATCATCGATGTTTTTCGTGCAAAAACGGTAGACATCACCGATGAATCGATCATCGTTGAAACCACAGGAAGTTCCAACAAGATCGATGCATTGGAACGCATGTTGAGTTCCATCGGTTTGCTTGAGATGGTGCGGTCTGGAAAACTAATGATGGCCCGGGGGCTTGATCCCACCTGATTCAAAGGTAAGCCCCTTTTAGATTTAAAACTTTTCAGAACAACTGTCTGCAAATTTCTGCCAGCTCGTTTGCATAACGCCGGCCCCCAGGTTCCACAGCCTCGGAATAACGGACGATCCCCTGCTTGTCGATGATCACAGTCGAGCGAATGGAGTACCCCTTTTCTTCACTGTAAACCCCATAAGCCTTTGCCATTTGTCCTTTGGGATGCCAGTCGCTGAGAAGCGGAAAGTTCACTCCTCCCAGGGAGACTGCCCAGTTTTTGTGGGAATGTTTGGTATCAATGCTTACACCCAGAACCTGGGTGTCGAGATCCTCAAAAAGCCCTAAATTGGCTTCCAGATCAGGGATCTCCTTGCTTCAGGTACCCGTCCAATCCAAGGGATAAAAAATCAGCATCACATTTTTGTGGCCCTGAAAATCAGAAAAGGAAACCACCCCATCAGAGGTTTCCAGCGAAAAATCAGGGGCCTGGCTACCAGTTTCAATCATATCCAACTTTTTGAAATTGTATTAATTTTGAACAATGAATGTTGAAGAAGCATTAGCATTCCTTAAGCATGGGGGATTTGCAAGATTTCCTAAAGGCATAGTTCCTACCAATCAAAACAATAGGAAAAAACAATTGGATCTGTATTTTTTCAATCGTTACGATAATGCTGAACTGAATCAGTTCGATTAAATCATCATTCCATTAAAAGGAGTCAAATGCCTGAATTAAAAGGAACTCAAACCCACCAAAATTTAAAAGATGCTTTTGCCGGTGAATCCCAAGCCAACCGTCGCTATCTCTATTATGCAAAGCAGGCAGATGTCGAAGGATATCCGGAAATTGCTTCAAATTTCAGGGAAACTGCTGAAGGAGAGACCGGTCATGCACATGGCCACCTGGATTACATCAAACAAGTTGGCGATCCTGCCAATGGCATGCCCATTGGAGAATCTACCGACAACTTGAAGGCTGCCATCGCCGGTGAAACTCATGAATATACTGACATGTATCCTGGAATGGCAAAAACCGCACGTGATGAGGGCTTCAATGAAATTGCTGACTGGTTCGAAACCCTGGCAAAAGCGGAAAAATCTCACGCCGGACGTTTTCAGCAAATGCTCGATACCATCAGCTGATTCCCTTTAATACCGCCCTGTAACATACGGGAATCAGAAACTCTTTGATTCCCGTATGATTCTGATATAAATAGTTTATTTTGTCATAAATATAATCATTTTTTTTAAGGTATTCATGGAGGCCAAAAAGGACCGGATCTCGTATCTTCCAAGCAATGGAATGAGTTATGACCCGGAAGAACCCAAGTACTGGGACAGTAGTGCCCTGAAGCAGGAAATTGATCGTGCTTATGAAATCTGCCATGGATGCCGCATGTGTTTCAAATACTGCGATTCCTTTCCCAACCTCTTCAAATTGTTGGACGAGCAGTATGACGGGAAAGTTTCAGAATTGAAGGACATGGATATTGAACATGTGATGGATGCCTGTTTTCAATGCAAACTATGTGAAGTTCAATGCCCCTACACGCCCCGAGACGGTCATGAGTTTCAGCTCGATTTTCCCAAGCTGGTCCACCGCTACAATGCCCAAAAAGCAAAGACACGAGAAAAGCCCTTACGCGACCGGGTTCTGGGAAACCCCGATGGGAGCGCGAAGCTGGCCCGCATGTCCTTCGGAATGGCGAACAAGATGAATCGTGTCAAAATCCATAGGGTTTTAATGGAAAAGGTACTCGGCATCCACCGTGACAAGGATCTTCCAGATTTCTGTGCGCAAACCTTTGAAAAACAGGCAGAATCCAAAGGCATGATTTCCAAGGAAAATCCAGAAACCGTATTGTTCCAAACCTGTTACGTTCAGAACAACGAACCTGAAATCGGGTTTGACACCCTCGAAGTTCTCAAACACAACGAGGTGGAATGTGGATGTGTCAAGGGCCTTCAATGCTGCGGCATGCCTTCATGGGAACAGGGAGATCTGGAAAGCCTGCGGAAACAGGCGAAGCATAATCTGGATCTGCTCATGCCTCACGTGAACCGAGGCTCGAAAATCCTCGCACTCAACCCGACCTGCTCCATGATGATGAAACGGGAATATTCTGAGTTGCTGGAGGGCAATGACCGTGAATCTGCACAAAAGCTCGCAGAAGCGGTTCAAAACCCAACAGAATACCTCTGGGATATCCGTAAAGAGGAACGTTTTAAACGAGATTTCAAAAGCACACCTGGTCAAAAGGTCGCGTACCATGCCCCATGCCATCTGCGTACGCAAGGAGCCGGATTTCGAGGCAGAGATCTGTTGAAACTGATTCCAGATCTTAAACCTCAGTTGACCATGGAATGCTGTGGGCATGATGGAACGTATGCGATGAAAACCGAGTCCTTCGAAGCCTCGATCCGGATTGGAGAAAAAGCATTCAGCAGCATGAAAAACACCGGTGCCGAAGTCTGGGCTACCGACTGTCCACTGGCAGCAATTCAGTTTGGCCAGCATGCCGGAAGAAAACCGATGCATCCGATGAGCATCCTCGCAAGGGCTTATCAGGAGGATGGATTTCCAACCAAAATAGAGCCTTCGGAAAATAAAGAATGAAACCTGTCCAACGTGAAGAAATCCTGGATTACGTCACCTATGGTGAAAAGAGGAATGAAATCCAGCTTTCGGTCTTGAAGCAAAAAGAACCAAGAAGAATCCATCTCGGAGAATACCTGACCTTCCTTTTCGAAAACACGGAAACGATCCGTTACCAGATTCAGGAAATGATGCGGGTCGAACAGATCGTCAAGGAAGAGGCGATCCAGCATGAAATAAAAACCTACAACGAATTGATTGGTGAGGAAGGAGAACTCGGATGCGTGCTCCTGATCGAAATTGCAGATGCTCAAATCCGACCACAGAAACTCCGAGAATGGCTGGGACTTCAGGAAAAAATTTACCTGGTCCTCGATTCAGGAGAACGGGTTTATGCCGAGTGGGATAAACGTCAGATCGATGATGAAAAACTATCTTCGGTACAGTATCTCAAATTTGACACTTCAGGCAGAACACCCAAAGGGATTGGTGTGGATCATCCCGAATTGAAGTGCGAAATGGATCTGTCCAAGGAACAAAGAGGAGCCCTGAACCACGATCTTCAGGGATAAATTATTGGTCAGGGTTTCAACAGAAGATTCACCGTCTCAATCATTTCAGGTGTGTCAACTTTGCTGCTGAACATTTTCCGAATCCTAGCCTTACGGTCCATCAGGTAGACGTAACCGGTGTGGGTTACAAGGTAACCGATCGCCGACTTGTTCACTTCATCCTTCATGAAAAAAGAACCAAACTTTTTGGCAACCTGCTGCACTTCCTCAAAGGGCGCGTGCAATCCTACAAATCCAGGATTGAAGAATTCCAGATAGGTTTTCATCTTCTCCAGACTGTCACGTTCAGGATCGACACTGATAAACAGAACCTGGATCAGCTCGTTTTTTGGATCCAGTTTTTGAACAGCCTGCTTGATCACGGTCAACGTTGTAGGGCAAACGTCTGGACAGGACGTATAACCAAAATAGATAAGCAGTAGTTTCCCCTCAAAATCCTTAAGGCTGACGGTCTTTCCGAGAGTGCTATCCATCTCAAAGTCGCCTCCGAGGGTATCATAAACCGGAAGGACTTCCGCTTGGAGCATCCCTAACCGGCAACCGAATATAAAAAGAAACAGGAACGTGGGCAGGAATGGGTGCTTCTTCAGCATATTTGAATCAAATGATACGATTTAGCTTTCATCACAGCAAAGCCTGCAGCCATGGGGATAAGACTCATGCCCGGATGAACCAGGCTGAGGAGATATAGGAACCGCTATAATTTTACTGATTCTTTGGGGCGGTTTATTGCTTCGAGGCTGCCTTCTGCAGTTCGTTGAGAGGAAGAAATGGGAGAAGGTTTTTGCCAACCTGCTCATCAGCAATCACCTTGTTCACTTTGGGCATGATCACCTCCATCGTTTCAAGCATGATCCGCTCCCGGGTGACCTCTTTGGCTTTACGATATTCCTCGTAAATTGAATTGAAACGCTTGGCTTTACCTTCTGCAATCAGGGTGGTCTTCTCTGCGTACCCCTCTGCTGCATTGATGATCTGTTTTGCTTCCCCTCGAGCCTGAGGGATGAGATTGTTCATATACCCTTCCGCTTCGTTGATCAGTTTTTCACGATCTTCCCTTGCGCTGACAACGTCTTTGAATGCTTCCTTAACCTGGTCCGGAGGGTGGACATCCTGAAGTTTGACGTTTCCGATCAAGATCCCCGAATTATAACCCTTCATAGTCTCCTGAAGCAGGTTTGCAGTAGTCGATTCAATTTTTGCTTTCCCGACGGTCAGGGCTTCTGTCACAGTGGTATCCCCGATCACTTCACGCATCGCCGATTCCGCAGCTGATTTCACGGTCTCGTCCGGATTCGTGAGATTATAGAGGTAATCTTCGATCTGTGCGATTTTGTACTGAACGGTGAACTGCACATCGACGATGTTTTCATCACCCGTCAGCATCAACGATTCTTTCTTCACCTGACGATATTTTGCCGGAGGCCCCGGATCGATGGTGCGAAATCCTATCTCGATCCGTCTGACTGCGGTCACAGGTTCGATTTGAACGGTCTCGATCGGGCTTGGCAGATGGTAATGCGGACCTGGCCCGACGATATCATAGACCTCCCCGAAACGTTTGATTACCGCCTGTTCCTGAGGATCGACGATGAAGATTCCAGTAGCGAGCCAGACCACAGCCAGGACCACCAGGATCAACAGACTCAAGTTTTTCTGGGGCATTCCGAATTTGAATTTTCCCTGAAGATTGTTGAGCAACTCATCAATGTCAGGGGTGGGGTTGTTTTTGTCCCACGGAGATTTATTGGGTGGCTTGTTCCATTCCATAGTGAAGATCTGGTGAGGTTGGCACTCCTAAATTGATTTGATCACCGCCTTTTCTGGTTCGTCGATGGAGTCTGAGGCGTCTAGAATTGTGTCAAAAGGTTTATTTTATAAGATAAGAAGCAAGGCCCGCAGGTACAAGCAGAATCCGCCTGGAATTCGCTCCGGGACAAGCCTCATCCCGTCAGTACATCGTAGCCTTCTGCAGTGACATGAATCGTATGCTCCCACTGGGCGGAAAGTGAACCGTCCACCGTGACTGCCGTCCAACCATCCCCGAGGATCCTGCTTTCGGGACGTCCCATGTTGATCATCGGTTCAATGGTAAATACCATGTCCTGCTGCATGATGTCTCCGCTGCCTGTTGAGCCATAATGAAGGATCTGGGGTGCTTCATGAAATTCCACACCTACCCCATGACCGCAGAAATCACGGACCACCGAATATCCAAGGCTTTCGGCATGGTTTTGGATCGCATACCCGATGTCTCCGGTCCTACCCCCCGGGCGAACCTGGGCGATTCCCAGTTCCAGGCATTTCTTGGTTTCCTCAACAAGTTCCCTGGTAGAATCCGGGATCTCGCCTATGATGAACATCCGGCTCGCGTCTCCGAAATAACCGTCAAGGTTGCAGGTCACGTCGACGTTGATGATGTCTCCGTCCGCCAGGATACGTTCATTGGGGATACCATGGCAGATGACCTCGTTGATCGACGTACAGACACTTTTAGGAAAAGGTTTCCCTCTTGGCCCCTTGCCACGTCCATAATTGAGCGGTGCAGGATCAGCTCCCTGAGCCAAAGTCTCTTCGTGTACCCATTCGTTGATCTGGTTGGTAGTCACTCCAACCTGGATCCGTTCTTCAAGCATATCCAGCAGATCCCGGGTCAGTATGCTGCTTCTGCGGATTCCCTCGAGCTGCTCCTCGGTCTTGATCATAATCCGGCGAGGGTTTTGAGGTACCGGGTTCTTTGGCCGTGCAGGTGGCTGGTCCTTGCCGAGGTGGCATTTCTTGAATTTTTTCCCGCTTCCACACCAGCAGGGGTCATTCCGTGAAAGTTCTTTCAGGGACTCAGGGCCTTCCTTCATCGACATGCTCCGTCATTTCGTGTGGGATTATGATTTCTTCCATCCATTGCTAAGATCGAATGCTGCACAGGCAGTTTGACAAATACATGATTCATTTCAAAAACGAAAACATCCGGCCGAGCTGATAGCCGTCGAAAAAACTCTCACGGGGATCATGATTCCAGTAGATCATCTGTCCCTTGCCCACGACGCTTGAAGCCTCGACAAAACCCCAGAAGCGGCTATCGGCACTGTTGTATCGGTTGTCTCCCATCACAAATATCTTACCCTCTGGAATCCGAACTGGACCGAAATTGCTGACCGGATAAGCGGCCGCCCCCGCCCCCATCACTTTGCGCTGCTCCGGGTCAAAATAAGCATAGCTTTCCTTGAACAACTGGTCATTGATGTAGACCTGGTCCTTGCGGATTTCCAGAGTTTCTCCAGGCATGCCGATGACCCTTTTGATGTAATCAATGTCCGGATCCCGGGGATAGGGAAAGATGACGATGTCCCCCCGGTTAATCGGCTTTTCGAAAAGCTTGCTGCCGGTGAGGGGAATCGGAGAGCCATACGAATACATGCTAGCAAAGATGTGATCCCCGATTTGAATCGTTGGAATCATGGATCCTGAGGGAATCTGGAATGGGGCAAACAGATAAGTCCGTACAATGGTCGCAACCACCAGAGCGAATATGATCGCCTCGACCCACTCGCGCAGGGTTTTGTTCCTGATCCAGCGGTCGAGCCGGAAATAGCCTTTAGCTACTTTCAGCAACTGTTTCTCACGGGCCATGATTTCATCCGCGCTTTCCAGCCTGCTCACCCGCTTCATAAAAGTTTCCGGGGATTCAAAAAAAACATCCTCCATCGAACGAAGTTCGGTGACCGCCTTTTCACTCAACCCTTTCTTCTTCAGAGTTCCTATGGATTTGCTGGACAATTTGTAGCTGATAATCATTTCTTTTTAGCGACTTTCATGATGCTGGTAAAATATCCCCGGCTTGCAATTCCCGCAAACCTTGCCCAACAGACCGGAATTGACAGTGGTCAACGCATCTGCTGAAAATAGTTTGTTTGGATCCCCTAAATGATGCATGAAATCATTCGTATCTACTGAAAATAACCAAAGTTTTGCCAGACATCTGCGTCAGGCACTTCCTTATTTCGAGGAATTCCAGGGGCAAATCCTGGTCTTCCACCTCGGAGAATTTCCTGCTCCGGAGGAGGATTCACGAATCATCGAAGACCTCGTCCTGCTCAACCGGGCAGGGCTGCAGATCATCCTCGTCCATGGTCCTGGAGAACCATCCATTTTTTCAAATTCTCCGTCGGAATCCCATTTCAATGAAATACGCCGTTCGATTGCCTCTGCCAATTGGGAACTGCAAACCCGGATACACAGCATCAGCCAAAAGGTTCAAACCTTCTCCGCGCATCTGATCAAGGCGGTACCCTCCGAAATCCATCCGGAGGAACGGCGTTTGCCCAAAGGCAGGGTATCGGGAATCCTGCTCGACCCCCTGCACGAGGCATTGAACTCAAATAAACTAATTATAATACCATCCTTTGGCATCGGAGAAAAGGGGCGCTTGTGGCTTCTTGATTCATGGGAAACCTCGATCGAAGTCGCCTCAGCGGCCCATGCCAAAAAACTGGTCCATTTGGGAACCCAGAACCAAGCCCATTTCAGCAGGCTTCCTTCCAATGAAATGAACACCTCCGCCATGCGGCTCTGGCTGGAACAGGAAAAAATACCCGAAGAAGCCGGAAGGGTCTGGCAAGGTTTGCTGAACGCCTGTGAAAGAGGAGTGGAGCGCTGTCATGACCTGGACTCAGGGGTAGACGGATCGTTGCTGCAAGAGATACTGACCCCGGGAGGAATCGGGCTGATGGTGACCAACAGCGACTACCGCAAGATCCGCTCTGCACGGATGAGCGACCTCCAGAGGATCAGCGAACTGCTGGGAGAATCCTCCACAGAAAAGACAGTGGTCTACCGCAGTCGGGAGTACCTGGGACAGCATGTCGATGACTTCCACGTTTTCTGCATCGATGAAGAAATCACAGGATGCGTAGAATTCCATACCTCTCGCGACAGTCCCGCAGCACTGATTGGCAGTCTGACGGTTTCGGCCTCCCACCGCAATCAGGGCATAGGCCGAGAATTGGTCGAGGCGGTTATTCAGGAAGCTCAAAAACGTGAATTTCGAAACCTCTTCGCACTAACCATGTCTCAATCCAGCATCTTCGTCCAATGCGGATTTGAGGAAGTTGAGCCGGAAGAGTTACCGGATTGGAAACTGAAAGATTTTGATTATCCCGAATCCCGTGTCTTCCGTTTCAAGATCAACCGCAGTTGAAAAATCGGATCACACGGTTCCGGAGGAGATGAATCCTGCTGTCAGTGGATCGATGCCGAGGTTTTTCAGAGTCGTTTCCCAGCGTAGCCCGTAATCCATTTCCATCAGCAATTCTTCATCGAGAGGTCCTAACCACCATGATTCATGTTGGATTTCACCATCCAATTGCTGTGGTCCCCAACCCGAATAACCGCATCCCATATGGCATGTTTCCGGCAGCCCATTTGTTTCCAATTCATTGATCAACTCCTTGGCGGAGCTGAGTCTGATTCCAGGAGAAAGTGTCGTGGTCGATTCCCCTTCGTAATCCGGACCATGGACCGCCCAGAACATTTCGGGTTGAACGGGGCCTCCGAGAAGAAGTGGAATGTTAAGCAGTCCGTCCTGGGAAGTTTCCTCCTTCAAAATCTCGCGCACCTGAGACCCAGAGGTATGATTCATCACCAGTCCCATCGCGCCTTCCTCATTGTAGTTGCACAGAAGGATCACCGTTTTCTCGAAATAGGAATCCTTCAGGCCCGGCAGGGCTACGAGGATACCAGGAACTTCACTGTCAGGCAGGGTCATGCTACAAAAAGGAGTCTCTGATTCATGAAATACTTGCGTAGATAATTACATTATGACTGAAGTCCGCGGAAAAAGAAAAAGAACTCCGAGAAAAAAATCTTCATCCCAACAAACTGAAGCAGAACAGCTCAGTGGTTTTCTGCGCTCCATCGGCTACCGTAAAGCGAATGACGACTCATCGTATGGCAATGCCCTCGAGGTGCTCAAGACGATTTTCGAGGCCACTGGACAACAGCATTTGCTCGAACTGGTCAAGTTGCGCCGGCTCTGGTACAGGGAAATCGGGGGGTTCATGGCAAGCCACGCCCAACCAAGCAGGATCTCAGTCGAACAGCATTTCGAAGTCGACAGTGCCTTTTTGGAAAAACTTCGAATCGCCGCACCAGCGATGGACCTGATGCAGATCACCGAAGACCTGAACGGAAGGGTTTATTCCGAATGGCGCGATTTCCAGTCCGCTTTGCGTCGCAGGCTTGGCAGGCCCCTGAAAAAAGAAGAGATCCACTTGCTCCGAAGACATTCACAGTTTGTCCCACGCCATGCGGTATTGCACCTGACGGTCTACGACGGAAGCATCGCCCAGGCGGTTCAGTTTGAGGAAGCAACCTACCTCCAGCGTTTTCGGGAACTCTTGCCTGAACTTCCATTGGGTGCGATACGATGTAAGGTCGGAGATCTCGGCAGGACCAGCCATGACCAGAGGGGACTCGAGGAGATGCTTTCACGCTGGCAGGAACTTCAGCCCAGGAAGATATTCGAAAACTGCCTCCCGGACCACATCCATCGTGTGAACGAGGACCAAGCCGTCCTCATCCTGAATTGCAGCACTGCATCTGAGGCTAAGCTGCTCCGTCTTCACCCTGGAGGACCAGGGATGCTGAAGATGATCCACCAAGCTTTCCCAGACCTCGAGGAACTGTTCCAGCAGGTGGCATACGTTTCTTCCTCCTCCAAAAAAATCTTGGCTCCTGAAGACACTTTGCCTGAACCTTCAGGAGAATCTCTTCAGCAAACACCCCCGCTAAAATCTGGAAAGTCCAGGAAGAATCCGAATCCTTCTGCTTCGGACAAAGTGCGGGTGCAGGAAATCATCAGGCGCTTGAGAGAATCGAGAGGAGAAATGGAGCCGAAAGGATGACAGGAGTTGATCAGGAAGAAAGCGAGTCGTAGATCATGCCATAGCTCCGGTAGCGTTCTTCCGTGATCTGCCCATCCTCCAAGGCCTGTTTGACCCCGCAATCCGGTTCCCGAAGGTGGCTACAGCTTTTGAAACGGCAGGTTTCGGAGGGTTCCGTAAATTCTTCAAAATAGCTCCCCAGTTCCTGAGGCTTCATCCCGAAGGGCATCAACTCCCGGACCCCCGGGGTATCCACCAGCCAACCTTCCCCAGGCAACGGATACATGTTGGCCAGGATGGTGGTGTGGCGTCCGGTACCGCTTTTCCGTTTCACCTCTCCCACCTTAATCGACCATTCCGGGAAAAGGATCTGGATCAGGGACGATTTGCCCACTCCGGAGTGTCCGCAAAGTACGGATTTTGCTCCGCTCAACAATTCCCTCAGTTCCTCCATTCCACTGTTTTGGACGACACTGGTTTGAATCACACGGTAACCGATGCCCCGGTAAAGCCGGGTTGGAATTTCCAGCTCTTCCGCTTCGGCCAAGTCAGACTTGTTGAACAGGATCACCGGCGTCAGGCCTCCCTGCAGACCCACGGCAATCAGTCGATCAATAACCCCGTATCGGAACGCGGGGCGTTTCATCGCAGAAACGATGATCAGCGTTTCCGCGTTGCTCACGAGTACTTGGGCTTCACTACGGTCTGCCGCCCTGCGAGTCAGTTCCGTGCGGCGTGGCAGGCGTTCGAGGATCCAACCGGTTTCATGGGGAGGTTGAAATTCGACACGCACTTCGTCTCCGACGGCGATGCGAGATTCCCGGGGTTCCTGGTGAAAAAGATTGGAGCGAATGCGACAAAGACGAGGTGAACCTTCTCCAAGGTCCACATAGTAATGGCTGCGTGTGCGCCTGACGATGGTCCCGGACTGCAGAGGCAGACCTAGGCGTGGGTCAACCGGACCGGCTCAGTTCTCGGCTTCGACTTCAATGTCTTCGCCTTCGGCACGGTATTCATTGAGTTTGTTGCGCAGGGTACGGATGCTGATGCCCAAAATCTTCGCCGCCTTGGTACGGTTACCCCCGGTTTCCCTCAGGGTTTCGAAAATGAGCTTCTTCTCGGCTTCCTTCATTGACATTCCAACCTCGATGCCGAGTGCGGATTCCTTGCTTTCCGGCGTCGCTGCTTCGGTTTCGGATGCAGGCTGGACGGAGGTTGCGCGGGCCAGGTCCTGGTTAATGCTCTGCTTGCCCATCTGTGAATGCATCAGCAGATTGTGCGGTTTGATCTCCTTGCCATCACAGAGCAACAACGCCCGTTCCACCACATTTTCCAGCTCACGGACATTGCCGCGCCAACGGTAGTCCTTCAGAATAGCCATCGTTTCCGGACTGACTGCAGGACGTTCGCGTTTGTTCAGACGTGCATGCTTGTCCAGAAAATGCTCTACGAGGATTGGCAGGTCATCCATCCTTTCACGCAACGCCGGCAGGGCGAGTGGAATCACATTGAGGCGGAAATAAAGGTCTTCACGGAATTTTCCGGATTCAACCATTTCAAGCATGCTTCGGTTGGTGGTTGCCACCACCCTGACATCCACCTGGATCGGCTCCTTGCCTCCAACTTTGTCGATTTCATGTTCCTGGAGCACCCGCAGCAGTTTTGCCTGCAGCGGCATCGCCATTTCACTGATTTCGTCGAGCAGGATGGTTCCAGTATGGGCCTGTTCAAATTTTCCACGGTGATCCTGGTTGGCGCCGGTAAATGCACCTTTCTTATAGCCGAACAGTTCACTCTCCAGCAACGTGTCCGGAAGTGCCGCACAGTTGACGGCGACAAAGGGCTTGCCGACCCGTTCGGAATTGTCGTGGATGAAGTGTGCCAGCAGTTCCTTGCCCGTCCCGCTCTCACTCTGGATCAATACCGTCGCCTTGCTCTTGGCAATGTTCTGGGACACGTCAAGCAGGCTTCCCATTTCCTGATTCTGGGTGACGATCTCCTTGCTTGTTTCCGTGACGCGCCCCTTGATCGATTTGGCTTCCTCTAGGGGAACCATCGAACCGGTGTGCCCCTTGAAGGCCAACGCACGTTCCACCAGAAAGAGAAAGGAATCAAAGTCGATTGGTTTTTTGATGTAATCGAAAGCACCATGCTTCATCGCCTCGACTGCGGTCTCCACCGTCGCATAGGCAGTGGCCATGATCACCGGCTTGGCGGCATCCAGACGCTTGATGTCCTTCAGCAACTCCAGCCCACTGCGTTTGGGCATGGTCATGTCNGTAATCACCATCGAATAGTCGTTTTCCTTGTACTTCTTGAGGGCGTCGATGGCGTTGTGAGACAGTTCGACGGGATACCCACAGTGTTTGAGGGTTTCCGACATTGCTATCCGCATTTCCACTTCGTCGTCAACAATCAGAATGGGGTTGCTGATCATGTCCGTTTTACCTTTTCCAAAATTTGACGCCTCTGCAGACTGCTCCCTTTTCGGAAACTCTTTCGGCGTGCTGAATCCGGCCCCTGGTCATCGGCCGGTCAACGGTCAGAACTCCAATGTCCTGCCGGATTTTTTGTTTAATGTACCAAGTGCTTGAAAAATCACAACTAAAACGTGGAAGACACCAATAAGGGAGGAACAAAAAAAAGGAGACAAACATTGAACAAAGCTGGCACCCTCCTGGCCGCCCAAATTCCTTCCTGGAAACTTTTTTCACGCTTATCTTACATNCTTGCACAAAGCGTGCAACTCTGGAAGAGGCATCATAAGCCCGGGTAACCGAGCAGAATCTGCACGGTCAGTGTTTTCCTCGGAGACGAAGTATCCAAACATAACTGAGCCATGTCATCACGGTAAGCAACAGTCCGAACTTGGTCAGCGCGCTCCAGCGGCCCATCCCAATCCAGGCTGAATGTTCACTGCCGAACAGCAACTGGATCAACGCCAGGTTTTCTAGTCCATCGAAGACTCCCGCAAACAGACTGATCCAGGCAAACAGGCTTCCAAAAAAGCGGATCCTTTCAAAACTCCCCGAAACTCCCTCGCTCCAAAGCATGCAGGCCAGGCTAAAGGCGGTGGAGTAGAAGAACAGGAACAGGAAATCCAGACCGAGGCTGAGGGCGGCATGGACGCATCCCATAGCACCCCACGATTGGAGGATGGACCGGGATTCCTCCATCGATCCAGCGAGCTGGAACGAAACCATGCCCCAGGGAGCCGCAGCGGTACGCAAAGTCCGATCCAAGTATTGAAGCATGAACAGCATCAACACTGAAAGAATCAGACAGACTNAGAATAGCNTTCGCTGATGCTTCAGGTTGAGGAATTCTAGAGGAGCCCGCATGAATCAAAATCAGTGAGGTTTTACACCAAAACATCATGGTACACCCAACAAATAACTCAAATCCCCATTCAAGGGACTACCTATAATCTACGTATCCCTTTACATCAATGGAATGGATAGATTGTTTGATTTCAGTTTTGTTGACCCTCCACTGAACTTCCAGCAATGGCATCTTCTTCCAAAAGCTGCTCTTGGAAGGGGAAACAAAGTAGATGAAACTTTCGGAAGAAAATTCGAGTGCAGGATCATCCGGAAAGGAAGCGAGTCGAGTCCCTGAAAGTTTTGGAAACCGAATCACGCTTCCTGAAAGAGNATATCATAAAAAAATTTTATGNTTATTATCAGTGAGATGCATTATTATTTGTGCAATCGCAAAATAATTNCTTGACTTAATAGTGCGTTTGCACAATAATGGTTTTCATACAGATTATGTATTTCCTAAAATCGAATTTAACCTCATTGATGAAAGGCAGCGATGATTAATTTTACCGATTACAACAATAACGCCCAGAAGGCGGCCAACCAAGGCATGGAAACCTTCCTCAACTGGCAGAAGCAGGCCCTGGAAAACACCCTCTCGATGGTCGAAGAGGGACTTGCTGTGCAGGAGAAAAACCTGAACGAAACCCGCCAGCAATATCAGAACTGGGAACAGAACATGAACCGGGAATTGGACAGCCAAAAGAACCAGTACAAGTCGATGGTCCTTAAATTCACTGAAACTTACTGGCCCGAGTCGAAAAACCAGTTTGAGCAGGCTGAAAAACTTTATGAGCAAAACATCGGCGGTATGATCGATAAAACCCGGGATATGGTTGGAAGCACTATCGAACGCAACATCGAAACCACTCTGACCTTCGAAAAGGAGTGGCTCAACAAACTCCGTGAAAATTACACCAGTGGAGCAGACAACCTTCGCAAGCAGTACGACATGATGACGTCCCTGCAGTCGGAGAAAAAGGAGGCCTCCGCAAAAAAGCCCGTTGCCAAACCCGAAACGACCAAATGAGCCGAAGCAGGATCATGAACCGTTCAACAAAAAACACCCCTTCAAGGGAGGATATCAATCTGGCTGTCAGCCGTTTTCTGGAAAAAGGCGGTCAGATCGAACATCAGAGAACAGTTAAGCAAGGACTTGTGTCACAAATGCTCGAAGAACACGGCTGGAACAATGATTCCAGTAGTGAATCAGACGAAAAGCTGATGCATAACTTCACAGGAATCCTCGGAGTCGAAGACCTCTGATTCTCCTCAACCGGAAAGGAGTGATCCTTTCCGGTCCTTCCACGGTATACAAGACTACAACTTCACATCAAACAATTGGAAATGGACTTCACCAAATCCGTCAAATGCCATGCGATTATGGCACTGATGGTCCTTCTTGGAACCCATCAGCCGTTAGCAGAAGTAAAGGTATTGGATTACAAACCGTTGGATTTTGGTCTCGAGATTCAAGGGATCAGGAAAACCGAAATCGAATGCCTGACACGCAACATCTATTTCGAAGCCGCCACCGAAGATGCTTCCGGCAAGCTTGCTGTGGCGATGGCAACCCTCAACCGGGTCAATCATTCAAAATTTCCCAACACCATCTGTGGCGTCGTCTACCAGGGTCCGAGGATCAAGCACAAAACCTGGGCCTGCCAATTCTCCTGGTTCTGTGACGGTAAAAGCGACCGTATGAGAAACCGTAGGCTGCGGCATGAATCGAGAAGGATTGCGGCTCTTGCCCTGTTATTTCCAGAACATGACATCACTGGCGGTGCGACCCACTACCACGCAAGCTATGTTCAACCCTTCTGGGCCAAAAAACTGACCCTTACCAGAAAATTTGGTAAGCACATCTTCTACCGCTGATTCTCGTCTTATACAGTCTCCCTCAACACAGAAGGCTTGAACCCTTTTTTCCTGAATAAAATAAAGGACTCCGCTCGATTTTGTCGCGGTTTATGCCCTCCTTGAAAGGCGGGACCAAGTGTCTTAATCGTATGCGGCCAAACAGGAAAAAAAAGATCAAAGGATGGCCGACCGCTACCAGAATTTCGAGGAACTGAGCCGCTCCGAAGATGCATTTCGGATCGAACATAGGCTGGTGCCCAACTCGACATGGCTGGTTGCAGCACCCCACGGCGGCAACATCGAAAGCAGAACCACGGAAATCGCGCGGGCCATCAGCCTTGCCGCGGACGTGAGTTTCTATTCGTTCAGAGGAACGAAAGAGCCTGATGGAGGAGACCTGCACCTGACCAGCCATCGATTCGACGAACCCCTCGCCCTTCAGTTGGCAGCTTCACACCCGAGACTGCTCTGCGTCCATGGAGTGCTTGCAGAAAACGGAGACGGAGCCTGGCTCATCCCGGGAGGTGCATACCAGCAAGGACTGGATCGCCTCAAACAAAAACTCACTGGACTGGTCAACCTCCGTGACCAAACCCCCCAAGGCAAACGCTATCCTGGACTCCGCCCCGACAACCTCTGTAACCGCGGAAGTTCTGGTGGCGGCCTCCAGCTCGAGCTCTCCAGCGGATTGCGGAAACAACTGCTCTCCAACCCAAGATTACTCAACTCCTTCTCCCAGGCCATCGCAGGAGCCATACACTAATACTCTGCTTGTATCTGGATAGACCTCATCCTTTGAGGATCTGTTTGTTGATCGAGGTTCGATCCCCCTCGTCTCCACCAA